>JAOTUR010000161.1 GCA_029863805.1 Candidatus Krumholzibacteriia bacterium | reverse complement strand
ATGGCAAGCTAATGAAAGAGAACAAAGAGTACGCGTTGGCCGATGCTAGGGCGGCGGGGCTTGTCGTCCCCACCGAGGACCGAGAGGGCTGCCTGCAGTGCCACGGGCGTGGCAACCCGTTCAACGAAACCGTCGATCCCAAGTACGCCTTTGACTTCGAGAGAAGGCTCGAGCAGAGTCATGAGCACTTTCCGTTGAAGCGTCAACACTAACCTGGTCGCAAGCCACGCGATAAGTGACTAGCCAACCAGCCCTTTGGAGGCTGCCTTTGTCGCGGTCGTCGTTATCGCTTTATCCCCTCCGATGATGTTCAAGGTTGGGGGGGCGTCCTGTGAGATCGTGAACTCCCGGAACGCCTTGTGATGCATGCGCATGTTTCGGTATTTCACGCGTCACCGGCTACAAGATCTTCAACCGCTACAAGGAATGTGGCCTGGATGCCCTCAACGATCGTAGCCGGCGGCCGTACCGCCAAGCCAACAAGCTGCCCTTCCAGATCGAGCGCAGCATTCTCGGCATCAAGCGCGAACACCCGTCCTGGGGTGCACCCAAGATCCGCGATAAGCTGATCCGGCAATACCCCATGATCAAGCCACCGGCCATCAGCACGGTTCACGCCGTGCTCGATCGCAATGGCCTCGTCAAGCGCAGGAAGCGCAGACGCCACAAGGCCGAAGGCACCGCACTTGTTGCTGCTCACGACCCCAACGGGCTCTGGTGCGCTGACTACAAGGGCGAGTTCATGCTGGGCAGCAAGCACTACTGTTACCCGCTGACTATCACCGACTTTCGATCACGCTACCTGCTGGCCTGCGAAGGGCTGAAGTCTACACGCTCCGAATTCGCGTTCTCCGTTTTCGAGCAGACGTTCAAAGACTTTGGCCTGCCCAAGGCCATCCGAACCGATAATGGCGGGCCCTTTGCCTCCGCCAATGCCCTCTTCGGCCTCTCCAAGCTCTCGGTCTGGTGGCTACGTCTCGGCATCCAGATCCAACGTATCAAGCCGGGCAACCCGCAGCAGAATGGCCGTCACGAACGCATGCACCTAACCCTCAAGAAAGAGGCCACCAAGCCCGCCTCTTTCAACTTCCTGCAGCAGCAGGAACGATTTGACCAATTCGTCAGGGTTTACAACAACGAGCGTCCCCACCAGGCCTTGGGCGGCGCCTATCCCGGCGATGTCTATACACCGTCAGCTCGGGTCTACGAGCCACCGCCTCAGCCCGATTACCCGTATCACGATCGCAGCGTCCGCGTCACTCGTTGTGGCCGAATCTGTTTCGACAAACGCAAAATCAATCTCAGCACCGCGTTCGCCGGCCAAACGGTGGGCATCAGAGAGGTCGCTGATCAGATTTGGATGGTCAGCTTCATGCACTATGATCTAGGATTCTTTGACAAAGAAACGGGCCGGGTTGAGCCGGCCCTTAATCCGTTCACTCCGGAGAAAGTGTTAACCATGTGTCCGGAATGCACCTGAAAATAATGGAGGCGGCACCCGGATTCGAACCGGGGGAATCCGGATCTGTAGTGGCTGAAGAAGTGACAGATGTACCTCAGCTACCGACTCGGATGATCGTCGTCAAAAACAAATCTGGAATTCGAAGTCAACAATTCTCGTATTGCCATCCGTAGACACAAGAGTATTCGAATGAGTGCTTACCGAGCCGCCGACACTAGCTTGCCGGTTCCAGCGAGACCGGCGCTTCCATCACTCGTCGCATGAGGACGCCTGAGTTTAGGTCGAGGACGAAGTGTACGAGGATCGGCGCCCACAGCGACCCCGTTAGAATATAGAGCGCACCCAGAATCAAACCAACAAAGCCGGTTTTGAGAACCCCGCTCGGTCCCTGGTAGAAGTGGCCGAGTCCGAATATGATTGTGGAAAGGCCCAGCGCCATCCACGTGTTAAACAAGTAGGAGAAGACGGCAATCAGGAAACCGCGATAGAGTAATTCTTCACACACTCCAGCGGTGAGCGATACCGCCGGCCACCATCGTGCTTCCCGCTCGTTCTTTGGGATCAACGCCATCAGATCTACTGAACCCTGTTGCTTTCGTACCGTTTGGATTCTTTCCGGATTGCGAAGAACAACAACCGACTGGATAACCAGAAACACGCACGCGAGCACCGCGAGCGAACCGCCGACCCACCATCCCCATCCCTCTGTTGCGAATCCCAACCCGATCGCAGAGAAATCGCGGTTCGCCAGGTACCACCATGCTGACACTGCGAACGTCAGTGCCCATCCGACGATAAGAGTCGTGACATAGAACTCAACGCCTGCGTTGGGAATAGCTGCCTGTCTCCGCGCTTTCAACCTCCGGAAGTCCCAGACTCCGTAGATGGGTGAGGCCACAGCAATGATGGCGACGAACAGGATATCAAAGAATTCAATACTCATGACGGCCTCCTCTTATTGGCTCTCTCTTCCTCTCAATGGTAACAGCGCAACGGTAAGGGAAAAAAACTCTGTTGCGTCGTCCGAGTACTCGTTGCGGCGGCTTTCTTTGGTAAGGATGTTGTCAACTTCCCGCAGTAGCTTGTTGACTTTCGCCAGTGTGGATTTGCTCGCGCGGCAGTGTGCCCGTGAGGCGAAAAAGTTTCGGTTTTCACCATCACGTCGCCCCTTTCCGGAGGCGAGGGCTGCCTCCAGATCCCGCTCCGCCATCCGAAACGCAACGGACATGGCCTTGAGCGCGTCTCTGCCTTGAGAACCCACGCCGGCCTTGGTTGGATAAGCGATGCGGTCCGCTACGACGTCGTAAAGCGCCTCCGCGCGCTTCGTGCGGGGCCGCTCTCCCACCTGTCGCAGCACCCCAACCTTTTCCAGAATGCGAATGTGATAGTAGAGCGCGCTCGCCGGACGGCCCATGCGCTCGGCGATGTCGGCGATGGACATGCCACCGGGTGTGGTGAAGTTTCCGAGTATCTCGAGACGGATGGGCGAACTCAGAGCCTTCCGCTGTTTCGGGGTCACCACCAACTCCGATTTTCGTTTGCTGTGCTTCATGAGATGAAGCTAACACATTATTTAAATAATGCAAGTATTTTTATTAAAAAAACTGATGATATTTAAATATAAACACAACGTCATTAGCGACAGCACGTTGCGCACCCCGCTGGATCGACACTAGGCGCGAGTGCATGCAACCGTCATTGAGCTACCGAATTCCGTCTTGGCGAGGATGGGCTTTGAGGGATCACATGGACAATACGAGGATTACCTGTCCACGCCCGGGCCTTCTCCTGTTATGTGCGATGATGTGCGAAGAAAAGAATGGAGGCGGCACCCGGATTCGAACCGGGGAATAACGGTTTTGCAGACCGTCGCCTTAGCCACTTGGCTATGCCGCCTCAGGATTGATAAGCTATTTTGAGTCAAGGTGGTTGTACCGTCGTCGTCCAACCGCGGTTCCTAGAACCCACCCTGATTCTAACCACAGCGTTCCTCAAAATCAATACCCTTTGGCGGGCGGTCCCCGGGTGACGTTAGAACGCGACCCGGCGGTCTGATCAATCACACAAAAACCCCGGCCATAGGCCGGGGTCTGAAAGGGAAAACACCAGGTCATCTTGTCCAGTCGACTGTCGAAACAGCCCCCCACTTGTATCGCGTTTGCTTGCGTCCCCTACTGCTTCCCGAAGCGAGTGGCGAGAGCTCCCGCCACGATGGGGATCTTCACAAAATCACTGCAACAGCACCATCTTGCGGGTCTTCTCGTAGCCCGCGGACTGCAAGCGGTAGAAGTACACACCCGAAGCGACGGGGTTACCCCGATCGTCCTTCCCCTCAAATACGGCCGTCTTCTCGCCCGGTGTCTGCACCGCGTCCACCAGCGTACGGATCAGTCTGCCACCGACATCGTAAACACGAAGCGTTACTCGTCCGCCACTCGCCGGCACATCGTAGCGAATGACCGTGGTGGGGTTGAATGGATTGGGCGCGTTCTGGTGCAGCGCAAAGTGCGTCGGCATCGTGGGTGCCGTGATCGCGGTCACCGTGCCTGGTGTGGATGGTGGACTCTCGTTGCCGACATGGTCGACAGCCGTCATCTTGTAGTTCTGCTGCCACCCGTCGCTGACGGTATCCAGCCACTGGGTGTCAACGGTCGTGCGAACGAGATTCGATGGCGAGGGCGTGAAATCTTGCTCGGTCGAGCGGTAGATTCTGAAATACTGGAAGTCACCGTCGGTCGATGGCTGCCACGACAGCTCGTTGCCGGCGGGTTTGTTGTAGGCTACGTCAAAGCCCTGGGGTGCGGCCGGTGCCAGGTTGTCGATCGAAAAGCCGCTATCGGGCGCGCTATCGAAGAACACCGACGGGGTGGTCGTGTGCGCCGCAATAAAGTAGACCGAGTACGGGATCGTCTCCGAGGAGTCCCCCACTGTGGGCACAAGCCGAATGTACTGATCTTGCTGTCGTGCGGTCACATTGCCGATGATTTCCCATGCCGCCGTCGGCGCGCCGGCTTCCTCCATCACCACAAAGGTGCGACCTTCAAAACGATACAGGTTGCGACGTTCCGTCACCCCTGATCCTTCGTGTGCGCTGGTCTTGGCAAGTTCAGAAACCGGCTCTTCTTCCGTAATCCGTTCACCAAACTTGGTCACACTCCCCACCAGAGCCAAATCGTCCACGCGACGGTGGATATCGTACACGGTAATCGGTAGTGAGTCTTCGTCGGCGTGGTCGAACCCCGAGCGTGTGAAATGGAGCCGCGCCCAGCCGCCCTGGTCGTTGGGCACGTCGGTGATGGAGTCAATGACGGCGAAGGTAAAGCGCGTATCAAAATTGGCTGCAAAGGTCGTATCCGTGTCCGGAACGGTTATCTCGTGCGAAATGGTACCGCCGTCGCTCCAGTCCGAGAACAGAAACAGCGTATCACCGCTTTGCTGCGGCGAGTCGACACCGATATCGTGCGTGGAGCGCTCCTCAAGAGTGAACGGCTGCGGAGCCGTGTACTCAACGGTATCGATGCTAAACTTGAGTCCTGCGGGGGCAGTGATGACGGTTACCGTGTGCGAGTCGGGAGTAACCGTCACCACCAGGGTGTCTTCGACAAAGAGCGTCCCAGAGTCGGAGGCTCGGATGACAATGGTGGCATTTCCCGCCTGGTTCTGTGCGATGCTCAGATCCAGTGCGCTGTCGGCATCGATCGTGGCCGTCACCAGGATCGGGTTCGAGTTGCCCTGGACGGCGAAGGTCAAGGCGCTGCCATCTTCATGGTCCGTAAACACATCGTTCAAGTCGCGGTAGTTGGCCAAGGCCGGGGAGCTCTCCTCGACTGTGGTGTCGGGCATGGCCGAGACCACGGTCGGCGGGTCATTGACCTCGCTTACGGTTACGACCAGGGTGTCGTCCACCGACAGTGCCCCGGCATCGGTGGCCCGGATGACGATGGTGGCACTCCCTGTCGAGTTGGCCGCAAAGCTCAGATCCAAGGCGCTATCGGCATCGATGGTAACGGTCACGAGCGACGGCGCCGAGTTATCCTCTACGGCGAAGATCAGCCCGCTTCCATCCTCCACATCGGAAAACACATCGTTTAGATCGCGGTAGTTGTCGATCGGCGGTGAGTCTTCGCTCACCGTCGTGTCTGGAATGGCCACACTGAGCGTTGGTGTGTCGTTTACCGGTGTCACCGTAACCAACACCGTATCCTCCACAAAGAGCGCTTCGGGGTCGGCGGCCCGGATCACGATGGTGGCACTCCCCGAGGAGTCGGGTGCGAAGGTCAAATCAAGGGCGCTATCGGCATCGATGGTGGCGCTGACAAGCGATGGATTCGTATTGTCCTGGATGGTAAAGGTCAGGGATCCACCATCTTCTATATCCGCAAAGACGTCGTTTAGGTCACGGTAGTTGTCGAGCGGCGGCGAATCCTCATCCAGCGTGGTGTCGGGCATGGCTGCGGCCACCGTCGGCGCATCATTGACCGGTGTGACCGACACAATTAGCGTGTCTTCCGCGAAAAGCGCGCCGGAGTCGGTCGCCCGGATGACAATGGTCGCGCTGCCAGTTCCATCGGGGGCGAAGCTCAGATCCAAGGCGCTATCGGCATCGATGACTGCAGTGACGAGGGCCGGATCGCTGTTACTGTGAATCGTGAAGGCCAGAACGCTTCCATCTTCCGGATCGGCAAACACGTCATTCAGATCACGGTAATCTTCGATGGGTGAGGAGTCTTCCTCAACCGTGGTGTCGGGTATGGCCGAGGTCACGATCGGCGGATCGTTGATGAACGTGACCGTGACTACCAGAGTGTCTTCTACAAACAACGCTTCGGAGTCTGTGGCCCGGATGACCAGCGTGGCACTACCCGTTGCATCGGGTGGGAAGCTAAGATCCAGCGCACTGTCGGCGTCAATAATCGCGGTCACAATCGATGGATCCGAATTATCCTGGATCGCAAAGGTCAGGTTGCCGCCGTCTTCCGTATCTTGGAAGACGTCGTTCAAGTCTCGGTAGTTGTCGATCGGAGGCGAGTCCTCATCCGCCGTCGTATCTGGCATGGCAATGGCTACTGTCGGCGCATCGTTGACCGGTGTCACCGTTATGACGAGCGTGTCTTCGGTAAAAAGTGAGCCGGAGTCGGTTGCCCGGATGACCAGGGTGGCGCTGCCCGAGGAGTCCGGCGCCACCGTGAAACCCAGTGTGCTATCGGCGCCATCAATGACCGCGGTGACCAAAGCCGGGTTCGAGTTATCCTGCACGGTAAACGTGAGTGCCCCGCCATCTTCGGTATCGCCAAAGACCTCGTTCAGATCCCGATAGTCATTGACGGGTGCCGAGTCTTCCACCACGCTCGTATCGGGCATAGCACTCAGCACCGTTGGCGAGTCGTTGATCGGGCTTACCGTCACCACAAACGTGTCATCGACAAAGAGTGACTCGGAGTCGGTCCCCCGAATGACTATGGTCGCGCTCCCGGCCGAGTCTGGTGTAAAGCTCAAATCGAGGGCGCTGTCCGCATCGATTATGGCGGATACGAGGCCTGGATTCGAGTTGTCTTGAATGATAAACGACAGCGCGTGTCCCTCTTCTGTATCGGCAAACACCTCCGTCAGATCGCGATAATTGTCGATGGGACTGGAGTCTTCGGCGACCGTGGTGTCAGCAATCGCGGCCACAACACCGGGTGCGGTGTTGACGAGTATGTTCAAGGAGAACTCGGAGGTGCTCCCCACAGAATCGGTGGCCGTCGCCGTGATAGACGCCCCGGGAGCAACCGCAACCGGGAACGTGTCGCTGAAGTTCGCATCCCCCATGACGTCGGTCGTGACATCGGTAAAGCCGAGGTAGGTTTCGCCTTCGCCGTGGCCACTGGTGTCCCCTTGTGCCGTGGAAAAGAACTCGATGCGAAAGGTGGCGCTCGCATAGCTATTGAGAGAACCGTCTATTGTTATATCCGTGTCGGTCCTCACCGCGGAGGCCAGCACCGGGTAATTTTGCCGATCGTTTGCTCCGACGTCGACGTCTGCCGAGTCGTTGGCGGTTACACCGTTCTCACCTATATCGATTCCCAACCGCGCGTTGGAAAAAATACTGTTTCCGAGGATGGTATTGCCTGTTGATGCGTTCGAGCGGAGCGTTACGCCGTGCGAGTTGTTGAACGCCACGACGTTTCCGGAACCGAGGGTGGTACCACCCAACGTATTGTTCCCCGAGTTATGGCTAAAACGCACCCCACGCTCCACGTTCCCCAAGGGACCGGTGCCGGTCGCATCGGTACCGATATAGTTGCCCTGCACGATGTTGTTCTCCGTACCCAGCTCGACATCTCCGAAGTTGACCCCGTCCTCTCCGTTGGCCGAAATCACATTGCGCGCACCGGCCGTCGTTCCGCCGATCAGGTTGTCGGATGCGCCCGCGCGCATCCAGACGCCCACCTGACCGTTTCCGATCGCCGCCATCCCCGTCGCGTCGGTGCCGATGTAGTTGCCCTGGACGATGTTGTTTGAACCGTCAACCTGTACGCCCTGGAAGGGATTACCCGAGATAATGTTACGAGCGCCCTCAACGGTGCCGCCAATGGTGTTGTTCGATGCGCCACTGGTGATGACGACACCGCTCGCACCGTTGCCCAAGGCCGTTGTTCCAGTGGCGTCTATGCCGATGAAGTTACCCTGAACCAGGATCGCGGTG
>JAOTUR010000160.1 GCA_029863805.1 Candidatus Krumholzibacteriia bacterium | reverse complement strand
TTATTTGCTGAGCGAGGCCGGTGTGGCGGTTCTTTCCGGAACGACTTTTGGTGAATATGGAGAAGGCTACATCAGGATCTCCTACGCGAACTCGCAGAACAACATTCGTCGGGCACTCGATAGCATAACCAGCGCGCTCGACGCCTTGTAATCGATTACTGAGTGACATAGATTCGGGCAGGAGACCTTGCGACGTGATAACAGATCTTGATGTCGTGGCGCTGGGAGGCAATGCAATCATTCCCGCAGGTAAGACGGGGACGATGCAGGAGCAGCTCGCCATCACCCAGTCGGCGATGAATGAAATAACGGCGCTTCTCGAGCACAACCGGCAAGTCATCATAACTCACGGTAACGGGCCGATCGTTGGAAATATTGTCGTTCGCAACGAGGCCGCTAAGGACACGATACCTCCGATGCCTCTGGATGTCTGTGGTGCCGACTCGCAAGGTGGTATTGGCTATATGATTCAGCAGTCACTGCGTAACGCCCTGCACCGGCGCGGGCTGCGCCGTGAAGTGGTGTCGATCATCACTCAGGTTCGTGTGGACGTCCACGATCCGGCCTTCGATAACCCGGTGAAGCCTATTGGCCCGTACTACACAAGAGATCAGGCGGATCGTTTACAACGCGAGAGAGGGTGGATAACTGTTGGAGACAGCAATCGCGGCTACCGGCGAGTAGTTGCCAGCCCCCGTCCCGTCGAGATCATCGAGAGCGAGGTTATAAGACGGCTGGTGGCATCCGGCACCATTGTGATCGCCGCAGGCGGCGGTGGTATCCCCGTCGTGTGCTTGCAGGGACAGTGCCAGGGGCGTGAGGCGGTGATCGACAAGGACGCGACGTCCGCACTGCTGGCGGTGGATCTGGGCGCCGATCGGCTTATCATTTTGACCGATGTAAGAGCGGTTTACCGTGATTATGGAACGCCGCAGGCGACAGCCATCACCAAGATTTCGCTGGGCGATGTAAGAACGCTGATCGATGAGGGTTTCTTCCCGCCGGGTAGCATGGGGTCAAAGCTAGCGGCCGCCGTCGATTTTCTCGAGGGTGGTGGCAAAAGCGTGATCATCTGCCGATCGGACGAAATGATGGCAGCCGTAAACGGCGAAAGTGGTACCACAGTCACCCCGTGATTTAGCCATGGAAATCAGAGTTCCATATGGCGCTGCCGATGCGGTTCTTCGCTTGCCGCCGGATATAGCAGCGGATTTCGCAAGGCCTGCGCAAACCACGCCCGTCAGCGATGTCGAGGGCACGTTGCTCGGTGCGCTCGACAGGCCAATCGGGCTGTCCAGGCTGGATGAGACATTGTCATCCGAAAGTCGGGTAGTCGTACTCATCTCGGATTTGACCCGAGGTCAGGGTTCGCGAACACTCCTGCCGTTGCTGGTCCAGCATTTGAGAGGTCTTGGCATCGCTGCCGGTGCGATCAAAGTCCTCGTCGCACGTGGCACCCATCGCAAATTGACCAAAGAAGAGAAAGCGCTTCTGGGGTCGGGGGCTATGAGCGGGGTTGACGTCGAAGAACACGACTGCGACGACAACAACAAGTTATCGGCGTTGCTGCTGACGCGGCGCGCCACTCCAGTGAGAATAAACATCGCGCTCAAGGATGTCGATGCGATCATTCTTCTGGCACCGGTCTCTTTTCACTATTTTGCGGGATTTGGCGGGGGGCGAAAACTCGTACTGCCGGGGGCTGCGGATCGCGCGTCGATTTTGGCCAACCACAAATTGAGTCTCGTTGACGGCGATCCGGTGGCGTTGCACGCGAAGTGCGTACCGGGCAACCTCGATGGTAATCCGGTTCATGAGGATATGTGCGAGACCCTGGCCGCTCTTCAGGCGGTGTTTGCCATCAACTTCTTTTGCGATACCGCGGGTAACCTCGTATTCTTGAACGCGGGCCACCCCGTGCGTTCACACATGGCAGCGTGCGAGGCGTATGCGGATATCTATCGGTGGCGAAGCGAACAGGCCTACGACGTCATGGTTTTGAGCGCTGGGGGGTATCCGTGCGACATCAACTTGCTGCAAGCTCACAAGGCGCTTCGTCATGCGGCGGGAGTCATGAAACAGGGTGGCGCGATTCTTTACTTTGCGCAGTGTGAGGAAGGCACCGGTTCGACGAGTCTGGAGTCTGCTCTAAAGATCGACAAGGCGAAGTTCCTGAAAGTTGCATACAAAAACTATGACCTCAACAACCAGACTGCGTTGTCACTGCACAACTTGACAGATAGGTTCGAGGTACGTATGGTGTCAGCCATGAATGTAGATACTCTCCTGTCTTGTGGCATCAAACCGTGCGTAAACACCGAGGCATTTTTGGCCGAAGCTCTGGAGAAACGCGGGACCAACAGACTGGCCGTGGTGAGTCACGGTGCGAGTCTGTTGTCGATGGTCAAGGACGGTGTAGAACCGTGAATGTCCTTGTTCTGGGCAGCGGCGGGAGAGAACATGCGCTGGCGTGGGCGATCAGTCGGTCGCCAGACGTGAAGCGGCTATATGTGGCGCCGGGTAACGGTGGTACTGCCGCTGTTGCAAAAAACGTGGCGCTCGATACGGAAGATCTCGACGCGGTGCTCGAGTTTGCGCTGGACAACGCGGTCGAGCTGACGATCGTTGGTCCCGAGGCACCTCTGGTGGCGGGGATTGTCGATCGTTTTCGCGATGCGGGGCAGCGCTGTTTTGGGCCGTCGCAAGCGGCCGCCCGCCTCGAGGGCAGCAAGGTTTTCGCCAAAGAATTCATGAAAAGGCATGGCGTGCCCTCTGCCGAGTTCGCGGTGTTCGATGAGCCGCAAGCGGCCAAGGCTCGGGTGTCCGATCTGGGCTTCCCGGTGGTGATCAAGGCGGACGGGCTCGCGCAGGGTAAGGGCGTCGTGGTCGCGGAATCAAGCGAGCAGGCTATTTCAGCGCTTGATGAGATCATGGTGCGTAAAAAATTTGGGGACAGCGGTAGTCGGGTCATCGTCGAGGAGTTTTTGAGGGGCGAGGAGGTCTCGATTCACTCGATTTGCGGCGGTGGGCGGGCCGTTATGCTGCCGACGTCGCAAGACCACAAAAGAATTTTCGACAGAGACCGGGGACCGAATACGGGCGGCATGGGAGCGTATGCTCCGGTACCATTTGTAACGGCAAAGCAACGCGACGCGATATACGAAACCGTCGTGAAGCGGACGCTGACAGGTATGGAGAAAGAGGGCAACCCCTTTACGGGTGTTCTCTATGCCGGTCTCATGATGACGGATGCTGGACCCAAAGTGCTGGAGTTCAACGTCCGCTTTGGTGACCCGGAGACGCAAGCGTTGCTGCCTTTGATGAAGAGTGACCTCCTGCGCCTGCTGTTCGAGTCGACCAACAGCGCTCCCCCGGAGACGGTTGATTTTCACGGCGACCGCTTCGCGGCAACGGTGGTGGTCGCCTCGCAAGGGTACCCAGGAGCCTACAAGAAAGGCGAGACCATCGAGGGCCTTAGTGATATCGAAACACCCCAGCGGGTCGTATTCCACGCCGGTACAAAGAGGGACGGACAGAGATGGGTTACCACCGGAGGCAGGGTACTCGCGGTGACCGCGTGGGAACCCGGTCTGGCGGCCGCTATAAAGAGCACCTACGAGGGTGTGAAACGGGTGAAGTTTTCTGGAGCCTACTGGAGAACGGACATTGGCAAGAAAGCGCTGTAGTCCGTGATTCGGTGTAACGTGCGAGGATCGAACAATGAGCGATAATCCGGTCGTGAGTGTCCTCATGGGCAGTGATAGCGATGATGCGCATATGAAACCCGCCTATCAGCTTCTCGGGGAACTGCGAATCTCGTTTGAGAAGCGGGTGTTGTCCGCGCACCGTCAGCCAGACAAGTTGAACGCTTATATACACGATGCGGAACAAAGGGGTATAAGAGTGTTCATCGCCGCTGCTGGGCTGAGCGCCGCGCTGCCGGGTGTGGTCGCCGCCACCAGCGTGCGGCCTGTTATCGGCGTTCCCGTGCCCGCGGGTCCGCTCAAGGGGGTAGATGCGCTGTTATCGATTGTGCAGATGCCCGGAGGCATTCCGGTGGCAACGGTGGGAATTGGTTCAAACGGTCCCAAAAATGCCGCGGTTCTGGCCGCCCAAATTCTCGCCCTCGGCGACGATTCCGTTTTAGAACGAGTGGGCAAGTATCGCGAGAAACTGCGCGAGGGCTGATCCCCACCAGGTGTCTGTCATGCGCAGGATAGAGGTCGACGATCAGAATACTCTGTCGCTGGTTGCGGACGCTTTGCGACGCCAGCTGGTCGTGGTTCTTCCCACGGATACACTCTACGGATTTAGCACGCCATTGAGCAGCCACGGTGGCTGCGAACTCATCGCGCGCCTCAAGCAAAGTCCCGCCGAGCGTCGATATCTTTACCTCGCCAGTTCGGTTGACATGGTCGCGGAGTATGTAGGGGGATGGGGGTGCACATCGGAAGATAAGCTGCGGCATATCTGGCCCGCGCCCTTGACGGCGATTTTGCCGACGGCGCCGCATTATTGCAAATTGCTGGGCCCGACCATCGCCTTTCGTGTGCCCCGGTTGGCCATGTTGCGGCGGATAGTGCAGGCGATCGGCGAGCCTATCGTCTCGACCAGCGTCAACCGGGCGGGAGAACCTCCCCTTGACGACGCGGACGCCATCGCCGAACGTTTTGGAGAACACATCGAGTTGCTGGTCGTGGGAAGCAGTATTGCACAAGCGTCGCCTTCGACTCTGGTGGATTTTACACGGGCCAAGCCGCGCCTGATTCGGCGGGGCAGTTATGCGTGGGCGACGGAAGAGAACCCTTCGAAATGATGGTCCTTATAAGCCTCACACCTGGAGCAGAGCAGGATGTCTTGTCGCCTGCCCTCGGCCAGCACGCTGCGGTAGTGGTGATTGATCGCGCCGTTCCATATGTCCAGAACATGCTGTTTTGACACATCACCGATCACGGCCCGCTCGTGTGAGTCCCAACAGCATAGTGTCGCTTTGCCGTTGACGTAAAAGAACATCTCGCGGAGTACTTTGAGGCATGGTAGGGAAACACACTCGACACCGGGTTCCCAAGGCCAGCGGTAGAGCGCCGTAACCAGGGGGATCGCACCGGCGTCCGACCAAAACTTCTTATAACTTTCCTGCTCGTGACGGTTTATGTCCAAGTCGATCATACGAACCTCAATCCGTCCGGCGCCGCCTCGTTTCTGCGCCATCTTGAGAAATTCGAGCGTCCGTTCAACGGTGAGGTGAAAATCCACGCCGACGCGTGACTGAGCAAACGTGTCCTCTGAAAACCCATCGATGGAGAACCGAATCACGTCTACGCCGGAATCCAGTATGTCACGTGCCATTTCCTCAGTCATCAGCTCACCGTTCGTGTTGATCTCGATGCGCGCGGTATCGTCACGGCGGATGAAGCGCATGATTTTGCCCATGCGTTTGTCCGACAAAGGCTCGTTGATCAAGAATGGACGATAGGTGATGCCCATTGACCTGGTGTCATCGATGATCTTCATCCACATCTCGTCGGGCATACGGTGAGGTCTTCGCCGCAACGATTTTTGCGGACAGAACGGACAGTCCGCGTTGCAGGCGATGTTGGTTTCGATCTGAATAAAGTCGGGATGCGTGATCCTGTCCACCTGTTAACCTCGATTCGTCCGATCTTTCAGACGTGATTAAATATATTCAGCCAGGTTCTCCATGCACCGGTCGGTGGCACCGAGTTGTGACTCGACGTACACCTTCGCCCTGTCACCCATCGACATTCTCAGATCACGGTTCGCGTGCAAAGAGGCCAGCCCGTCGTAAATCGCTTCACAATCGCCGACCTCGAAAGAAGACCGGTGTCGCAGGAGTTCTAGTGCCTCGAACGAGTTTTTGTGATGGGGACCGAAAAGCACCGGGATGCCCATGATCGCCGGTTCGATCACACTGTGCACCCCAGTCGAAAAGCTGCCACCGATATAGGCGACGTCCGCGTATTGATACGTCTCAGCCAAGACTCCCACCGAGTCGACTATCAGAACCTGCTGGCGATGGTTGTGCTGCGCCAGCGATTGATGCATGGACAATCTCGCCGCTTCGAGTCCTTGAGCCCGTGCCCATTGAAGTAGCCCGCCAACCCGCTCCTCGCTGGGTTCGTGTGGCGCGATGATCAGCAACAAGCCGCTCACCCGCTCAAACAACCGGCTGAGGGCGGGCAGCAAGTGTATCTCATCCTTAGGCCAGGTGCTGCCCGCGATGACGACGAATCGGCCCTCCTTGTCGAGTTCCAGCGATGGCCTGATGGTGAGCCGCTTGCGCTCCATCACTCGATCAAACCGCGTATCACCGGTCACCTGGATACCAGAGTGCTCCGGGACGCAAAGATTGAACCTCGCGGCGTCGCGCTCTGAGATGGCAAGAATCCTTTTCAGGTCGGCGTAGACGGCTCGATAGAAGGGTCTGCCGAGTCTGAACCGATAAGATGACTCACTGAGCGTCGCGTCGATCAGCAGCGACGGGATGCCCATCGAGGCGGTTTCCCACACCAGATTCGGCCACAGGTCAAATTTCACGAAAACTAACAGTCGCGGGTTAAGAAAGGCAAGACAAAAACGGACGTTGCGCGTGAAATCGATCGGCAGGTACTCCATGAACTTGATGTTATTACCATCACCCAACCGTTCCTTCTTGCTCGCATATTTGAAACCCGAGGGCGAGGTAAAGGTGAGCGCAACCGGTACCTCCGGAAAATTCTCCCGCAGCTTGGAGATAACCGGTTTTGCCTGCTCGTATTCGCCCACGCTTGAGACGTGAAACCAGACCGGTCGTTCATCGAAGCAAACGCCCGACGTTCGCCAACGACTGCGAATGTTGCGGCGTGTGGCAAACGTTTCCTTCAACTTGCGATGAAACAACGAGGCTCCGTACAACGCCCCGTAGGCGGCGGGGAGTACGATGCCGTTATAAACCGTTTTCTGCAAGAAGTGGTTATGCACTGTGTATCATTCGCGTTGCTTCAGTTGACAACGCGGCGGGCGGGGCCACGATTGTGGAGCAGGTCGGCGAAAGCCCGCTCGACCGGTTGCACGGGAATCGCGGTTAAACACTCCTGCGTTCCCTTGGGGCAAGGTCGCGAGCCGTTTCTGGAGCAGGGGCGGCATGGGATATCTCTCTCGATAACCTTGCTAGCCTCGAGCGATGGGTAATACCCGAAGGCCTCCACCGTGGGACCAAAAAGCGCGACGACGGGGACCCCAACGGCCTCGGCCAGATGCATCAAGCCCGAATCGTTGCCGATGAAGGCGACCGAATGTTGAATGGCAGCGGCCGCCCCCAGTACGCCGGTTCGACCGGTCAAATTGGTCACACGATCGCCAAGCGGTGCGGCGATGCGATCGGCTTCTTGGACGTCCATGCGGTCGCCGAGTAGAATGAGATGGTAGCCGTAGTGTTCCACAAGACGCCGCGCCAGCTCACCGAATTTATCCTCACCCCAACGCTTCATGGGCCACCGGGCGCCGGGCGCGACAGCAACCGTATCCTCGGTAACGCCCTCGAGTCGCGCGCCGATCATAGCCGCCGCAGAAGCCGGCACGTCGATCCCTCCCGCACGCACGGGGACCGGAGGAAATCCGAGCTCCTCCCCCAGCCGGCAGTATCGTTCGCTTACCGCCGGGACCGGGCGGCGATGCTTGAATAGAATCAGACCCAACCGTTCACGGTAGTATTTTTTGATGCGGGCATGAGCCCCTCCCAGGGCCCCCGCCAACACGCGACTTCGCACGCTGTTGTGGGCATCGATGATGACGCTTTCTCGGGGGCGAAGCGCCTTTATCAACTGAGCCAGACCCCTCCAGCCGGCTCGCTCGTCGATCGCCACAATTCGATCCACACCCCTGGCTGCTGAAAACAGCTCGACGTAAGCCCGCTTGGTCACGACGGAGACTTCCTCAGCACCATGATTCTTGAGATGCTCCAGAAACGGACAGAGTAGCGTGCAGTCGCCGAGCGAGCTGAACCGAATTACGACGATTCTCATGAGTTGCCAACTGCCTCCCCGCAGCAATCGCCCATTGTGCCAGGTACGTCTCGCGGTTGTCAATCCCGGGCCTCGAAAAACCCCGTGAGGCAGGGAGACGGTCACCGTGCCAGATTTACCGTACGTAAGGGCTAAAAGAAGGG
>JAOTUR010000005.1 GCA_029863805.1 Candidatus Krumholzibacteriia bacterium | reverse complement strand
CCTCGGGTAGCTTTGTAAACGCGCACTATCGCCGCTCCACATCGTCGAACGAATTTATGGACCATCCGCGTGGCGTGTTTCTTGAGCAACGGTTTAGCGGCAATCTGGTACGCGAAACAGAAACGCGGATGGCAGAGGTGTTCAACGCCAGCCTGCAAGCGGATTTGTCGGCCAATGTAAGATTGACGATTGGCGGAACGCATTCCATAGCGGACAACGAATACCGGGTGGCCCAGAAACGAAACAGCACGACGACCGTGGACAGACTGTCAGGAGCTGTAGCCTACAAGCTAGGCAGCAACGCGACGGTGAAGGCCAGACTGGAGACCTCGGAGACATTGCACGACCTCGGTTCGCAATCGTTGGGGAGCTATACGGACAAACGACAAAGCGCAAAACTGGATATTGCGTATCCGGTGAGTAGTACGCTCCAGGTACAGCTGGGAACGGGCGCGCAGCTCTTCCAGAACTTCTACAAAGCAAAGGACGTAAACCCCAGAGACAGAGATCAGCTCGACGAATACGTGAATCTCAGAATCAACTCGACACCTTTCCCAAAGGTTGCTGCAGCAGTCTTTCTGTCGGCTAGCCAAACCAGATACGTCAATATCGACGGCAGTCTGTCGCAAAACAACCGCCGGGAAACCACGTACGATTTTCGACCCGAATTCACCTATAAGATCACCGAGCGGCTCGAGTTGAAACAGGAGTACGGACTGAATATCGAATTCACAGAATTTGATTTCACCGAGGAGGATAACTTCCTCGATCGCAACTTCCTGTTCGGGAATACGGTCAGAGCAAAGCTAACTCCCTCGTTGTCTAGTACGTTTGACTATTCGTTGCTGTTGCACGATCGGGGATCGTACTTGAGGCCGGCGCCCGGTGCCGAGCGGCTTCTCGATATCGACCAGGAAGACCGCCGGGACCAGATGTCGATCGGCTTCCGTTACCAGATCAATCCGCGCCTTGCACTGGTGGGAAGAAACGACTACACGATCAGGCGGGATCAGCTTGCCGGGGGATCCGGGACGTCATCTTTTGAAGAAGGTGGTTTGGAGGTGGGTGCAGAAGGCAAGTACGATTTTGGCGGTGGCAGAAGACTGGTTTTCAGGCTGATGAAGGTAAGTCGCTTTGGGCGCTTTAGCAGCCCGGAACAAGAAGACTACTGGAATATGGATTCATCGCTGAATTACCCGTTCTGACCCTTGCAACGCCAGGAGAAGTGACGTTGAGCATTATTGCGATGAGATCTTTGGCGGCAGTAACGGCGGTGGTGACTGCCTTTGGCGCGTTTTCGGGCTGCATATTTGACACTCGGAGCGCCGATGCGCCCGGGGGGGCGGGCTCGACTTGGGTGGTGCCGAACCTGCCGACACAGGTTTTTACCAATATGAGAACGGGGCTCGAGGAGTTAACCGGAGTCAACTACAAACGGAGTATGCAAGATGCTTTTACGTTTGTTCCGCTGCCGGAAGATGCCAACAACCCGACACTCGTGGGGGCGTTCGATAATTGGACGGCGGATGTTGAAAAAGAGGTGATCGATAAACTTCTGGCCGATGCCGTAGATATAGACGTGAGCTTCACGGACATCGAGCAGGTTTTTGATCAGACCCCGTTGGCGTTTTTCAATGTGGCGTATTCGCTGAGAGTGATCGATAGCAGCGTTCCGCCGGACACGACATTCTACAAGGGAAACGCTCAGTTCGATATGCGAGATGGCAGCAAGGGCTGGCAGCTCGAGCGTTGGCAGGACACCGAGCGGGTGTCTGGATTTGCCACTTGGGGCTTCCTCAGGGGATCATTGAGGCAGTTGTGAGCGCAAATAAAGAGCAACGCGACCTCACCAGGTCACCAGGTGACATTTTTCCTGCGGTCGTCGGGTTGACTGTCCATCACGGGCGTGCTAACGTTATGGTAGCAAAGCAGCTTCTGAGAGAGCAGAAAGGAAGTAGCGATATTATGGCAAGGGTACTTACGGTTCTGGCGATTCTATCCATTTTGATGCCGGGGGCCAGCTCGTGTATTTTTGATGCGGAGAAAGACAAACCGGACCCCGACAAGCCACCACCCGCCTACAAGCCGCTCGACGAAAAGGACAACCTGCTCGATAACCTCGAGCTGGCCTATAACCAGCGTAACGCTCAAGAATACAGCAAGTTGCTGGATCCGGCTCCCAACGTTTTTGTCTTTCACTTCTCACCGACGGATATCGCCGAGGGCAAGGTAAAATCTTCGCAGTGGGATGTGGCCAAGGAAAACGATGTGACGGCCAAAATGTTTAGCCGACGTCCGCCCGCTCCGCTCCCGCCGGCCGAGAGCATATCGTTGGAGTTGACGTACACCGCGGGAGACGACGCTTATATACCCGTGACGCCGGCGAGTCATCCCAACGAGACGTGGTATGAGAAACCGGTCGAGTACCGCCTGACGGTGACTATCGGGGCCACCACCTATACTCAGAACAAGACCGTGCTGGCTCTGTTTACCATGCGGTTCACGGAAGTCGCGGGTGATTCAGTGTGGCAAATCACTACGTGGCGCGATGACGTCGGCAACTAACGCCGAACCTTTCCACTTTCTGCTCATTCAGTAACCGGCGGACGAAAGTCCGCCGGTTTTTTTTGCAGGGCAAGAATGCTGTAGGCAGCTATGCTTGACAAGCCATTTGACCATTTTTATAGTCCCTCAGTAGTCGAGATCAAGAACCTCGCCACCCCAAAGTCTCTAGCATGCCCAAGAAAAAGCGTAAGAAATCTCCAAAAACTGTGCCGCTTCGAGTCAGGCTACTCGTCGCTTTTCTCATGGTCACAACTATCGCAGGGATCGGCCTGGTCAAACTCCTTGAAACGACCAGGGGCAAAGTGATCCTTCTCGATATCGGTTTTACTAGCTACTACGACATTGTGCAGGAAGAGCTGGATGGGGATCTGCGTCGGTCCTTGATACAGTTCGGATTGCTGAACGGCCTCACGGAAGAAGTCCGCATCACGCGCGTACGCGGTGATGCGTATTATGTCCGACATTGGAAGACTCGGTGCGATGGTCCGTGCAGCTCGGCAAAGATAAACCTGGCGGTTACCAAGTCGGCCAAGAGAAGAGGCGCGGTGGCGAGCTCGAGCCTCGAGAACTGGGGTAAACGAGCCGTGGCCGGCGCGACGATTGTGATAACGGTAGGCAGTCGCAGGTACCCGACGCACCGTATCACCATCGACAAGCCACGGCACACCCCACAGGCGTTGCCGGCCCCGCCCACGGTGCCGAAACTCGCGCTGGTCATAGATGACTTTGGCTACTCAAAGGCCGATGTGGTCGAGGCTTTTTTTGAGATGGACCTGCCTCTTACCATCTCAGTCATCCCCTCCTTGCCTCGTACCCGGTACGCCATCGAACGAGCGAAGTCGTCGGGCAAGCAAGCCATTCTGCACTTGCCTATGGAAGCCGAAGATCACCAGGCGCAGGAAGGGGTGATTTTGACCACCATGGACGATGACCGAATTCGAGGGATGGTAGACCGTTACCTCAAAGAAACGTCGGGTGTCGTGGGAGTCAATAATCACCAGGGGTCGCTTGCCACGCGCGATCCACGTGTGATGGAAACCGTCATCCGTGTGATCAAGCAGCAGGGTCTTTTCTTTCTCGATTCTTTGACTTCCGCCGAATCGATAGCGTATAATACGGCGAGAAATCTGGGTGTTCCCACCGCGAAGAACGATCTGTTCCTGGATGATGACACAGAAGATCCGCTTGTCGTGGAGGATAGACTCTTGCGGCTTGTCGCGCTGGCAAAACAGCGGGGGTGGGCGGTGGGTATTGGTCATCCCAAGTCGTGGACATATGAGGCCATTTCGAGAAATGAGCAAGTATTGAAGGAGTCGGGAGTCGATCTCGTATTTGTTTCCGAGATAATGGAGTAGGCGTTTCGCATCGCCGGGCGTGAGACCCGCCGGTAGCCGGTCGGTGCCGAGAAGAAAGCCAGGATCACACCGGCACAAGAACCTGCGAAGGTTGAGCACAAAAGGAGAGACGGCGATGGTGCGATTGGGCGTGAACATAGACCACGTTGCCACGCTGCGTGAGGCGCGCAAAACGTTCGAGCCTGATCCCGTCAGTGCCGCGGCAGCGGTTGAAATGGCCGGAGCGGATCAGGTCACCATTCACTTGAGAGAAGACAGACGACACATTCAAAATCGCGACGCACGGCTGATTCGTGAAGTGGCGAAAACCGCCATGAATCTGGAGATGGCTGCCACTGACGAGATGCAGGAGATTGCTTTGGCGTTGCACCCGGAAGTGGTGACCCTGGTGCCGGAGAAGCGCGAGGAGGTGACGACCGAGGGCGGACTCGACCTCAGGAGTGTCGGCCCCAAGGTCGCGGACCTGGTGGCGACGATCAAGCAGGCCGGCATCAAGACCAGCGCCTTTCTTGCGCCGGATCTCGATCAGATCAACGAGGCGGCCCACATGCAGTTTGACTGTGTGGAAGTTCACACGGGACAGTACGCCAACGCGTCGTCCGTGGCCAAGGCTGCCGAAATCCGAAAAATCAAGGACGCGGCGGCGGCGATTCGTCACCTCGGCATGTCGGCCCACGCGGGCCACGGGTTGAACTATCAAAATGTGCCACCAATCGTTCAGATATCCGAGATCGAGGAGCTCAATATCGGGCACTCGATCATTGCCCGGGCAATTTTTGTCGGACTCGAGCAGGCTGTGAGGGATATGTTGAGACAGATGGGAAGACGCTAGGTTCTTTGGGCAAAAGACTTTTCCGTTGACTCGCAGTCCGGAAAATGTATAATTCCTGTTTTACCCGACTTCTCCCCCGATTCCAACGGTGCATACCTTCACAAGCGTGTCAGGGGCTTTCCCTGTGTGGATTCGCAATTCGTTAGGTTGTGGCCGGTTGTGAACA
Organism: Candidatus Krumholzibacteriia bacterium; assembly: GCA_029863805.1. Taxonomy (GTDB): domain Bacteria; phylum Krumholzibacteriota; class Krumholzibacteriia; order WVZY01; family WVZY01; genus JAOTUR01. The sequence goes on along the minus strand of JAOTUR010000005.1, from coordinate 27,469 downwards.
GAGTTAAGCTTACGCGAGCGGCGTCAAGGTTTGTCTAGGCGCCGTGGTCTGCGTAACCACGGCTTCAGAGGTTCGTCATGAAGAGATGGAAGTACCTTTTTATCATTGCAGTGATCCTGTATTCCGTCTACCAGTTGATACCAACGGTTCGCTATTATTCCATGGCCGCGGAGACACGCTCCGGTTTATCTCAAGTAGACAAAAACAAGTATCTCGAAGCGGCGATCAAGCTCGGTCTGGATCTGCAGGGGGGGATGCATCTTGTCCTTGAAATTGATGATACCAAGCTCGAAGAGGACGCAAGGAAGGATGCGCTGGATCGTGCGATCAAGATCATTCGCAACCGCGTAGATCAGTTTGGCGTGTCTGAACCCGTCATTCAAAAACAGGGAGGTCGCAGGATCATCGTGCAGCTGCCCGGCCTCCAGGACGCGGATCGCGCCAAACGCTTGATAGGTGATACGGCGCTGCTCGAGTTTCGCTTGGTTCGCGAGTCCGAAGAGGTAGGACGGGTGCTGCGGGACCTGGATGAGGCGCTGAAGGGGGTTAAGGTCGTGGGGGCGGTGGTTGATACAACCGGGCAGCTGAGCGATAGCCAGGGCGCCGACTTGCCGGAGGGGGACACGCTGAGCACCTTGGCCGATGCGGATACGGCGGAGTCGGTGACACCGTTTGATACTCTGATTCCCACGCTTCCCGGCACCGAGGAAGTGGAGGTGCCCTTCGAGGCGTCTGAAGACCGCCCCTTTTCTTCGTATCTAATCTCGGGGTCGGGTGGGGCGGTTGTCGTCCAGGAGAGCAACAAGGAAGCGGTCGAACTTCTTCTGGCTACCCCGCAGGCACAGCGGGTCATGCCAAGACAGTCCGTGTTTCTTTGGGAAAACGAGGCCAAGCCGCTGCAGGGAAGTGGTCTGGGGCGGTTGTTTTATTTGGTCGAGACCCGTGCCACCCTTACGGGTGCAACACTGGTCAACGCGACCACGCGTCCGGACCCCGACGATCCCAGCACTCTGAATGTGTCATTTCAGCTCAATCGCGAAGGCGCGATTATTTTCTCTCGCTTTACCGGCGAAAACGTCGGCCGGCGGATCGCCATCGTCTTGGATGGCAACGTGGTTTCGGCTCCTGTGGTGCAGACAAAGATTCCGGGTGGCGAGGGGCGGATCACGGGGAGCTTTACAGACGAACAGGCCAATGACCTAGCCATCGTGCTCCGCGCCGGCGCCTTGCCCGCACCGGTCAAAATCATCGAGGAGCGAACGGTGGGGCCGACGCTCGGGCGCGACTCGATTGTATTGGGCGTCAAAGCGGCCCTCTACGGTTTTGTTCTGGTCCTGCTGTTCATGTTGATTTACTACCGTTTTTCAGGGATTCTGGCGTGCGGTGCGCTGATCCTGAACTTAGTCATCGTGCTGGCCGCGCTCGCTCAGCTGCGGGCGGCGCTCACCTTGCCAGGAATCGCGGGTCTGATTCTGACCATTGGCATGGCTGTCGACGCGAATGTCCTGATCTTCGAGAGGATTCGTGAGGAGCTGGCCAAGGCAAAAACGGTAAGGAGTGCGATCGACAGCGGCTACGAGCGTGCTTTTACTACCATTCTTGACGCAAATCTCACTACGCTGATCACGGCATTTGTTTTATGGCAATTTGGCACCGGTCCCATTAAGGGATTTGCAACAGTGCTGAGTATCGGCATCGTTGCTAGTATGTTCACCGCGCTTCTGTGCACGAGAGTTGTGTTTGATCTGATTACGGCGAGAAGGGCGCTTCGCAAATTGAGTATCTGAGGTTTTCGATGCGACTTATCAAGAGCACACACATCAATTTCATCGCCTTTAGAAGAAAGAGCATTCTTTTGTCCGGTATCTTGATTCTTGTGGGCTTGGTTTCGGTCGCCGTTCACAAGGGTTTTAACACCAGCATAGATTTTGCGGGCGGTACGCTGGTAGAGGTGCGGTTTGATCAAGCCGTCCCGCTACAGCAAGTTCGGGATGTCATCGATGCGGTGGGTTTTGAGGGTGCCGAAGTCACCCACTTTGGAGCCGACGAAGAGATTCTCATCAAAGTCAAGAGAATCGGCGAGGCCGCTGAGGCATCTGCAAGGATCGAGCAAGCCTTGAAAGACAGTTTTGGCGACCGAGATATCGACATGCGTCGAGTTGAAACGGTGGGGCCCAAGATCGGAAACGAGCTGAAAACGGCTGCGTTTTGGGCAATAATCTATTCACTCGCCGGTATCGTCATCTATATATCGTGGCGGTTCGAGTTCAGGTTTGCGGTGGCCGCGATAATCGCGCTGATTCACGACGTCTTGTTCACACTGGGGTTCTTCTCGGTTAGTAACCGAGAGCTGTCGATTCCGGTCATCGCTGGCGTCCTGACCATCGTTGGCTATTCACTCAACGACACGATTGTGGTATTCGACCGAATCCGGGAGAATCTACGATCGCGAAAGCGGGAGGGGTACCCAGTCGTTGTCAACGCGTCGATCAATGAAACACTCTCACGAACCATTATCACATCGCTCACCACACTGGTCGTCGTATTGTGCCTTGTGATTCTCGGTGGGCCGGTCATCAGGGATTTCGCGCTGACGCTCCTGGTTGGCGTTATTGTGGGTACCTACTCGTCGATCTTCATCGCAAGCCCGGTGCTGGTCGAATGGGAGTTGTGGCGAGCCCGAAGACGAAAGCGTCAGAAATAACGACAGATCCTCCTGACGCACGTGGAAATCATCGCCTACAAGATTCTCTTTGTTCTCCTCTACGCCCTCCTTACCGCAGTATTACTATCCACCACAATAGGTTTGCCGGGCAACTGGGTTCTGGTGGGAATCGCGCTGGTCATCGCTCTGATTACCCGGTTTAACGGGATGACATGGGGTTATCTCGTGCTTTGCGCCGCGCTGGCGCTGGCGGGTGAGATTGCCGAGAGCCTCCTGGGGGCGGTGATCGTTGCCCGCCGGGGCGGCGGCCGTTGGGGGATCATCGGATCGATCGTGGGCGGGTTTGCCGGCGTCGTCTTGGGAGCGGGTGTCGTACCGCCGTTGGGCAGTGTCATTTGCGGGCTGATTGGTGCCTTTGCCGGGGCGGTCGGAGGTGAGCTGATAAAGCAGCGCCGGGTCGAGCCGGCCATGCGGATCGGCTTCTGGTCGCTCGTGGGGCGGATGGCGGCGGTGGCGACCAAGCTCGGCGTTGGCCTGGTCATATTGTGGATCATTATTGCGACAACCTGGCCTTGATCTGTCCACTTTCGAGCGCAGCCAGTCCTGGAATTAGGACACACTTTGGACTCCTGACAACACTAACTTCCTTATTTTCAACGGAATTAGCCTGGCATGGAGCTTGCGGTGATTTATACGTTTGATATGGCCGTGTCATCATGAGAACCGCATGCTTAACTCTATTCTGCCTTCTGCTGGCCAGCGGATGGGTGGGTGTTGCTGCGTCTGACGCAGTGGTGCTGGCCCGATCCAAAATGGCCAAGTCTACCCCAAAAGCAAAGCCCACCCGCAAAGCGAAGTCCAGAGAGCCGGCGGATTCGACGACGCCGGTAAACCGGGAAGCGGATAACCTGGGACCTATCGGAGTGTTTGCCGATATCGAAGAGGGTTGGAAAAAGGAGAATGTTCGGCTCATACTTCGCCACTACGGGAAGGGCAAAGTGGCGATCGCCATTGACGGCATCGGACCGAGGGGTGGGGCGTTTAGCAAGAACCAAAGCCACTACCTCCTCAAAGACCTCTTCAAATACACCATCACGAAGAAGTTCGAGTTCATCCAGTATCGCAATGTATCGGACGGCCGCGCTAAAGTGTATGCAGTGGCTGAGCGCTCGTACAAGAGAAACGATGATGGCAGGTTGTTCGAGGACAAGATCTATGTATCGTTGCAGCTGGAAGACAGTAACTGGGTGATAAGTGAGATCAAGTCGATCCGCTGAATCTCCGGCCATGCGGCCACCGATCCGCCCCTATTTCTGCTATCATGTTTTGAAGCCTTGAGTTTATCGGCTTGTGCAAGGCATGAGAAATCCATTCGATAAGCTTGGAATCGCCGTTCTGCTCTCTCTAGCCAGTTGGGCGCTGGTTTTTGTCGAACTGTTGGGCACATTTGAGCTCCCGGCGTTGATCACGCCCTGGCTGCAGATGGTCTTAATCGCGCTGGCTGTCATTCTGGCTGTGCGTAGCAGCCGCCCGACCGGGCCCCGCTTCGTGGTCGTCGCTGCCGGAACCCTCGTTTTTCTTGCCGGAATTTCGTTGATTGCCGTCCATCGCGATGCCGATGACCTAAGAAGACTGTGGCGCAGACACGAGGCTCGATCCACGATCTCGATGCTGCAAGCAGTCGGTGAGCGCGTACAAAGTCTTCAGGCGCTTTCCACAGGCCTTGGCAACCAGGCCTCCACCTTTATCCTGGAGCGAGAGCGGACTATGCGCGAGGACTCGACGGGTCTGCGACTCGAAGCATTTGGGCTGCTGGAAAGCCAGGCCACCCGGGTAAGAAATGGCGGCGAGTTGCCACCCGGCACGGAAATTGGTATCCAATTATTCGACAAGAACGGTAAGCGCTTTGCTTGGGCCGGATGGCCGCAGTCGCTTTTTCCGCAGGATCACAGATTTGTTGCAAGTGGCAAGACACTGCTTTACTCGCGACAGGTGTCTCTCTACCAGATCCTGACCCACATCATACCGATTAGCAATAACTCCGGCGAACGGGTTGCCACGCTGGCCATCGATATGCCTCTCGAGGTGAACTATAAGGTCAATAACAAGTTCCTAAAAAGCACCAGTTTCGTGGACAACATCGCCCAGGGCTCCGCGGCAAATGTCAGGTTTGACTACGCGCCCACCATGCCGAACCTGCCGTACACCATTGACAATGCTGAGAAGAACCTTCGCGCGCGGGAGGCCGAGATCGGGCGTATCAAGGAATCCGGGCGGGCGGCCGACGGGGATTCGCTGCTCAATTACGCGGGGTTTCCCGCGATTGTCAGGCCCTTTGGGGAGATCCATGGCGACGAGTCGGCGGGACTTACCGGTCGTGCGCTGGTGCACAGCAAGTTGGGCAACCCACTTTTCACCATCACGATCACAAGTAGGCCATTCCGATATTTTCTCGACAACTACAAGAGTAAGAATCGCGCTCGGGCCAGCGTTCTGATTCTGCTCGCGCTCATTGTCTATTTTGTCTTCTCGCTGAGAGTGTTTCCACCCCGACTCGCCGGACCCGCGGGTGTAACAAAAGCCATATATCTGATTGGGTTTTTTCTTCTGATACGGTACTGGGGAGTCTGGCTCTTGCCCGTCCTGTTCGATTCGCAGCACAAGCTCTTCGATCCGGCGGTCTTTGCCACGCCGATTCTCGGTGGTTTGATGCGAAGTGCGGGTGACCTTATGATCACGTCGGTGTTTTTTGTCATAGCGTTGTATGGCGCGCTCAAAATAACACGGGCATCAATCCGAACGCAACGGCCCTCTCCAATAAAAAGCTCATCGTGGCTGTTTGTGATCAAAGGTGCTCTCGCCGCCGTTGCCCTTTTTGGCACCTTCGAACTGTCACGACGGTTCGTTCATAGCGTCGTGGTCAACGCCAATCCGAGGCTCGTAGGCGAGACCATGAAACTGTTTGAGTCTTACGCTGTAATGCTGCATTTGAGCACCTTCTTGATGATGTCAGGCATTTTTCTTGCGGGGATGATTTGCGTGTGGGGCCTGTATCGCATGGGGAGCAGGATGGATGCGACAAGGTCTTCGCTGGCCGCCGTGTTTGTCATCGTCGTTGTTTCGCTCTTCGCGTGGGACTGGCAAACCGCGTTTCTTGTGCTGTTGCTTCTCCTCTTTGTCGTATTTGCGCCACGCATTATCCAGCGCGAAGATCTGGTATCGATCGTGCTCGCAGCGTTTTGTTTTGTGATCATCGTGTCAGCGGTGGCTTATTTGTTTTTGAACGACAACTATCAAGCGCTGAGGCGGACATTTATTCAGGAGAGAGTCTCCGAACTGACGGACCCCTCGGACAACTGGAAGGTTTTTATTCTGGAAGATGTGCTTGAAAGATTCTCACAGGACAACTCGATCCGCGAGACGTTGCGGCGCGGGGAATCGGTCGATGTTCAAAGGCTTGCCTTTGATTTGTGGGCAGGGAGCTCGCTGAGCCTTCTCGGCTATAGTAGTGCCATACATGTGTTTAACGAGCACGATAGCCTGATAAGTCGGTTCACGGTGGAGATGCCGTATCGCGTGAAAGTCGCAGAAGCGACGGAGCGTTTGGAGACTGTTTCATCTCAAGAGTGGGTGGTGCTCGATCTGACAACGAGCACACCCGGAGGAAAAGTACGGTTTTACCGTGGAATAGTGAATATTCGGGGTTTCGGTCCCACCGTGCTGGGCGCCGGTAGCCACAGTAGTACGGGCAAGGTCGTTGTGGACATACCGTTTTTTTTTGAGAGTCTCGCCTGGGCGTCGAGAACCGGACCGCAAACGCCGGAGGTATTACGCAATGTGCAGGAGGGAGGAATCGAACCACGTCTCGAAGAAACCGAAGTGCTATTGCTCGCTCGGTTGAAAGGAACACGCGTCGTCGAGAGTTCCTCAGATGTTCTGCCTGCCGGTTTTGCCTTTCCGGAGTCGGAACTTGACAAAGCGATGAATCTCGAGTGGCCAGTTATCAAAACTGCCAACGCGCCATACCGATTTCTAGTTCAGGAAAGTGAAGAGCGGGGTAATTACCTGCTGGCGGGCTTTCCGGTGCCCGGGCCGTTACAGCACCTTCTACGTTGGTCAACGATTCTATCACTGTATTTTTTCTTTACGGTGGCAATTATCGTTCTGATAATCGTTTTGAAAAGCCTTCCGTTCTTGAGAGCAATAATGCCGACGTTGACTCCGGGTCGTCGATTGGGTTTTCAACAAAAATTGCTGGTCTCGTTTTTGATTATTGCATTGTTGCCATCGATTATTCTGGGAGTGTTCTCGATACGTCTTATTAAAGAGCGTTTTGTCGAGGAGAACAGAAAGGAAGCACTCTACAAATCGTTCAGTGCACGGAAGTCTCTGAGCAATCTGTTGATCGATGAACTGAACTATCTTCTTGACCATTCGGATCTTCGTGAACTCGTATCGGGTGACATTCCACGTTCCTTTCTGCGCGATAAGACTCGATCGATAGAGGTGTTTGTCGATACCGGTGACCCGGTCGGAACCTACGAGCGGGTTGTTGTGGGGGGCAAGGGCAATGACAATCAGACGCAAGGCGGGGCGGGTGTGGATGCCGTTGACTGGGACGTGGCAGCGCTGTTGGAACGATTCTCGACCGAACAAGTATTCATACACGGGCAAAAGGAAGAACCGCGCGCTGCGGTGCTCAGTGGGCCCTTTAGTTTCAAGGTTGGCGAAGCGATAAGTACGTTCATGGTCTACTATGCACGGAGGGTCGACGGACAGTTGCTTGGTGAAATCGCTGATCAAATCGGGGCCGATATAAACGTCTACGATAAGGGCGAGCTAATAGCGACCAGCAGAGAAGGCCTACTATTCGGCGGATTTATTAGTTCGATGATGAACGCCGATGCTTATGTCAAAGTATCGTTGATGAGGGTGGATCAATCGCTAGTCACCGAGCGAGCGGGTCGTTATCGCTATGAGGTCGCGTATCTGCCCGTTCAGACGGCGACCCGTGACGAAAGCGGTGCGATTGGGCTCCCGTTACTGTTTCGACCGGAGTCCTATCATGTCGAAGTTCAAAAAGCGTCATCGATAGTCTTGAGTATCTTTGCATTGTTGTCGGCGGCGACTATGGGCTTGGGGCTTCTCCTTGCGCGTGGCATATTTGAACCACTCAAGGGTTTGTTGGAAGGGACCAAGCGAATTAGCCGTGGCGATTTGACGTTCAAGTTGCCGGCTTTGCGAAGCGACGAAATCGGCACCGTGGTGGAGGCGTTCAACGAAATGACCGACCAGCTGTTGAAGTCGCAGAACGCCCTCGAGGAACGTAGACGATATCTTGAGGTAATACTTGCAAATATCGGTACCGGGGTAATAAGTACCGACGCCGATGATCGAATCAGAGCCGTCAACAACGCCGCCGAGCGTATTCTCAATCTAAGAAGCGCCGATGTGATGCAAAAATCGGCCGACGAGCTTGTGCAACACGACGTCGTGCCGGAGTTTTTTGCGATACTTGCGCGCGGCTCTTCGCAGGATGAGCCCTTTGTTTCGTCAGAGATAGACATCACGGCAGACGGTCGCACACGGACCATCAAGTATATGCGAACAAGGCTCAGTACCGATGGGCGCTATCTTGGCACCGTCTATGTGTTTGAGGACCTGACCGAGCTCATCAATTCAAAGAAGCTCTCGGCCTGGGTAGAGATGGCCCGACAAATAGCTCATGAGATCAAGAATCCGTTGACGCCGATCAAGCTCTCCGCACAATTCATGGTCAAGGCACATGAAGAGAAAGCGGAGGATTTCAACACAATCTTCAAAGAAGGGTCCGACACGATAATCCATCAGGTCGAAGTGCTTCGGCATATCGCAAGCGAGTTCTCGAGCTTCGGACGATTGCAGCAACTCGATCTCGTGTCGCATGCGCTAGCGCCACAAATCGAAGATATGGTGGCCCCATACCGGAAAAACACAGCAGGTATCGAGGTCGCGTTGCGTTGCGAAGAACAGAATCTCCGTGTTTTGGTGGACAGCGAGGCGCTTCGTAAGATCTGTACCAATCTTATCGAGAATGCGATGGAAGCCATGCCGAATGGGGGACGGCTGGATATCACCTGTTCCCGGGCCATGCACCAAGGTCAGGAACACGTGATGGTGTCTTTCCGAGATACCGGTTCGGGCTTGACCGATGACGTAAAACAGAAGTTGTTCGAACCTTATTTTTCGACCAAGACGACCGGCACTGGTCTGGGGTTGGCCATTTGTCGTACTTTATCTCGCGAGATGGGCGGTGACGTCGTGGTGACAAACGTGGAAAAGGAAAAAGGTGTGAGCGCAACGCTGTACCTGAAGCCGGCTTGACCGACGTCAGCCTTAACAGACCTTGCCACCCGCGGCAACCGTTGGACCCTGGTCCGGCATTCCGTCATCGTCAACCACCCGACCGCCCGAGAAAGCCCGTACCGCCTCGAAAATCAGGGTTGCCGCCAGAGCAAATAGAAAGAGAGCGATGGTGCGAATCACCAGAATGTCATTCTTCCACACCAGCATGGCCAGCGCGAGCAACGTGACGGCGAACATGAAAACCATGGGAATAATCACAAACACCGTTCTCCTTCCTGTACGTTTCAACCACACGCCGACCGTAATCAGCGCGAGCGCACCGAGAAGTTGATTAGTAGCGCCAAAGACCGGCCAGATCGCCCTCCACACGGGGATGACCTGCCCCTGCGCGTCTCTGTACTCGGTGAGGGCTAGCCACAACGGCAGAATAAGAGTGGCGGCTGTTGCAATAAAGTGTGCCTTCTTTCCCCAGATATTGAAGAACTCCTCAAATACGTAACGCGATAGGCGGGTACCGGTGTCGAGCGTGGTGAGGAGAAACGTGCTAAGCGCCAGCAGGCCAAATGACGTTCCTAGAGCCTGTGGTATACCCAACGAGGCGAGAAAGGTGCCCATTCCCGAGGCGAAGACCGTCGTTGGAGTGCGTTCCGCCAACGTGCCGCCAGCGACAACGATTGCACTCACCGAAATCAACGCCAACAAACCTTCCACCAGCATCGAGCCGTAGGCGACTGGGCGAGCGGAACGCTCGTCATTGAGCTGCTTAGAAGTGGTGCCCGACGCTACGACAGAATGAAAACCGGAACAGGCACCGCAGGCGATGGTTATGAAAAGAGCCGGGAAGAGAAAGCCGATGTTCGTGTTGAAACCCAGAAATGCCTGTGTGTCCAATGTATGCCGCCCCAGAGCGATACCGCCGAGGCCGCCGAGAATGCAGCCGATCAGTAGATAAGAGGACAAATAATCGCGCGGTTGCAACAATACCCAGACCGGTGTAACAGAAGCTACGAAACAATAGGCAAGTAGGATAACAGTCCAAGTGGTCTTGGGATCCCCATGAGCCAAAGGCGGCGGCGACGCAAAAGGAAACTGCTGTCCTAGATAAATAGCGAAAAACACCAATGGTACGAATATGAGACTCGCCCTTACCAATGATAAGTTGAGTCGAGCCACTGCAAACCCCATGATGAGGGCCAGCAAAATATACATCGCCGACGAACTGGCAACGCCACCATCGGCGGCAAAACTACCGGCGGTCAGATCAACAAAAGCGACGAGTACATACACCATTGCCAGCCATATAAAGGCCAGGTAGAGCCGGTGAGCCAGCGGGCTCATCATTCGTTTGGCGACTTGCGCGATCGAACGAGCCCGGTGGCGGATCGACACCACCAGCGCCGAGTAATCGTGCACACCCCCGACGAATATCGCCCCGAGAATAATCCACAGCACCGCGGGCAGCCATCCGAAGAACGCGACCGCGATAATGGGCCCGACGATCGGCCCGGCACCGGCGATCGATGAGAAATGATGCCCCATTAAAACCGGTGTCCTGGTGGGCACGTAGTCGACGCCGTCGAAGTGGGTGTGGGCAGGCGTCTTGCGGGAGGGCTCGACGGTAAACTGCCGATCGAGAAAGGCTCCGTAGATTCGATAAGCCAATGCGAACAGAATGATTGCTATCAAGAAGAGAATGAGCATGAGGGCATCAATCGGACGATTAACCGCTAGAGCTACAATAAAATATGTCAATCGGCCAGGCAACATCTTTGGCGAACGTCGAAACGCGGTGATGATTCATATCGCCGGCGGGCGTCGTCGGATAGACAAGCGTTTTGACACGGTAATTGCTTTTGTACCTAATAGTTCCTATACTTGTGTTACTAACCCATTCAGGTGAGGTGAGAGAGTCTGTTGTTTTCACGTCGATCGGTCATAACTGTAAAACTACGAATGGCCTGCGTCCTGGGAGGGCTGGTTGTGTTGTCCTGGCCGCTAGCGGTCGGTGCCCGAGCCCCCGCCGGCGACCCCGCTGATGAATATGCGGTCCGTATCGCTCGTGTAAAGTACGGGGGTGGCGGAGATTGGTACTGCGACCCGTCATCCATACCCAATTGGTTGAGGGAGTTCAAAAGACGTACCGGCGTACAGACCCATGGCGAGGAGAAGGTGGTGAGCCTGACCGATGAGAACCTCCGAGCCTACCCGTTTCTTTATATGACGGGGCATGGCACGATCCGCCTCACGGCAGAGGAAGTCGACGCGCTTCGAGCTCACCTCGAATCGGGTGGGTTTCTATACGCGGATGACAACTACGGGATGGACAAGTCGTTCCGCAAAATGGTGGCCCAGCTGTTTCCGGAGCAGCGGCTCGAGCCGCTGGCAAACACACATCCGATTTACCATGTTTTTTACGATCTTCCGGGGTTGCCGAAGATTCATGAGCACGATGGTAAGACCCCACGCGGACTGGGGATTACGCTGAACGGCCGGCTGGTATTATATTATAGCTATGAGTCCGATATTGGTGATGGCCTCGAGGACGCGAGGGTCCACAACGATCCCGAGGAGAAGCGGGAACTGGCCATGCGAATGGCTGTAAACATACTTATGTACGCGATTGCCCAGAACGCCCTCCCGTAGCGATTGAGGGGTCGAAAACTCGGCCGGTTGGAACGAAGAAAAGCTGGAATAGATAATGCGGCGTCAGGGCGACCGGCCACGGGCCAGCGAATCATCAAGGGGTAAAGCATGTCGGGAGAGAGAAAAGCCATTTTTTTTGACGCTCAACTCCACCGGGAACTCAGAAAAATTTACCTGAAGGCATTGGGCGTCCGTGTCGTCTCCGGTCTCGTTTCGTTTCTGGCGGTTGCCGCTTGGGTTTTTCTTGCCGTGCTGTTGTGGACGATGGCGACTGATGAACCCGTGCTGTGGCAAGCCATACTGGTTAGCCGGGCCACGTTTGTCCTATTTGCTCTGCTTGCCGCCTTTTTTGTCATCTTACCCATCGCTCGCATGCCGCGGTTTCGTCGGCTGGCTCTCGAAGTAGAGCATCACAAAGACTTCAAACACATCGTCGCGGCCGGATACGAGTTTTCTGAACGCGACGATCTGGGCACCCGTTATTCTCCGGAACTTGTTCGCGAAGTGGTTCGACAAGCCGTCAAATCAGTTGTCGGGCTGCAAGTCCGATTTCTCTTTCTGAACCAGCGCCAACTGCTTTTTGTTCCTGTAGCGTACGCCGCTCTTGTCATTCTGATTGTTGTTGCGCTGGTGTCGCCGACGGTTCTCTTTGACACCGGACGGCGGATTGTCTCACCCAAAACAGCGTCAGCGTTGACTCACAAGGCCAATCTGTACGGTTCGCCGGGTGACGTCACCGTGCTGGCCGGCAGCGATGTAGAGGTTGTCGCGTTCGATTTTGGGGGCTCGAAAGAACCAGTGGCACTGTCTTACAACCTCGCCGAGGGATTCTGGAAGACGGAGGCCACTGAGCCAAGCGAGGTTGCGGTGTCCAATCAGGCCTCGTTGACGCAGTACCGTTATACTTTTAGGGATGTTCGCGGTTCCATCACCTACTATTTCAGGGCGGGCGATCAACAAAGCCGCAAGTATCGCATCAATGTGGTACACAAACCGATCGTAACCGACATGAGCGTCGTTCTCAATCCGCCCAAATATACCGGTGAGCCGGCCGACACCCTGATCGATAGCGGTGGCAATATCCAGGCTCTCGAAGGGACCAAGATCACGATTCACGCGCAGGCTAACAACATCCTGAGCGGCGCTTGGGTCGAGTTTGGTTCGGACAAACCGCGTCCCGTGAACTTTTCTGGTAAGACATTCGAGTTCGATTTTTTCGCGCTCGAAGATGGTCCGTACAGCATTCTACTCGAAGACGACTTGCAACATAGAACCGACGACCCCATTGTCCATTCGATCGAGGTGTACAAGGATAATCCGCCAGTCCTCGATGTGCTGGAGCCGGGCGAGGACGCCACGTTGCCGCGTAACCTACTCGTCGATCTGCGGTTCGTGGCCTCAGATGACTACGGCATCAGCAAGGCCAGCATTTTTTATCGCAAGAACGGCGAGGAGCGGTTCCTTCGTGGTTCGATTCCCCTCGGTGCCGAAAGGGGAACGCGTGAGATCGCCAAGGCGTTTGAATGGGATCTTGGCGACGTTCCTCTTTTTCCCGGTAACTTCGTCGAATACTTTGTGCAGGTAGAGGACAACAACGTAGTCACCGGTCCGGGTGTCACGAAGAGCCAAATCTTCCACATCGCGGTGCCCACAATGGCGGAACTCTACGAAAAAATAAAAAAGGAAGACGCTGAGCGGACGGATCTTTTTGCGGATGCGATGAAAGAAACCGAGGAGTTCAAAGAGCGACTGGAGAAGCTTACGCGAGAATTAAAAAAGACAGAGGAGATGGACTGGAGCCAAAAGAAGGAAATAGACAAGGCCATATCGTCGCAACAAAGCATCGAGGAGAAACTCGAGGATATCCAGACCTCGCTAGAGGAGACGCTTCAGTCGCTGTCCGACAATCGGATGACTTCGCAAGAGATCGGAGAGAAACTCGAAGAGATCAATCGTCTCATCGAAACAATCAACGATGAAGCGCTGAACCGATACGTTGAGGAACTTCGTGAGGCAATGAACAAGCTCGATCCGCAAGAGGTTCAAAAAGCTTTGCAGAACCTCAATGTCAACGCCGAGGACCTGTTGCGGAGTCTGGAGCGGACGGAGAGCTTGCTGAGGGAGATTCAGCAGGAGCAGGAAATGGAAGAGCTGGTGCGTAAGGCCAGGGATTTGATGGACGAGCAAGAGGGACTCCAGGAGCAGACATCAGAGGCCGACGCTGGAGACAACCAAGAAATGGGCGAGCTCTCGGAAGAGCAAAAGGCTCTCGCGGAAAAGGCGGATCGGCTGGCAGAAGAAATGAAGAAAATGGCGGAGAACATCGATGAAAAGCAGTTGTCGGAGGACATGGCCGCCGCCTCAGGCATGTGTGAAAGCGGGGCATCAAAGTCCATGCGGGAGGCTTCTGGTCAGTTGCGCCGGGGAGAGAAGGAGGAAGCCATGCAAAGCCAGGAGGAGGCGAAGAATAATCTGATCGCACTCTTTAGCCGGGTGGTGACGGTGCAGGCGCAGATGAACAACGCGTCACGACGCCGCACAGCCGATAACCTGCAGAGGCTTGCCAATAGCACGCTTGCACTGTCCTTCAAACAGGAAAAGCTCACAAGCCGTCTCAGTGAACAGGCATCCGCCGAGGAACTGTCCAGGGTACGGTTGCTGGCCAACGAACAACAGACATACGTAAGAGCGGTGGAGCAGATCTCAGATGAACTGTACGAGATCGGCAAGAAATCGGTGGCGGTGCCCGATGCGCTTTTGAGACTCCTCGGTAAGACAATTAGTAACATGCGAAGTTCAATGCTCTTTCTCGAGCAGAACAAAGCGTTCATGGCAACGGCCAGTGCCTCACAGGCGGTGACCAATCTGAACGCGACGACGATCGCGCTGCTGACAGCCTGCCAACAATGCCAGTCAGGCGGCGGCGGCGGAGCGTCAGACCAAGTTTCGCGGTTGCAGATGCTCATGGTGCAGCAGCAGCAGATTCTCCAGCAATCTCAGACCTTACTGGGAATGCGCGCGCTGCAGGAAAAAATGCTACAGGAGAGACAGGCAGCCATAGAGCGTCTCGCCGGAGAGCAGCGGTCACTGCAGCAGCTGGCCGAGGACATCGAAAAGGATGTCAAGGGTAACAACCGGGTATTGGGTCGCATGGACAAGATCGTCGAGGAGATGGAGGAAGTCATCCGTGATCTCAACAGTGGAGTGCTCGATGAGCAGACGGTTCGCAACCAAGAACGGATAGTCAGTCGTCTGCTTGATGCGAACCGATCGGTGCATTCACGCGATTATGAAAAGAAGAGGCTCAGCGTTTCGGCGGATGATGTGTTTTCGGCGACGGACGGCACAGAATCGCGCAAATCTGTCTCGCAGTCGCTACGAGAAGAGATAAAGCGAGCCATGTCGCTAAAGGCACCGGGTGAGTTCGAGGATCTGATCAAACTCTACTTCCGCGCCTTGGCCGAGGAAGCTCCCACCAGTCCTAACAAAGAGTGACCCAACTTGTATCTCCACAAAGTCATTCCGCTCATCCTTGTGCTGATACCGCTGGCGGGTTTTGTGCCCGACGTTTGCGGACAGGGACGGTCCAATTTGCAGTCTGATGTCCGCACGGATCTCGCATCGGCGCTGCGCGTAATCCGTCCACTCTTACGCGAAGACGCTCAGCGCGCCATTCAGATGCTGGAGAAGCTGAACAAGGAGTATCCGGGGCATTCGCAAGTGCTGGTTTTGCTCGGTGAGGCGTATCGGGTGGTCGGCGATGTGGATTCGGCGCGTGAAGCCTACGAAACGTGCCAGCGATTTCACCCGGCTAACTTGCAGGCAGGCACGGCGCTGGGGCTTTTGTACGTGCAGGGAGACGATGTGGCAAAGGGTGATGCGGTATTTCGTGATTTGCTGGAGCGCACTAAGTACGGTGTGAATACGTACCGGATGATTGGATCCGCTCTCAGTCGTAACGGGTTCTTCGCTCAGGCGCTTCGTTACTATGAGGAAGGCCGAGACAGGAATAATAGTAACTACGTCTTAACGTTGGACATCGCCTACATGCAAAAGTCCGTGGGCAATTTGCAGGGGTCGCTCATCGAGTATCTACGAGTCATTGAGACGAGTCCAAAGCAACACCGTCTGGTCAAGACCAGAATCATGGATTTGTTGAGGGTGCCCGATGCGGATCACGACGAATTGTTCAACGTCCTGCGTACGCATGGAGATAAAAACACGCCGTATCGAAGGATCGTCATGGAGATTCTGGCTAGCGGATACCTCGAGAGAGGCATGCTCGAGAAAGCGCTTGAGATGGCTCTGCTTGCAGGTCAGCAAAAGGGTTCCGATGGGTCGGTCTTGTTTGTTCTAGCAGGCCAGGCGGTGCAGGAGTATCAGCGCCGTGAAGGCTTGGAACGAACACGCTATTTCGACCTGGGATTACGTGCGCTGGAGGCGTACCTCGATGGCTACCCGGACGCGCGTGACGTACCGCGGGCGAAGTTGATGTTAATAGATCTCCTCGTCGATCTCGCCTCTGGCCGCGCCAAGAGCCATCCCGACATCGATCTCGACGCGGTCGTGATCCGCGCATTGCAGGCGTTGGATTGGCTCATTACGTCGTTCCCGGGGACAGATTATGCGGAACAGGCTTATCTCAAAAAGGGAGACGTCGTGTTTCGGATCCAGAAGCGGCCTCAAGAAGCACTCAAGATCTACACAGACGGCATGCAGAACGCCCGGTTCTACCCGACCAACTTTGCCGAGAGGCTCGGTCGGGTGTACCTGGTCACCGAGGAGTACGAACGAGCCAAAGAACATTTTTCACAGCTCGTCAAATCCAAGAATAAAGAGCTTAGCGAGACGGGGGTCTTCTATAACGGCCTGCTTCTCACCTTCATGAAACAATACGAAGCAGCTCGGGATTCGCTTACTGGCCTGGCGGAGAGCAACCCCGCTTCTCAGTTTACCAATGATGCCATCCATCTGGCCTGGGTTATTGAAGAAGGGCTGCAGGGAGATCAGAGAGTCCTCGACCGCTTTGTCAAAGCGCTGCGATTGGAGATCGCCGGAGACACCACTCAGGCCATAAGCGAGCTGACCGGAATCGTCGATTCACCTGAGACGACGCCTTTGCGAGCGAGATCCCTTGTCAAACTTGGAGAGCTATACGAAAGTCTCGGTGAGCATGATAAGGCCTTGGCCGTGCTGCGAAAATTTGTTGAGCAGTATCCGCAGGATGCGCGGTTGCCGGACGTGCATAGAAAAGTCGCTCGCATTCACGAACAAGGTTACAGCGACAAAAGACTGGCCTTGAAGACATACGAAGATATTCTCATTTCGTTCCCGCATTACATATTTCTCGACGAGGTGAGGGCGGACGTTAAACGCCTGCGCGAGACTCTAGGTGAGGCGCCATGAATAGGTCTGTTGTGGTGAGTCGTTTGTTGACGTTGGCCCTGGCGGTGGTGGCGCTCATTCCGGGCACCTGTCCGGCACAGGCGTCCTCGATACTGGTGCCCATGGATCTAACGCAAACCAACCACCTGAAGGCATATGGGCTGGCCTTTCATGCTCTGCAAAAAGGGCACACCGTGCATTGGTTGCTCAACTACCGGGGTGGCAGCTTTGTTCTGCCGGCGGGTAAGAGCGTGATTCTGGAGGCGCGACTAAAAAACGTCTCCTTTAGCGAAGTCAGTGGTGCGGACGTGGCGGTCATCTATGCCGAAGTAGAAAGAGAGAACATGGAGCTAGTGATTCTAGAGAAAGCGCCGCGTATCGCGGTTTACACACCGCCAAATAAGCAACCTTGGGATGACGCAGTGACGCTTGCCCTGACCTATGCAGAGATCCCTTTTGCAAAGGTCTTCGACGCGGAGGTGCTCATGGGTGAGCTGCTTGAGTACGACTGGCTTCATCTACACCACGAGGATTTCACCGGGCAGTACGGCAAGTTTTACGGCTCTTACGGGCACGCGGAATGGTATCGAACGCAGCAAGTTCAGTCCGAAAAGCTGGCCAAGAAACTGGGATTCGACAAGGTGCCCGACGCAAAAAAAGCGGTGGCCGAAAAAATCAGAGAATACGTAACGGGCGGCGGTTTTCTGTTCGCCATGTGCTCTGCGTGTGACACGATAGATATCACCTTGGCGGCACATTCCCTTGATGTCGTTCCCAAGGAGTACGATCACGATGGAGTCACGCCGGGATTTCAAGACAAGCTGGACTATGAACGTTGCTATGCCTTTACGGGATTTCGATTAATCTCAAATCCACTCGTCTATGAGTTTTCAAATATTGATACTAGCGATTACGCAAAAGCGCGTGGTAGCGACGTTGACTATTTCGCACTCTTTGCGTTTTCGGCAAAGCACGATCCGGTGCCGAGCATGCTTGTTCAAAACCACGTCAATGTAGTTAAGGGTTTTCTGGGACAGACAACTGGTTTCAAGAAGTCCTTAATAAAACGCAGCGTATTGATACTCGGCGAAGATACAGCTCACACTGAGGTCAAGTATTTGCACGGCAACCTCGGTATGGGCACATTCACCTTTCTTGGCGGGCATGATCCAGAGGATTACCAGCACGCCGTTGGTGACGTGCCAACAGATCTAGCTCTGCACGTAAACTCGCCCGGCTACCGGCTGATTTTGAACAACATTTTGTTTCCTGCTGCGAAAAAGAAAAAGATGAAAACATAAAGCCGGCACCTCTTATATCGGCGAGACACAGCACCATTCTCTGTGTCCGGCTCCCGTGCGACAGGTCACGATGGGGCGTAAAATGCGATGGATTCGCGCGGCCACCAACGAGCATGTGGTCACATGGTTGGTTAACGACAAACCGCTTGACATCTGAACCACTTTGGAGAATAATCAATCGTGCTCGTCTGCCTGTTGCGACTCATGGTGGTTGTGTTTACTCGGAGATACAAGGTGGTTAGATGACTAAGCCCGTGATGAGGATGGAGGTGAAGAGTCCGAATCGGGTAGTGATTCGGATGCTATGATGGATAAGGATTTTACGAGCTGTCTGAAGTGCCGTAACGGTGTTCTATTGCCCCTTTCAGATTATGGCCGCGATGGTGCACCGATTATGTACAAGGCGTGGGTCTGCAACAACCCAGAATGTGGTTTCAACATTCGAATTGACAACGGCGAAATAAGTCTGGGTAGAGATATCAGCACGTCAGTAAAATAGTAGTCTCTCATTTGCCATTGTCGGGATCATTGGAAAGTTCCGAGGGAGTTCGCCCGGTTGTCGCGGCTCCCCTTTTTATTTGCATTAACAGGACAACGAGAAATGCGACCGCGACCGCTAACATCCATCCCTCTTGGACGTAAAAAGGCGTTGTCACCAGACTATCGGGCCCAAGCGTCAACTGCATGAAGGCGACAGTGTTGAGTACGGCGTGAGAGAGAATCGTGTATGTGAGATTTGATGTGGCAAGAAAGATAAAGCCGACGAATATGCCAAAGCATGTCATACTTGGCAGCAGGTGTGGGTTGAGGTGAATCACTCCAAAAAAAACGCCGGTAAGCAGCATGGCCACAACGCCACCCATATTGCGGCTAAAGACTCGTTGTACGACACCCCTAAAGACAATTTCTTCCGAGATGGGCACGATGATACAGAGCCCGATAAACGTCACGACGGCGGCCACGACACCGTCGGGCTGGAGGGCCCTCAGGCCTTCCAGGTACTCGCTCGGCGTGGGCATGAATCGCTGAGTCAGTAGATAAACGTGATCGATGACGACCACCATGGTAAGCGTCGCCAGTACAACATAAATTGTGGTCGCCGCCTGAATTCCCTTGATCCACAGCTGCTTTCTAAAACCGGGTTCGAACCGTCTGCTCAGGATATATATGGGGAGTATGATACCGACGGTGGGTGCAATGCTGATCCCCACCCGAAACTGTTCGAGCATGACAAAAATCTGCTGAATAAAGACGCTGCTCAATATGCAGCTCAGACCAAAGAAGAGCAGCAGATATTGATTAAGGATCTCAAAGAGATCCCCACCGTCGAAATCGTGATTGCTTTTGGGTGTGTTCTGCATTACGGTTCTGTCGTGTCACTTTAGGGTAACCATGCCAAGTTGACGAATTCTGGTTATATGTGAGCTTCAGTGGTGCTGCTCATATTCTAAGTCAAAAGAAAAGCACAGCCAACCCTTGTCGAACATGATAGCTGTAGTCATTTTCGATCTTGATAACACGCTAACCGATTTCATGAGGATGAAGGAAAGCGCGGTGGACGCAGCTGTCGATGCAATGATTGACGCTGGACTGATGTTGCCTGCGCAAACCATTAAAGACAGGATTTACGATGTCTACGACAAGAAGGGGATCGAGTTTCAGGGCGTTTTCGATGACGTGTTGAACCAACTGCTTGGAGAGGTCAATCACAAGGTTCTCGCGGCGGGGGTGGTGGCCTACCGGAGAGCCAGGGAAGCCGCTTTGGTGCTGTACCCGCATGTGCGTGTCACTCTTTTTGAATTGATCAAAAGAGGTCTTCGACTGGCCGTCATAACCGACGCACCCCGTAAGGAGGGGTGGCTACGTCTTTGTTATCTGCAATTGCATCACATGTTTGAAAAGGTGCTTACCTTCGAAGACACCGGAGAACGGAAACCCAGTCCGGTGCCCTTCAAAACGGTTTTGGAACACTTTGCCGTCCAGCCCCAGCAAGCCATGATGGTGGGGGATTGGCCGGAAAGGGATATCAGTGGAGCGGCGCAACTCGGAATTATCACGGTGTTTGCCCGTTATGGCGACAGGGCGGGCGTCACGGAGAGCGGAGCCAAATACGAAATCGACGACATCATAGAACTTGTCAAAATCGTTGACAACCATAACAGCAAGAAATGACCCGTCCAGTAAGCGTTAACTGCCGCTGCGCTCAACTATAAAGAGCCTCCCGTGCGGTTAGGTGATTCAAGAACGGAAACAGTGGCCCATGGATGTATTGACTGGCGAGAGGATGAAGATAGTCGACGAGGAGACTATCAAACGTTTCTGTCCGGGACTCGAGCTGATGGAACGGGCGGGTCGTGAGGTGGCGCAATTCATCCTCGAACGTTTCCCAAAGCAAGGGTTCAAGGCATCAATCTTTGTGGGGCCGGGTAACAACGGCGGCGACGCTCTGGTGGTTGCGAGGCATCTCAGCGAAGAGGGTCGGGCATGTTCGCTTCATTACATGTCTTCCCCGGAAGACTATACGATGGACGCGCTAAAGAACTATCACCGCGTCCAACAGCGGCTCGGCCAGTATCGCAAGCTCAGGGAAATAAACTCCACCAGACCGGATTGGGTGAGTGTCGTACAACGGGACTTTGCCGATGCGACCGTTGTCGTAGACGGTCTTTTTGGCACTGGGCTGTCTCGGTCCCTCGAAGGGCGTGCCGCCGAAATCGTCACACTCATAAACAGCAGCCGGCTGCCTGTTGTCAGTATTGACATACCCTCGGGAATACACAGCGACACGGGCGAGGTACTTGGCCAGGCGGTGCGTGCCACATACACCATCACCATGGGTTGCCCCAAAGTCGGCATGCTCTTCCATCCCGGTAAGTCTTATGTTGGTGAGCTTGAGGTGGCTGACATCGGATTCCCCGATGAAGTCGTGCAGGCCAATTCTCTCGGCATGTACTTGCTCGATAGGGAGGATGCATCTCGCCGATTACCTGCACGGCCGCCGTCTGGGCACAAGTACGAAATGGGCGTGGTCCTGCTGGTCGCGGGGAGCCGGGCGTATACCGGTGCGGCCGTGCTAGCCGCCGAAGCCGCGCTAAGAAGTGGATGTGGGATGGTTTACGTCGCCGTGCCCGAGGGTATTCGGCAAACGGTTCAAATCGGGCTAAGAGAAGCGATCGTGATACCTCTGCCGGAGACGGTGGAGGGCACGATTGCCGTGAAGGCACGGTCCGCCCTTGAAAACCACCTGGAAAAAGCCGACGTTCTGGTGGTCGGACCCGGTTTGACCACTCACGAAGAGACAGTTCGGTTTGTCATCGATCTGGTTGGCGATCACACGCGACCTTTGGTGCTGGATGCCGACGGCATCAACGCATTCGTCGGCAAGTCGGATAGGCTGCCATCACTCGCTCCCCGAGCGGTCGTCACCCCTCACAGTGGCGAGCTTGGCAGGGTGCTGGCGAGCGATATTCCCCGTGATCCCTTGAAACGCATCGAGTTAACCCGTCAGACCGCAAGAAGTTGGGGTGTCACCATCGTTCACAAGGGTGCGCCGACGCTGATAGCATCGGCCGAAGGCGATGTGTGGGTTAACTACCATGGCAGCTCGGCCTTGGCGACGGCTGGCAGCGGAGACGTGCTCGCCGGGGTGCTAGGCGGTTTGCTTGCGCAGCATTCCTCCGAGCTCGACGCGGCGTGTGTCGCGTGTTTCCTGCATGGGCGTGCTGCCGAGTTCGCCGCAGGCGAGGTGGGGCTGCGAAGTGTGATTGCGGGGGACCTTTTGAGATACCTGGGTGGTCCGTTGCTCGAACTGGAGCACACCGCAAACTAGATGTGCCGATGTTATTGACAGCGCCCGTTCTTTCAGTTAAATAGTAATTTTAATTCATCACAAACTGCGCTTCTAGGTCGCTAAAGCCACGGAAATCAGTCCAACCGAACGTTGAAGGAAGGTGTGTCCTCATGCAGGAAAGGACTCCGCAGGACGTAATCAAGTATGCCAGTGAAAAAAAGGCAACGGTAGTCGATCTCAAGTTTCTTGATTTTCCGGGTACGTGGCAGCACTTCAGCGTACCGGTGGAATCTCTTG
This sequence comes from Candidatus Krumholzibacteriia bacterium, assembly GCA_029863805.1. GTDB lineage: Bacteria > Krumholzibacteriota > Krumholzibacteriia > WVZY01 > WVZY01 > JAOTUR01. The sequence goes on along the minus strand of JAOTUR010000005.1, from coordinate 5,043 downwards.
ATGAGGCTGTATTCGAGGACGGATTCGGATTCGATGGTTCTAGCATTCGCGGGTGGCGAAACATTGACGAGAGCGACATGCTCGTGGTTCCCGATCCAAATACGGCTTTTATGGACCCTTTTACAAGAGAGCCGACATTGAGTTTGGTCGGCAACATTTTTGATCCGATTACCAAGCAGCGTTATACAAGAGATCCAAGGGGAGTCGCGGTCCGTGCTGAAAACTACCTCAAGAGTACGGGTATCGCGGATCAGGCGAGCTTTGGTCCCGAGGCGGAGTTTTTTATCTTCGACGATGTGAGATTCGATCAAAAAGAAAACATGGGATTTTACTACATCGATTCAAAGGAGGGTAGCTGGAACTCCGGGCGCGAAGAGGGACCTAACCTCGGCTATAAGCCTCGCTACAAGGAAGGCTACTTTCCGGTGCCGCCGACCGATTCGTTCCAGGACCTGCGCTCCGAGATGATGCTGACTTTGATGAAGCTTGGCTGCGAGGTTGAGACTCAGCATCACGAGGTGGCGACTGCAGGGCAGGCCGAGATCGATATGCGCTTCGATTCGCTCACTCGGATGGGTGACAAGATGATGGTCTATAAGTACGTCATACGCAACGTTGCGCGAAGGTATGGCAAGACGGTCACGTTTATGCCAAAGCCGATCTTCAACGATAACGGTTCCGGGATGCATGTTCATCAGAGCCTGTGGAAGAACGACAAACCACTTTTCGCAGGGAATGGTTACGCAGGTTTGAGTGACACCGCTTTGCATTACATTGGCGGGATCCTGAAGCATGCGCCTTCAATTCTTGCTTTTTCAAATCCCACGACTAACTCTTACAAGCGTCTCGTACCGGGGTTCGAAGCGCCGGTGAATCTCGCGTACTCCCAGCGTAACCGTAGCGCCGCGGTTCGTATTCCCATGTATTCACCCTCGCCAAACTCGAGGCGTGTCGAGTTTCGGTGTCCCGATCCGACCTGTAATCCTTACTTCGCCTTTGCCGCCATGATGATGGCCGGCCTCGACGGGATAGAGAACAAAATTGATCCTGGTGAACCGCTCGACAAGAACATCTATGATCTGCCCCCCGAGGAGCTGGGAAGGATAGCCAAGACGCCGGGTTCGTTAGACGAGGCGCTGAATGCCCTCGAGGACGACCATGCCTTCCTTCTAAAAGGTAACGTGTTCGATGAGGATGTTGTTCGTACCTGGATAGATTATAAGAGGGAGAGGGAGCTATCCGCCATGGCGCAGAGACCGCATCCGTACGAATTCTTTTTATATTTCGACGCGTAGCGGAAGCGTCTTATGAAGCCACCACAAAAGAAAAGCGATTACAAATCGACCCCTCCCATAGACGACACAGCGTCATTTGAAGTGAACTCTCCGGTCAGCCGAGAGAGCTTTCTCAGCCTGTCCCGCAACTACCTGTCCATTCTAAAGAAGAGTCTCGTCGATTTCCGTTCAAAGGGCAGCGAAGGACGAGCATTCGTTCAGGACTACAGTAGGATTGTCGATTCGCTGGTCGGGGTATTGTTTCAAAGAGCGATCCAAGAGCATGGAATCGCTTACAACCGTGTCGATATTGCGATCGTTGGCATGGGTGGTTATGGGCGTGAGGAACTTGCACCCTATTCCGACGTCGATATCCTGATCCTCTGCAAGCGTAAGACACGTGTGACCAAACTCATCGCCTCTTCGTTCATCCGTTTGATGTGGGACGTTGGTTTTGAATTGGGCCATGCGGTCGAGTCGTTGGTAGAGAGCGAGAGCACGCTAGCGCGGCACATGGATACACGAACGGCGCTTTTTGAAAGTCGCTGGATCTGTGGATCGAGAAAAATCGCGCGCGAGGTAGAGACGCAGATTCGCAGGCTCCGCAAGAAAGACCGTGAGGCTTTTCTGTCACGAAAGATAAAGGACGCAGTTAGCAGGCATGCGCGGTACTCGAATCGCTATCAGTTGATAGAACCCAACGTTAAAGTGAGCCCAGGCGGCTTGAGAGATTTTCAGACTTTGGTTTGGTTGGGCATGGTGCTCGGTGGCCAGAGGGGTTTGGCTGCCCTGCGCAAGAAGGGTCTTCTCCTACACGGAGAAACCGCTGTTTTGGAGTCCGCGTACGATTTTCTGCTAAGAGTCCGCGTGGAGTTGCATTTGGCCACCGAGTCCAAGGAGGATCAGCTGACGGTTGGCATGCAAAAAGTCATCGCGGAACGTCTCGGGTACAAGGCGAAGCGAAGTCATCTTGGTGTGGAACTTTTTATGAGAGACTACTACAACCACACTCGAGCTATTTATACAATCACAGAGGACATCATGGACGAGCTTCACTATGGCAAACGGCTCGACGTGCTCCTCGGTAGGAAGAAGGTGCCGAGAGCGGTAGGCAAGTTGTCGCTGAGGGTAGATAGAAGCCGAATAAAACGAGAGCCACTCTATTTATTCGTCAGGCAAAAGAAGGAGGGCGTCAAACTACACAGAACACTCAAGCGTCGTCTGGAAGTCATTCTTAAAGAGGACCTATCGGGCAAGGCGGCGCTAACACTCATGCGGCACAGTTTCCCCAGGCTCTTGGAAGGTGGAACCAATGTCAGTCTTGTTCTGCGCACGATGCACGAGACGGGATTTCTTGGCACTATCATACCGGAGTACAATGATCTCACCAGTCTTAAGAGATACGATCTTTATCACCACTACACGGTCGATGAGCATAGTTTTCAGGTTGTGTACAATGTTGAGCAGCTCGCCAATATGAAGTCCAGGCGACTCGCGCCAATGGCACGGATATACTCCGAGATTTCGAACAAGCACGTGCTTTTCTTGGCCGCGTTATTACACGACATCGGTAAAATAGAGGGTGCGGGACATGCTAAGAAAGGTGCGGCGCTGTCGCAGCGTATACTCAAGCGAATGGGGGTCGAGGCTGGAGTTATCGATACCGTCTGCTTTTTGATCGAGATCCATCTTCTCATGTCCCATTTTAGTCAGCGACGGGACCCGACAGATATAGGAACGCTTCGTTCCTTCTGCAAAAAGGTTCGTAATCGGAGCAACCTCAAGTACCTTTGTTTGCTGACGTATGCAGACCTGGACGCCACCTCGCCTGTGGTTTGGACCGAATGGAAACGCAGTCTTCTGTGGACACTCTACCTGAGCGCCTACCGGTTTATGGCCCAGGCGGAAAAGGAGCCCGACGTTGTTTACAAGGCGCGCAAAAAGGCACTCCTTAGATCGTTTGCAAGTGGAACGCTGAGGCAAAGAGCATTGGAGCACTTGGATATGCTTCCTGGTCGATATCTTCTAACGATGAATGCTTCGCAGGTAAAAGCACACATGGAGCTCGTTGCGGCTCTCGACAAGGACAAGGCTATTGTTAGCAAGAGAAAGATAAAGCTGGCAACGGAGATTACGTTTTGTACGCATGATAAACCCTACCGTCTATCGCAGTTGTGTGGTGTGCTTACCTTGAATGATTGTAACATTCTCTTTGCTTACGCCTTCACGAGGACGGACGGCAAGGTGCTCGACGTGTTTTATGTGGAAGACATCGGCGGGGTGGGGCCCATCGACGACGCTCGCATTGACAAGGTCAGACGGGATCTAAACGATATCGTGGGAGAGAAGATCGATATACATGATGCGGTCGAAAAGCACGTTCAAAAGTGGAAGCGGCAGAGGATACGTTCAATACCGGTTCCGCTGCGGGTCGAATTCGAAAACGACTTGTCCGGCGACGTTACCATAGTCGACATCTTTGCGATGGATCAGCCGGGACTCCTGTTCAAAATAGCCAGGGCGCTTTCCGAAGAAGGATTGACAATTCATCGAGCAAGAATATCGACTGAAGCCAATCGAGCCATCGATTCCTTCGATGTTCAGGACAAAAAGACGAGGAAGGTCACGGCGATCGACAAGTTGCGCCAAATAAGAAAACGGCTGGAAACAGCCCTGGCTTAATGCAACTGACTAACAAAATTATCGTAACATCGCCGCACGAGCTCTTTGTATTGCCCAAGGGCGGATTCGACATCTCCATTAGATGACATGCCGAGAAGTTCCATCGTTGTCGCCAGATACTGAAATGTTTCCGTGGTCGACTCCGGGCTTGATGGCAACATCAGCTCTCCGAGCTCGAGCAGATATTCGATCTTACTGTAAAGCGCGAGCGCGGCCGTCATGGTGTCGTGATCGTCGCTGGTTATCAGTCCTGCCTTCGCGAGATGTTTTAGTCGAGTCCGCGATGAGTGTTCGAGACTAAAGGGCTTACCCAAGACGGCCAGCCCAATCGAACAGAGATACTCAATGTCATAGCGGCCGCCTTGTGATCTCTTGGTCTCGAGGAGCTCTGCGTCCTTTTTTACAAGTCCTTGCAATTTACTGCGTGTCTCGATAAGTGACTCAATCGTTCCGGGGACAGGGTTCTCGACCAAACGGGGCATTATTGCCTCCGTGAATTCTTCAGCGAGCGAGGGATCACCCCACCAGTGAGCGCACTTGGCAAAAGCAACTCTCTCCCACGGCGACAAGCGCTTCGCAAAGTATTGACGGTAGGTTTCCAGGTCTTGGACCAGGGGGGCGTTCGCACCTTCGCCTCGAAGTCTGAAGTCAATTTGCAGCAGATTCCCCTCCGCCAGGATCCGACTGATGCCCTGGATCGCGCGAGTTACTGGTTCTAGTTCACGCCCCTTTGTTATTACCAACAGGTCGAGGTCACTTGTGAGTCTTGGCTCTCCAACCGCGAACGATCCCAGAGCAAACAGCACGACCCCATCCGATTCCCCGACGATTGTATCGAACCCCACGGTGATCAACTCACGTACTGATCGGGTTATCACCTGCGACAACCCCTGTGGAAAGGTACCCCGATCGATGTCCACTACCCAGGCAGCCAATATACGTTGGTCGATAGTGCTTTGCGTTCGCTCGCCATCGCTACCTCTCGCTCTCGTTCCCGAATTCTCGGCGGACGCACGCCACACGGTATCGGCTAATGGTGTTGTCAGCAACGCTTCGGGATCATCTAGAATAATGTCTAGAACCTGCA
>JAOTUR010000159.1 GCA_029863805.1 Candidatus Krumholzibacteriia bacterium | reverse complement strand
TGGCGGGAGTTGCACCGGTTGTATGGTTTCGTCCTTCAAAATACAGAGCCCCCACCCTCAAGAGAGAGCGGGGACTGCGTTAACCAAAGGAGCACCAGTTCCCACCCAAAAACATTTGGCTCCCCGGGCTGGACTCGAACCAGCAACCCTGCGGTTAACAGCCGCATGCTCTACCATTGAGCTACCGAGGAGCGTGATCTTGCGAGTATGTAGAAGGTCGGCGGCGCATCGACGGCGCCCATTCCGGGGCTGATAATAGCGCCTGTGCACCCTTCTGTCAATAGCCTAAGTGCCGGTGTTGTCAACCACTTACGGTTCCGCGCCGGTGGCAAGCGCCTGCTGATGTCCGTCCGCAGGAGCGCCGCCCCGACCCCGCTCTGCCTCGGCACCGCTTGCCGGGCAGCATCCTTGTGCCAGCTCGCGTGAGAGAACCCCACCCCATCCGGTGTAGGCCGACTCGCTACAGGGATTAACGTTGAACGGTTTCTGAATCCGCGCCATGATACGCGTTTTAGCGGTCTTCTGATGGCAATCACCTTCTGCCCTTCGAGCGTGACTATATATGGGAGGGAACATGCACCAGGCGGAAATAGCGGCTTTTCTCAATCAAAAAGGCGGCGTCGGCAAGACCACTTCGGTGGCGAACGTCGGAGCGGGGCTCGCCATCCTGGGGAAGCGGGTGCTCATCGTGGACCTCGACCCGCAGGGACACCTGACGAGCTTCCTGGACGTCGCATCGGGCGAAGTTGAGAAGACCATATACGACGTTCTGCGCGGGGAAACCCACCCGCATGACGCAATGATCAGGCGCAACCTGAGAGCGCGCCTGCACATCAATGGCCGCGAGTCCCAGCTTGCCATCACCGTGATTCCGTCGAGCCTCGAGTTTTCGGAAGCCGAGATGATTCTGTCCAGCGCGCCCAATCGGGAGTTGTTGTTGCGCAGAGCGATCGCCAAGATCCGCGGGGATTTCGACTACATCCTGCTGGACTGCTCCCCCAGCCTGGGCTTGATTGCGATCAACGCACTGGTTGCTGCGCAGAAGGTCTTCATCCCGGTCCAGACGGAGCACCTTGCTCTCGAGAGCCTGGAGAAGCTGCTGGCGAAAACCGAAGCGGTTTCCGCCGAATCGAACCCGGATCTGGCCATCGGCGGACTGATCGCCACCCGTTTCGACGGGAGGAAGGTGTTGAACCGGATGGTAGTGGAAACGCTGCGCGAGCGCTTCGGCGCCTTGCTGCTGGACACGATGATCCGGGAGAACATCGCCCTGGCCGAGTCGCCGCGCTACGGCATGGACATTTTCAGCTATCGACCGAGGAGCTTCGGATCGGAAGACTACCTGAATCTCTCCCTCGAGATCATGGGCCGGATCGCGACCGCCGACAGGCTCTTCTCGGTGGAGCGCGGCGTGATAACGAGCAACGCCAGCGGCGGCATCGGCTGGTGACCGCCTCGAGGACGGGCGCCCGCGAGTCCTCCCCTGCTTAGCCGGTCCGCCGCTCTTCCGCGCGCTCCATGTACGCCAGATACATGGGGCAGGGGTCCCAGATGGGTGAGCCGCACATGCCGTGCATGGTGCAGTCGAACTGGACCATCGCGCCCTCGCCCTCGTCGCTGCGCTGGTACTTGGCGGTGACGGTGACGATGCGGCCGCACTGGGGGCAGCGAAAGCGGTCCTCGTGCGCGCGTGACTTTTCGGTGAATCCCACTGTGGTCTCCTCCTGGCTCGATTATGTCACTTCCCAGGAGCGGCCGCACCTAAAAAAAGAGAGCCTTCGTTCTCTTTCTCGGCCCCGCAGAACTCCGCGCGGGACAGCCAAGAAACCCACCCCTCTACGTTGAGGAATTCAACGGATTGCGCGGGATCTCTCAACAGTGTTTCAGCCGGTTGGAATAGAATGAGTTAGATCACTTCCGTCGCTGTGTGCTTCCCTGCTTACCGTTGAATCCCTCTACCGTCTTCGCGTCCGGGTTGTGGACACACCCACAACTGGCGCGTGGTCCAAACCCGCATCTCCATAATTTGTAATCGGTTGCACGGTTCGTGAAATAATTCACGATATTTCGCACTTTCGGCGCGGACGATGCCATAAGGAGAGCGCGGAAGGACTGCCTCGAAGGAGATGCAAAGGAGGCGTTGTCATGGTCGCACTTTTCGTTCTTCTCACGTTCGTGGGCTTCTTCGTCGTGGACTACCTGCTTCGGACGCGCCAGGCGAAGAGGGTCGGCGACGGTCTAGTGATCTCCTCGCGAGCGCCCAGTTCCCCCGCCTATATCCAGCTGGTCGAACCCGTGTACCGGACGCCGGCCGGCGTGTTCTTCGAGCCCGGTCACACGTGGATGCATCTGGAGCAGACCGGCCACGCGAAGCTGGGTATCGACGACTTCGCGCGCAATATCATCGGCTCGATAGACGAGTTCGAAGCGATACCGGTGGGGGCAAGGGTGACGAAAGGCGAGGAGTTTCTGCGGGTCCGTCACGCCGACCGCACGATCGGCTTCAAGGCTCCGATCGACGGCGTCATTGAGGACGTCAACACGGAGCTCATGAACCGCGGCGAGTTGCGGGGCATAGAGCCGTATGCCGACGCGTGGCTCTACCGGATTTTGCCGAGGGACCCATCGGCGCTTGCCAGGGCCATGCTCATCGGTGCCGAGGCAAAGAGCTGGTTGAGCCGTGAGGTCAACCGCCTCAAGGTCTTTCTCGCAACCATCGCTCCCACGCATCCAGCGCTGGGGGAGACGATGCGAGACGGCGGAATCCCGGTTTCCGGTCTTGTGGGCTATTTGGATGATCCCGGGTGGAAGATGCTCCAGGAGACGTTCTTTGGCCGGTGAGCAGTGGCCCGATCCTCTAGTCCTTGAGCGGCGAAGGGAGAGACAGATGGACAGAAGAGACGCCTTGAAGACGATGGGCTTGCTGGGCGCGAGCACTCTGCTCGGCGATTCTGCAGCAGCGGAAGAGCGAGCGTCGGACGCGGAATTCTTCGGCGTGCTCGTTGACACAACGCGCTGCGCAGGATGCCGCAACTGTGAGTTCGTTTGCGCCGAGACGAACGGGCTGCCTGATCCCCCGGACGACGACTCCGTGCTCGAGCAGGAGCGAAAGCCATCGGTGACCCAGTGGAGCGTTGTCAACCGTTACGAGACAGACAGAGGTGAGGTCTTCGTGAAGCGGCAATGCATGCACTGCAACCACCCCGCGTGTGCGAGCGCCTGTCTCACGAAAGCGATGCTCAAGACCGGACGCGGACCGGTCATCTGGCGCGAGAGCAAGTGCATGGGCTGCAGGTTCTGCATGATCTCGTGTCCGTTCGACATACCGAAATTCGAGTACAACAGTCCGGTCCCCAAGATCCAGAAGTGCCGCATGTGCTGGGAGCGACTCGCCGAGGGTGAACAGCCCGCGTGCGTCGAGGAGTGTCCGGAGGAGGCGCTCACTTTCGGCCCCCGGCGAGAGCTCCTGGACATCGCCAGAAGGCGGATCTACAAGAGCCCGGACCGCTACCTGAACCACATATACGGTGAACATGAGACCGGTGGGACAGGATGGCTGTACCTCGCCGCGGTGTCGTTCGAGCAACTTGGATTCCGGGCGGATCTCGGAACGGAACCGTATCCGGAACTGACGAAGAACTTCCTCTACTCAGTACCGGTCGTTTTCGCCCTGATGCCGCTGTTCTTGCTCGGTGTCAGCGGCGCAACCAAGCGGGCCGACGAAAGTGAGGGGATACCCGATGAGCATCACGGCTGAGAAGATCGTCCCCATCACGAAAACCGACAGGGAGCGGCTCGTTCCCTTCCTGATCCGAGAGCTCAAACCCAAGGGGAAGCTGATTACGCCGTTCAACCTAATTTCCCTCCCGGTCATCCTGCTGGGCTTGGTTCTGCTGGTGATCCGTTTCGCCAAGGGACTCGGCTCCATCACCAACCTGTCCCAGGAGTATCCGTGGGGGCTCTGGATCGGGTTCGACGTGATCACCGGCGTCGCCTTCGCCGGTGGCGCCTACGTGATTACCTTCATGGTCTACGTGCTGGGTATGAAGAAGTACCATCCTATTGCGCGCGTGACGATACTCAATGGCTTTCTGGCCTACGTCTTCTACGCGGGCGCGTTGCTGCTCGACCTGGGTCGTCCGTGGAATGTCGTCAACCCGATCATTGGCAATTCCTTCGGCGTTAGCTCCGTGCTGTTCCTGGTCGCGTGGCACTTCATGCTGTACATGATCGCGGCGTTCGTCGAGTTCTCCCCAGCGGTCGCGGAGTGGCTGGGGATGCGGCGCCTGCGGAGACTCCTTGGCTCACTGACGCTGGGTGCCGTGATCGTGGGGATCACGCTCTCGATGCTCCACCAGTCCGGACTCGGCGCGCTGTACCTCATGGCGAAGCCGAAGATACACCCGCTTTGGTATTCGGAATTCATACCGATCCTGTTCTTCGTCTCCAGCATTTTCGCTGGGCTTTCGATGGTCATATTCGAGGGGACGTTATCCCAGCGAGTGTTCGGCAGCCAAGTCAGCAGCGAGCATCACAGCTCTCACGACGACATCGTGCGCAGCCTCGCCAAGGTCTGCGGATACACGATGCTCGTCTACATGTTTCTGAAGGAGCTCGACCTGGTGCACGGCAAGGAGTGGACTTATCTCAATACGGGCATGGGACACTGGTATCTCGTCGAAACGACCGGGTTCGTGCTCATCCCCTGCATCATGTTCCTCCGGTGCACCGCCACGGGAAGCATCCGTATGTGTCGTGTCGCCTCGATCCTGACACTGATCGGCATTGTTCTAAACAGGCTCAACGTCTCCATCATCGCGTTTAAGTGGTATGAACCCGTTCGCTACGTCCCGTCGTGGATGGAGATAGAGATCACGTTGGCCGTGATATTCGCGGAAATATTGGCATTCCGTTGGATAGTGAACCGGATGCCGGTTCTCAGAGAACCACCAGCGTGGGCGCGTGAGAGCCACCGTTTGGAAAGGGAGGACGTTCGCAAGGAGCGAGTGATATGGAAGAGTTCAAGTATTTAGACATCTTCGCGACCAAGGGCCTCGAGTATCTGCTGGTCATCGGATTCCTCGCCGTTTTTGTCGTACTCTGGAGGATGTTGCAAGCAACACCGTCCTCGGTCCCGGCGAGAGTCCAACCTCCGAAGGGGTCTCGACCACGTGCCGATTGGTTCAAACTAGACGAGGTCTTGCACTATCATCCCGGCCACGCGTGGGCATTGCCCGAGGACGGGCCATTGGTGAAAGTCGGTATCGACGACTTCGCTCAGAAACTGCTCGGCGAGGCTGAGCGCATCGACTTGCCGGCAGTCGGAGAGCACGTGGAGCAGGGCGGCAAGGGATGGCGGTTGAGGGTGAACTCGCGCTTCGTCGACATGCTTTCACCCGTTGGGGGGAAAGTCGTAGAGGTCAACCATGAGGTGCTCGAGTCTCCCCGTCTGATCACTGATGACCCCTACGGCAGAGGCTGGCTGCTGAAGATCCGCGTCCCGAACGTGAAGACGGCGCTGAAGAACCTCCTCACAGGTACGGTGGCTAAGGCGTGGATGGATGACACGGTTCGCGTACTCAGCCAAAGAGACGTCGGCCAGCTGGGTGTGGTGATGCAGGACGGCGGTCGACCCGTGTCCGGCTTTGCCTTGCAACTCGCCCCCGATCGCTGGGAAGAGGTCGCCGCGGAGTTTCTGCTGAGTCGATGAGCAGACGGGCTCCCGGGATGCGCCACGCGCGGACCACTCCGGGGGTGACCCGGCCCGCTTTTCGGTGAATCCCACGGTGGTCTCCTTCTGGCGATCGTGTCACCTCCGAGGAGCGGTGGCGCGGAAAAGAGGCCCCGCCGTCCTCGTTCTGAGCTCCCTCGGAACGTCCCGCCACGACCGGAAACGGGGCGCCACCAAGCGCCATACGCGCCGTCATCGGGCATCGGGCTTGCAGCAGGCACCTCTCGAGGCAAGTAAGAACCCTCTCGAAGTCACTTGGTATCTCGCGTAACTCCCGAGAACGCAAGGCCTTGCCAAAGCTGTGGCCTGGCGATAAGGGGTGGCTATGGTGCTCGAAGCTAAATCTCGAATTCGCCGATTGGTGCAGTGTGCAATGGCCGCTGCGGCCTTTGCGACGGTTCTGCTGGCTGCGGGGCCCGCGTCGGCGGTCTACACCCAGCTCCAGGTCCTGCTCCCCGGAGAGACGGCCGCTCCCGGGACCGGCACGGGCAAGGCGGGCGTCCCGATCGATCAGACGGTGGGGGTGCCGTTCAGCGCCACGATCCACGCCTGCGACGCGTCGTGGAACACGGACACGGGCGTGACCAACGTCATCGACCTGTCCTCGAGCGACGCCAGTGCCACGCTGCCGGCGCCCTTCACGCTCACCGCGGGCGAAGCCACCGTGTCGGTGACGCTCAACGCGACGGGGTCGTTCACCTTCTCGGTCGACGACAACTCGGACCCGACGATCCCCACGTCCACCTCGGCCAACGTCACCGCGCTGCTCCTGCAGGGGTTCGAGTTTGCGCGCATCAACCAGAAGAACCAGTACGCGGGCGTGCCCATGTCGATCACGCTGTCCGCCGTCGATCCCGTCGGCAACGTGGTCACGGGATTCTCGGGCCCGGTCAACCTGGAGGAGATCACCAGCTACGGCCCGGGTCGGATCCAGCCCTCGGTCGTAACGCTCAGCAACGGCACCTGGACGGGACAGGTGACCATGTACCGCGCCGACGAGACGAGCATCAACCGCGGCAACGTGAACATCCTGGCCACACACACCACCGACCCCAGCAAGAACGGCACGAGCGATCCCTTCACGGTCCACCCGGGCCCGTTTTCGCGGGTGCAGATCGTGGTGCCGGGACAGGATCCGCTGCCGGGCAGCGTGAGCGGACTCACCGGCTCGCCGGCGAGCCAAGGGGCGGGGCAGGCCTTCACAGTGGACGTGTACGCGACGGACGACTATTGGAACCCGCTGCCCAGCTCTGACGTGGTGCGCATCACTTCGAGCGACGGCGGCGCGAGCACGCCGGTGTCGGGATCGTTGACCAACGGCTTCCGTCAGTTCACCGTGACCCTCAACACGGTGGGCACGCAGACCCTCTCGGTGAACGATCAGACCAACGGTTCCATCCAGGGTATGACGAGCGCGGGCATCCAGGTGACCCCGAGCGCGCCGGACCACTTCGAGATCGATCCCATTTCCTCGCCCATCACGGCCGGCACTCCGGTGTCCGTAACCATCCGCGCCACCGACGTCGGCGGCAACACGATCCCCGACTACGACGGCGATGCCATTCTCACGGCCAACACGGGTCCGGGCAGCATCAGCGTGCCCGCCGTCACTTTCTCGGCGGGTACGTGGACCGGTTCCATCGCCTTCCGCGGGGCGGGTGGCGCCGTGCAGCTCTCCTGCGCGGATTACTCCGCCCCCCCGCACACGGGAACGAGCAATAGCTTCGTGGTGAACCCGGGCCCCTACACCAAGCTCCAGGTCCTGCTGGCCGGGCAGACGCCGCAGGGCGGAACGACTGCGGGTTACGTCGGCACGCCGACCGACCAGAATGCCGGTTCGGCCTTCAACGTGACGGTGCGCGCGGTCGACCAGTACTGGAACCGTGTGCCCGGCATTACCAGCCGCGTGCACTATGCGTCGAGCGACCCCTTCGCGAGCCTCCCCGCGGACCCCAGCCTGGTCAACGGTGAGCTGATCCTGCCGGGCACGCTTTTCAAGGCGGGCATGCAGACGATCTCGGTGAGCGACCTCGACGTGGGCGGCATCACCCCGCACACGTCCTCGCAGGTGCGCGTGCTCCCCGGCACGTATTCGCGCGTCGTGCTGATCGCCCCCGGCGAGCAGGTCGCCCCCGGCACCCCGGAGGGACGAGCGGGCGCGGCCACCGACCAGTCGATCAACTACTCCTTCGTCGTCTCCGTCTACGCGACAGACGCCTGGTGGAACCCCCTCGGCGGCGTGAGCGACGTCATCCGCATCACGTCCAACGATCCGCTGGCGCAGCTGCCGCCGGATACGCCCATGACCGACGGGCGCGTGGACGTGAGCGTGCGCCTTTCCACGGGCGGCTTCCAGCAGATCACGGCGAGCAACGTCACGCAGCCGGCGATGCCGCCGAGCACGACGCAGGTCCGCGCCATCTCCAGCGGCTTCCACCTGGAGGCGGAGGTGAGCCCCACGAGCGTGCAGGCCGGGGAGCCCTTCAACCTCACGGTGAAGGTCACCAACGACGCGGGCAGCGTGATCCAGGAGATCAACTCGCTCGTGACGGTC
>JAOTUR010000158.1 GCA_029863805.1 Candidatus Krumholzibacteriia bacterium | reverse complement strand
CGTCCTGGCGGAGTTCCCTGGCGGCCGGCGTGAGCGACGGCTGGCGACGATGCGTGTAGAGGGAATCCCACACGGGGACTCGGCGATGTCACGCGCGGTCGCGCTGCCTGCCGCAATCGCCGCACGCATCGTTCTGGAGGGAGGGATACAGGATACCGGATGCCGGATGCCGCCGACGCTCCCCACGTTGTATCGGCCCGCGCTGGAAGAGCTGGCCTCGTTCGGGTATACATTTGAGCGCAAGACGCTTGCCGATTGAGAACGAGCAAAAGCCAACCTGCTCTTTGCACGAACGCTGGACAGATGCTGAGGACGAGCGAGACTCTCCGAAGAACGGAACAGCTACTGGAAGACGGGCTACTAGTCGAAGAAACAATTCACCGGAAATTGAAGTGACGTCCCCGCGAGGGCCTGCAACATAACTTGCCGTTTGTGCGCCAGCTCGGCAAGGCCCCCGAACAACTCGCCGCGATCGAGTTCAAGGTGACGCTACCGAAATAGCTTTTCGGAAAAACTGTGGTGTCCCCAAGACAGTGTCGAACATCCATACGTCGACCACCTGGCTTGATAAACAGAATTGCCCTGCAACACAATTCGTTACAGGGCAACACGTTAAGGCTATGGCGGGCCAGACAATACGAACCTCGAACTTTACAGCTCTTTGTCGAAGCTCTTGCCTCCGCCCGATGAGCTTTCCGGTCAAAATGTCGCGTTCGTCGTATCGCCGAACATAGGCCGAATCGCTGGTCGTGAGCCCGAATCGAAGTGGTGATCATCGTGAACGCGCTTGAACGGCCATCTCGAGGACCAGTCTCCATCAGACGAGAGCTCAATCCTGAGATGGTAACGCTTCCATACCTGCCCATAATCGCAGTCTGTGTGGCTGCCCTCCTGGCTCAAGTCGCCGTCTTGCGCAGAGTGCCTCTGGATTCGAACGCCAGGTAGACCAGGGGCAGAACCAGAAACAGGAGGCTGATCCATAAGTCGGTGCGGTAGGCGGAACCGCCGAGCCAGAGTTGGTACGTGTCGTCTGCTACGAGCACGACGAGAATCCCGACCAGTAGCGCGAGTGGATTCTCGCGCCAGAAGAACCTCCAAAGGAGAAGAATCAGAGCGATAAAGGACCCTATCCCCACCAGATCGGCGATCAGCTCGCCCGCGCTCTTGCTGTCGCCCATGGCCAGCAAGACCAGCGTAGTAGCAACGGCGGTGATGAGGGTTACTTTTTTGCGGCGAGTGGTCAGGTACCGGCGGTACATGTGTTGCGCGATGATCGCGACCAGAAACCAGATCATGGCGTTCAGGTAGGCGTTGGCCACTAGCCCCAGCGCGGGGGACGAGACATCCACGTCCGGTGCGTCAAATCCGGACCAGTCCTGTGCTGCTGGGATCATCGTCCAGACCAACCTCTCCACTCCGGTGATCAGCATGACCGCGCCGAGACATACGCCAGTCGACAGTAGCGCGTCCCGCCCGAGCAGCCGGCGGTTGGCCGCGCGGAACGCGGTGAACACGTTGGGATTCATCATACTCGCCGACAGTATCAGCAGAAAGAACAGTGCAAACAACGCCGTCGCGCCGACGAAGTAGCTCTCCAGAAGCTTGCTGCTCATGAAGCTACCAAGGGGCACGGATGTCTCGTAGTCGAGGGAGAAGGTAGGCCACTGGTTCAACATACCGACGATGGCCAACAGCGTCATGGACGCGGCCCCGAGGAGGACGGCGCGCCACTTGGGGCGTGCGGCCCTCATCACCCTGACCACGGTCACGATCCAGGCCGCAATGAGACCGACAAACAGAACGATTGCCGCCGCCGCACTCACGGATTCCATCACCGTGCCCTTGTGGTACTCGCGTGACCACTCCTCGGGGATTTTCACATCGGCGTTGTACGCACCAACGTGGTCGCCGTGGATCGTTACGTTGTAAACGAGGCGTGCGTCGCCGGCGCCGGCCGGGATGTCGGCCTTGGTCTGGAATTGAAAGGTGTGGTCGGAGCGGTTCTCTCGCTCCTCCGTTCGCCGGTCGGCGACTTCGAAACCACCGAGTTCGCGGCCAAGCCCAGCAAGAAAACCCCTTGCCAGTGCCAGTGCGGCATCCTGGTCGAGCGACGGTAGCGCGACGCTATCCGGTAGCTCGAACGACAGGCCTGACACATTACCCGTCCCGCCGTCGACATACACGTTGTACTCGGTCTTCTCGAGGGGTTTGAAGAACCGCACGCGCCATTCCACCGGGCTCATGTGCAAGGGGTACACCTGTTCGATGGCCGATTGTCCACCGCGCTGTACGAGGTATGTCGGCACGATACGGCTGCCACCGAGATGGTGTGCGTGCGCCGTACCGCCCCTGCCATCACCGAGGTCCTGAACCGCCGCTGCCAAAGACCGATAGCCTGTCAAGTCGAAGCCCATGGGATCGAGGTAGGCGCGCGCCGCGGCTGTTGCCTCCGCCTGCCTCGTGTCGAAGCGCGCAAGATGTGGACCTTGCATTGGCAGCGTCACGGCGATCAGGACAACGCCGAGCCCGGCAATCGCCGCTCCCACACGCTTCGTCTTCGCGGAGAGCGGCACGTACGCCGGTGGCAGCTTCGCCTTGTCGGCCGCGGCGACCTTCACCTCGGCCACCGACACCGCCTCGACGTCACGCGCGTTGATGAGGTCGGTGGCGGGGACGAAACCACGGTTTCGAATCGCGGCGGTGACGGCGTAAACGAGCGGCAGGGCGATGACGCCGGCGCTCACAATTCCTGTGGTGACGTAGTAGGCGTTCCCCGATTGTACCAACACCGCCGCGGAGTACACTGCGTCGACACTGAAGTGCCAGATCAAGACGGCCAGGAAGCCGTAGCGAAGGAAGACGTATCCGATCATGATCCCGCCGATGGACACCTCGATGCCGCGGATGTAGAAGGGCTGCGCCGGGTAGGTGGAATGCCCGAATCCCCAGATTACCGCTCCCAACAGCACAGCGACGAACGTAGAGCGTGCGTGCTTCTGCAGGAACGGAATCGTGAACATGCGAGATATCGATTCCTCGGATATCGCCGGGAGAAGCCCCCCCATCAACACCGCCACCCATGGAAGCGGGGTGGCGAGCGCATTGATGTTCTTCACCTCGGTCGGCGACCACCCTCCGAGACCATTCGCGATAAGGTAGAAGATGGCCTGGTAGGCGAGGAAGAAGAACGTGAGCGAGATCCCGACGACCGCGCTCCTGAGAAACGAGCGCGTTCGTAGTCCACGAGCGCTGAGCATGTGGCGAAACGCGATTTGGTGCGGGTAGCGTTCGCGGTACAAGGGCTCTGCGCCCGCGAGTAGCACGGACATGGAGAAACCGGCGATGGGCGCTATCAGGAGGCCACCCAGGATGATTGTCGTGAACAAGAAGCTCGCGTACGAGTCCTTCGTATCGAAGAAGAACATCGTCGACGAGATTTGGTTGAGCGCCTGCAGCAGGAAGAGAACGGCGACCACACCGCCAAACAGCCACGCCGCCTTCCAGCGAACGTCCTTGCGCCGCGCACGCACGAACAGCGTGACGATGAGCAGCATGGTGGTGAAGTAGAGGAGCACACCCGCCAAGTTGCCGGCGAGGTTGTTCTTCGAGCGGATCAGGTCGTACTCGCGTCGCCACGTGTCCGGCACCTCGATCCACTCGTCGTAGAGACCCACTTCGTCGCCCTGCACACGCACTCTCACGCGATGCGTGCCGCCGTCGACGTGGAATCCGCGCTCCTTCCAAACGAACTCGTGATCGTGACGCTTTTCGAGTCTCTCGGTTTCGGCGCTTACGAGCTCCCATTTCGACGCATCCCAGTCGAGGCGGCCGGCAAGGTAGAACTCGGCGATGTCACGCGCGATGTCGCGAGCGAGCGAGTCGCCGGGCGCGTTCTCAGCGACGACGTGCTCGAAGAACGCGATGGCGCCCGAGGTTGAGAAGTCGACGCGAAACTCTTCCTTCTCTCCCGGCTTGAACCACCGGTTGGCCCACCGCCACCCGTTCACCTCGCCAAAGACGCGGCCCGCCTCTTCGGCGTTTCGTTGACGCTCCAGGAACGTCTTCTCCTCGTTGTCGTACTCGAACCGGCTCGCGTGCCGATGGCCCTTTACGTCCCAACCACGGCTCGCGACGTAGCCCCGGGCACGCTCGGCTGCCTGCTCCCTCGTCAGCTCGAACTCGATGGCCGCTTCCGGGAACGCGATTCGGAAGTAGCGCTGCACCACCAGCACCGAGATCACGATTATCACCGCGCAGACCACGATCAGGCGAACGTCGCTCTTGCTCAGTTTCTCCATCATTCGCTGCTTCTCTCCCGCGTTCTGTCCTGTACGCGGCGTACGATTCGACCAACCACGTCGGTCTGCATCGCGGTTACGTCCGATCGCGGGTAGGTCTCCTGCAGCAGCGGGAGGACCGCGGCCGTTTCAGTCTCGACGAGTCGCGCCGTCACACGGATGGAGTCGCCGTAGGTGCGGTAGCTACCCACCAGGCTCAACGTCGCCGACAGATCGCCCGAGGCGCGCAGGGATATCGTTTCGATGCCGACTCCGGCGACCTCGGTCTGCAGCTGCTCTAGGGCGCGCACGATCTGGAGTCGATCGATGACGCGAATCGTCGGGAGCTCGCTCAGACGGTACGTGAGTACTTCGGCCAGATCGCGCGCGAGCCAGTCGTCGTCGGGGTTGGCGCGGATGCTCTCGAACGGGAACACCGCGATCGACTCGACGGCCGCGACCTCCCGGTCGCGGCTGAAGAAACCGACCGTCTGAAACGTCAGTGTGATCGCAAGGGCCGCCCCCAGCAACCAACCCGTGAGCGCCCCGAAGTGTGCTTTGTTCTGCCCACCGGCTGACCCAACACCGGCCACCAACTTCAGCTGCAGCGCTTTGAGTTCCGCGAGCATGTCGCTCGCGCTCGGGTAGCGCGCGTCCGGATCCTTTGCCATCGCTTTCATTACGATGTGCTCGAGTTCCGTGGGCAAGCCCGAACGACGCGCTGAGATCGGCTCGGGCTCGGTGTTCAGAATGGAATAGATGATGGCCTGTTCGTAGTTTCCGCTGAACGGCACCGTTCCGGTGGCGAGTTCGTAGAGCACTACGCCGAGTGACCAGATGTCGCTGCGGTGGTCAACATCGTCGCCCTTGGTCTGCTCGGGGGACATGTACGCGATGGTGCCTACGGTGGTCGACTCTCGCGAGACGTCGGCCTTGCCTTTTTGCTTGGCGAGTCCGAAGTCGGTGATGGTCACGCGGCCGCCGGGCGCGACCATGATATTGGCGCTCTTGACGTCGCGGTGGACAAAACCCTTCGCGTGGGCGTGGTCGAGGCCGGCGGTGGCCTGAATTGTAATGTCGAGGATCTTCTCGGCCGGCAGCGGGCGTTCCGCCGCTATCTCCCTGAGCGTTCGACCCTCGAGATAGGCCATGGAGATGAACGTGTGGCCGCCCGCATCGATGATCTCGTATATCGTGCATATATTGGGGTGGTCGAGAGCGGCGGCCGATTTGGCCTCCTGCACCAGCCGCACTTTCATATCGTCGCTCCCGAGCGCTTCGTCGGATAGAAACTTGAGCGCAACGGTGCGCTCGAGCTTGAGATCCGCCGCCTTGTAGACGACACCCATGCCGCCCTCGCCGAGCTTTTCGAGGATTGTGAAGTGGGAGATACTCTGGCCGATCACTCTCGGGCGCCTCCAGCCGATGGGTCGCTGGCAAAATCGACCCCAATCCCTCCGATTGAGGATCGTGTTGCCTACACAGGCTAACACGTATGTTTATGAGTTAAAAGGCCATACGCGTAGTGCCCGAAATAGGATCGACGCCGCCGATCTCGTGCCGCCCGTGTATCGGACGCGAGGCAGTGGTTGCGTTGCAGCGCGTTTGAATTTTCGGACACTACGGGGATCAGAAAAAGACCAAACGAGACTCGAACTCCGAACACCGTTCGCAATAAACAAGTTGGTGGGAATGGATTCGATTGGTCTTTCCAAACAAGAGTTGCCTCGAACTCCGCGCGGCCTTGTAACCTCGTTGACATAAAGAAAAAGCCCCGCGCAAAAGTGCGGGGCAATTGAATGGCGGGCCAGACAATACGAACCTCGAACTTTTGAGCCGTTCGTACAGGCCCTACTCTCTGCTTAGGCTCACTGAGTTTCACCGGAAACTGAATGGCGCCACGTGTTTGCACGGCGGACAACGCCCCCTCATAGTGTCAAGCGAAGAACTCGCTTGGACCAGTTTTTCATCGCTTCGCGGACGGCGAACGCCTTCTCTTCGACTGAAGCAAAATCACCTCGCGAGATCTCAAGCTGGAGCCACGGGAGCTCACTAGCGTGCTTGCGCGTTATGTACCCACCCTTGAAAGGGTCATTGATGCGGACCTCCCTGCCCAGCACCTCGGCTAACTCCCTTACAAGCTCTTCGGTCCAACTCCGGTCGCACGTGCCTTCAGCATCGCTCACGCACGCCGCCGGCCGCGGTTGCCCAGGATCGGGCCCAACCGGCGGACCGTGAGCCGTCATCGTGTGGCAATCGATGCCTACGCGCACGTCCCCAGCGACCGCCAGCTCCCGGAGTTCCCTGTGATACGGGTGATAATAGCGCGCTAACAGGGAGGCAACGAGCTTTTCATCCGGGGAAACGTTGTAGATGGGTACGTCCCAACACGTATGCGTTTTGATGACGCCGTCTTTTCGAAAATCATCCGGCTCACGGTTGAGATCGACAAACGCGCGGGCAATATCGGTGGTCACCATGTGTGCGACGTGGTGTCGAAGCGGAAGATAAATCTCGGCGGCCTGTTCGTCCCCGTCCTTGATCACGTCGTCACCAGCAATTCGTGTAAAGTGCTTCACCTCGTCCGGCATCATCGTCCCTGCGTGCGGAACCGACACCAGAATGGGCAGCTTCATTTTAGCGAGCCTCCAGCCGCACCGTCGCGACGCGGATCGGCCGCACCATGAAAATGCGTCCCCTCTCGCATCACCGCCTGAACGCAGCCCATGTAGAATGCATACGGATCTCGTACCGTCACATTGTAGCCCGCTTTTTCCAGCGCGTCCGGTACGTCGGGATGCATCCGCCCACTTTCGATCGACACCGTTCCCTGGAGCGAACAATGCAATCTCGGAGCCTCGATGGCCTCGTACAGCGAATAACCCTTCGCCAATCGAATCAACACCTGCAAGATCGATGGCGTAATTCGCTCGCTTCCTGGTGATCCGATGGCCAGCCAGGGTCTGCGCCCGCGAAGTACAATTGTCGGAGCAACACTCGCCCACGGCACAGCACCCGGCCGCAGGTGATGCGGATGGGACATATCCTTGTGTTCGAAGGCCGACATATAGTTGTTATACAGAAACCCAAGTTCGGGGTTGGCAACGCACGAGCCGAATACACTCTCGATCGATTGCGTGAGCGCCACCACACTTCCCTCTCGATCCATAACCGAGAGGTGTGTCGTTTCACCGTGGAGCGGGACGCGCTTCCGCGCTTCACGTGCCACACGCTTCGCGTATTCGGGATCAAGCATGTGACGTTCGTCCACCTGAGCGTAGAAGCTCGGATCGAACGGGCGGTCCTTGCGATCGAGAAACGCCTGACGAATGATGCCTGCAAGAATCGTTGCCCCACGAGGTGTATCCGGATCGTACTCCCGGGGTTTCATGTGACTGATGATATTGAGCATTTCGATTAGGGTACGGCCTGCCCCAGGTGGTGGCATCGTAAAAACCCGCGCTGCTCCGAGCTGTCCCGTTATTGGCCGGCGCTCGATGGGCCACGGCATCTGAGCAAGATCCTCTGCCTTAATGAGGCCATCGTTGTGTTCCATGTCGCTTAAAATCGAACGAGCGGTGGAACCCGTATAGAAATCCTCCACGCCGTGTCGCGCAATGCGCCGTAACGTTTCTGCCAGGGCCGGCTGGCAGAGTTTGTGACCAACGGGTGGTGACTTTCTCCCTTCGACCAGGAAGAACTGAGCCGCGCTGGTCTTCTTGAGGTACGGACGTTCGCGGCGAGTGAGCGCCCGTTGCAGTGGCGACACTTGATAACCATTTTCGGCAAGTTGAATGGCGGGTTCAAGAATCGCGCTAAGTTCGCGAGTCCCATAGTTCTCGAGCGCGTAAGCGAGTACGGCGGGTGTACTCGGAACAGTCGAAGCGCGGTATCCACGGCGTAATTCAGCACGCTTCAGGCTACCGGGCGCCGCCGCGTACGGTGCCCGGGAAGATCCGTCCAGTGCCACCTTGTTGCGGCTCGGCGCGTGATAGATGAGCATCATTGTCTGTCCACCGAG
>JAOTUR010000309.1 GCA_029863805.1 Candidatus Krumholzibacteriia bacterium | reverse complement strand
GCCGAGGACGCGCCCTTCTTTCTCGAGGGCGACGTGGCTCTGTCTCTTATCCCACAGAAGGATCTCTTGGACCCCCAATGGGCCACCTTTTTGACGGGTGACCCGCAGCTTCGCCTGCACCTTCGAGATTGGCTTACGTATGAGGTGCGCTATCTGTTGAGGTTTGGACCGGAACGTGGCGACCGCGTCGACAAAGCCAAGCCTTCGCCCCGCGAAAAAAGCTTTAGGGGACTGACTGCCGTCTACGAGAGGGCGTACATCGTTTCCCAGTGGAAGCGCGCGGTGTTGTTCTGGGGTAGGGATTATGTCGACTGGGGACCAGGTC
Organism: Candidatus Krumholzibacteriia bacterium; assembly: GCA_029863805.1. Lineage (GTDB taxonomy): Bacteria > Krumholzibacteriota > Krumholzibacteriia > WVZY01 > WVZY01 > JAOTUR01. The sequence goes on along the minus strand of JAOTUR010000309.1, from coordinate 3,754 downwards.
GAGATAACCTGATCATCTCCTCTGCCGCGCAGAGTCTAGACAAATTCGGCGGTCGTCTGATGTTTCGCAACCTGCGACTCAGTTTTTTTCACGCGATGTTGTCTCTGCACGAGCAGCGGCGTTTGTGGGGACATCGGTTGGAGATGCGCTTTGGCAACGTGGACGTCGGTGTGTCTGAAGCGGTCGTTTACCAGGGGCGAGGCTTTGACCCCATATACGCCTTGCCGTTGAGCAGTATTTACGCAAATCAGTTTAACGAGAGGGGTAATGACGATAACATCCTTTGGCAATTCGATATGAAATACCGTGTTCGTGATGGACTCTTATTGTTTGGCAGTTTTCTCATCGACGACTATCAGTTCGAGCGAAAAGGCGAGGAAAATCCGGATAAGCTGGCTTTTGACGTCGGCGGTCGCCTTGCACTCACCCGCCCGTTGGCGACGACCATAAGACTCCAGTACCGTTTCGTGGACATCTACACATACACACACATGGATTCGGCCACCTATTGGGTGGCAGGCGCCGGAGACCCGTCTCTTGATCCATTGTTGGGAGCAGTTGAGGGGCCGGACACGGATAGATTCTCATTGCAGGCCACGTTCTTTCCCCTGCCAAGTGCCTCGGCGACCCTGTCATTTTCGCTACAGCGCCGAGGGGAGGGCGATGATTTTAGAATGTTCACAACGGGCGACGACTCGTCGCCCTCGTTTCCCTCGGGGGTAGTGGAGAAAACGTTTTCCTACGGCGCGAGCGCGCAGTGGGTGCTAAAAGGGAACTCGTCACTTGGCGCAGACGCCGTCTGGGCACGGCTAGAGAACGTGGATCACAATAGCAATCGCGACCAGTGGACGACGGCGGTGCGTGTCCACGTCACCTGGGACCTTTAGCGGGGCGTAGGTTATGGTAACACGTCTGTTGGCGACGATCGAGATCGCCCGTCCCCACAATATGATCGCGGCCGCGGGATGTGTGTTTAGTGGCTACATTCTGGTGGGGGGAAACGGTAGCGCGCTGATCATGGCTTCTCTGGTCTTTACCGCGTTGGTTACGGGCCTGGGCAATCTCGTCAACGACTACTACGATCGCGACATTGATCGTATTAACAAGCCGCGGCGCCCCATACCGTCCGGCCGTCTGACACCTGGGTACGTGTTGAGAGTCTATTGGTACGGATCGATCGCCACCATGCTGTTGATGCCGTGGTTCGTTCCAGCACGCATGCTGATTCTGATTTTCGCATGGCAAGTTCTCCTTTATTATTATGCGCGACGTGTGAAGCGTATTGCCGTGGCCGGCAACGTGTTGATCGCATCGATCGCCGCCAGCGCCTTTTGGGGGGGGGCCACGCTGTCGGGTGACTACCACGCTGCTGTGTTTCCCATGCTATTGGCATTCCTGCTCGTTATGGGTCGCGAACTTGTGAAGAGTGCCGAAGACGTGGGTGGTGACCGCGAAGCGGGTGCGGCGACACTGGCCGTGCGTTTTGGAGCCGTGACATCGGTTCATGTGGGTGCTTTGTCGCTGTGTCTTTGTGCGATGGTTGCTCCGTTGCCAGGATTGCTCGAGTATTACGGACGAACATACGCACTGCTCATGACACTCATCTTTGTTCCCGGTGTTCTCGCGGCGTGCTACCTAGCCTTGCGTTCTCCGCAGCGCGTGACGCTGCACCGGACGAGTTGGATCCTCAAGATTCAGATGTTTTTTGGCATTGTGGCGATGTCGCTGGGGCGGCTCTAGCTGCATCATCCGACGTTGACCCCAGCGAGGCCAGGGTGCTACGCTTCTCCTTCTAAGGCCTTGTCTTGTAGCTTGTTGGGCGCCTTTCGCCCGGGTACGGTGCGGCGGGCCCCATGTCTTTGTTGAGGAAAAACGTGGCGTGACGTTATGTCGACACCCATAGGCAAACATTTCGATTTCAAAGAGGCCCAGAAGCGATGGAACGAGGTCTGGGAAAAAGCGGGCGTGTTCACCCCGAAGGCGTCCTCTACCAGGGACCCGTTCGTTATCGTGTTACCGCCGCCCAACGTGACTGGAATTCTGCACGTTGGTCACGTGCTGGGCGACAGCGTCCAGGATCTGTTGATCCGCTGGAAGAAGATGCAGGGGTACAACACGCTTTATGTGCCTGGGACGGATCACGCAGGGATTGCGACTCAGAAGGTGGTCGAGGATGATCTGGCACGCAGAGGCATCCGTCGTGGCGAAATCACCCGTGAAGAGTTTCTCCAGCATGCTTGGAAGTGGAAAGAGAAACATCACAAGCACATCGTCAACCAACTCAAGAACCTGGGTTGCTCTTTGGACTGGACCCGGGAAGCGTTTACACTCGATGACGCCCGTAGCCGCGCGGTACGTCGCGTGTTCGTCGAGCTGTACAACAGATCGCTCATCTACCGTGGTGATTATATCGTGAATTGGTGCCCTTTGTGCGCCACGGCAATTTCCGACGAGGAAGTCGAGTACGTTGACAAAGACGCAAAACTGTACTGGATACGGTACCCCGTCGAGGGTGGTGGATCGATCGTCGTGGCTACCACGCGCCCCGAAACCATGCTTGGGGACACCGCCATTGCCGTCAACCCGACGGATGCGAAGACAAAGGACTTTATTGGCAGGACGGCCATGCTGCCACTCGTGGGTCGCGAACTTCCCATCGTCGGTGATGCGGCCGTTGATCCCGAATTCGGCTCCGGCTTTGTGAAGGTCACTCCCGCGCATGATCCAAACGATTTTGACATCGCCCAGCGCCACGCTCTTGCAAACGTTGTCGTTATCGATCGTGAAGGCAAGATGACCGAGGCGGCGGGACGACGTTTTGCTGGCTTGGATCGTTTCAAGGCCCGCGATGGGGTCTTAGCGGCGCTCGAGGAGGAGGGGTTGTTGGAGAAGATCGAACCACACAGTCATGCAGTCGGCCAACATGACCGTTGTGCAACCGTCATCGAGCCCTTGCTCTCGCGCGAGTGGTTCATCAAGATGCGGCCGCTTGCTGAACCAGCGATCCAGGTGGTAGAAAGTGGTGAGATCGACTTCTACCCGCCGCGTTGGAAGAACGTTTACCTCAGTTGGATGCATAACATTCGTGACTGGTGCATCTCCAGGCAACTATGGTGGGGGCATAGGATTCCCGTCTGGTACTGTCCGAACGGACACCTGACCGTGGCCACGGAGGATCCCAGCGCATGTGCGACGTGTGGCTCCGGTGAAATTACACAAGATGAAGACGTCCTCGACACATGGTTCTCCTCGTGGCTGTGGACATTCTCACCGCTGGGCTGGCCTGAGAGAACCGAGGATGTAAAGAACTTTCATCCGACCAGCGTCCTGGTAACCGGTTCGGAGATCATATTTTTTTGGGTTGCGCGCATGATCATGGCCTCGCTCGAGTTCATGAAGGAGGTGCCCTTCCGCCACGTGTTTCTGACCGGAATCGTGCGTGACATGCAGGGGAGAAAGATGAGCAAGTCCCTAGGCAATTCCCCCGATCCGCTAGACATCATAGACAAATACGGCACCGACGCTTTTCGTTTTACGCTCCTCATGCTCTCGCCCCCAGGCAAGGATGTATTCTTCGCGCAAGAAAAACTGGAAATCGGCCGTAACTTCGTCAACAAGATCTGGCAGGCATCGCGAATGATCCTCGGCGCGTGCGACAAGGATGGTGGAACGCTGTTGGGCGACGGTGGTGGAGAAGGTGAAGCCTTCTCACGGCTGTGGAAGGAGCGTCATGGTAGGGGTCTCGCTTTCGAGC
>JAOTUR010000302.1 GCA_029863805.1 Candidatus Krumholzibacteriia bacterium | reverse complement strand
CGATCGCTGGATCTTGAGCGCCATGAACAGGGCGACATATGACATCGATCAAAGGCTCATGGGAATGCGATTGAATGACGCAGCCGTGCGCGCATATGATTTCTTCTGGAGCGATTTCTGTGATTGGTATCTCGAGCTGGCCAAGATTCGCCTTTACGGCGACGGGGACAAGAATACGGTGCTGGCGGTGCTTCTTTTTGCTCTGGGTGAAGCAATCAAGATGCTTCATCCATTCATGCCTTATGTCACCGAGGAGCTGTGGTCGAAGCTACCGATGTCGCGTCAATTGCTCGTGGACGCGACTTATCCCGTTAAGACAGACGAGCTAGCGGACCAGGATGCCGATGAGCGAATGGAGCTTTTTCAAGCGCTGGTTACGGCCGCAAGAAACATCAGGGCGCAGTACGGCGTCAACCCGGTCACCTCGATAAAGCTCAGGATCAAGACTCCCCAGGACTCGCGCATGCCGCTTCACGAGATGGCGGCCGGCATAGAGCGTTTGACACGTTCTGAAAAACTCGATTTCGGGCCCAGCGTAAAGAAAGAAAGGGGCAGTGCCAGCTCGCCAATCGGTGATTTCGAGGTAATCGTGCCGCTTGCCGGAGTAGCCAATCTCGATGCAGAGCTGGAACGTCTGCGCAAGGAGAAGGTCAAGATCGAGCGTGAGCTGTCGGTGGTCGAGAAGAAGCTGTCAAATGACGATTTTGTCAAGAAGGCCCGTGAAGAAGTCGTTGACAAGGCCCGCAGCAAGCGGGATATGCTCCACAAGGAGCTGGGAAAAATCGAAGAATCTTTGAGCCTTATCGAAGACCAAACATAGAGAGAATATCATGAACGAGAACGTTGCCAACTCTGTGGGTGAGATGCTGCGGTCGGCGCGGGAGTCCAAGAGCCTGACGCTTGATGCGGTCAACCGCGATACCAAGATCTCGGTGGATGTGCTTAACTCTCTCGAGCAGGACGACTTTGACTCGGTAGGAAGCGACATCTACCTAAAAGGTTTTCTCAAGAATTACGCGAGCTTTCTCGGTATCGATGCAGGCCTGGTATTGAAGGCGTTGGACCGTCAGCGCGGGAAAGGTGTTCTGAGCCGGGGTACAATGTGGGACATAGAAGAAACCGTTGCCGAAGAGAAACTAAGATCTCCTAGAATTTTCAAGAGGGTGGTACTGCCCCTCCTTTTTGTAATTATCCTCATTCTCACCCTCCTCTTTATAAACGAGCGTCGCAAAGTGAAGCGCTTGACCCTCGGCGACGCGCGGGGTTATCTTCAGAGTACGACAGTTGCTTCGCGGTCGACCTGAAATCCTCGCTGAGATGGACAAATTCACACTTCACTCCAGTTACTCTCCCACAGGGGACCAGCCGCAAGCGATTGAGAACCTCGTCAATGGCGTGCGGGGTCGGCGGCGTCATCAGGTGCTTCTCGGCGTGACGGGTTCAGGCAAGACGTTTACGATGGCCAACGTGATCGCCATATGCAATCTGCCAACCTTGGTTATCTCGCACAACAAAACGCTGGCAGCCCAGCTGTACGGTGAGTTCAAGGGATTCTTCCCCAACAACGCCGTCGAATACTTCGTGAGCTACTACGATTATTATCAACCGGAAGCATACGTTCCCAGTACAAACACGTATATCGAAAAGGACGCGTCGATCAACGATGATATCGATCGGCTTCGGTTGCGCGCCGCGAGCGCCTTGATGACCCGAAGCGACGTTATCGTGGTAGCGAGTGTCTCGTGCATTTACGGGTTGGGTTCACCCGAAGCCTTCAAGCAGATGACCTTGCCGCTCAATGTCGGCGATGCGATTGATCGCGAGGTTCTGCTACGGAGGCTGGTCGAGATCCAATATTCACGCAACGACGTAAGTTTTACCCGGGGCACTTTTCGCGTCCGGGGCGATATCATCGAGATTCGGCCAGCCTATGAAGAAGAGGCTGTACGAATCGAGCTGTTTGGCGACGATATTGAAGCCTTGTCGGTGACCGACCCAGTCAGTGGCAGCGTGCTAAGATCCACAGCGCGGGTCACGATTTTTCCGGCGCGCCACTTCGTCACCCCAGAGCCTCTTTTGCAGCAAGCGATCAGGGGTATCCGAGAAGAGCTGAGCACCCGGCTGCAGGAGCTGAGGAGCATTGGTAAGCTGGTCGAAGCGCAGCGTTTGGAGTCGCGAACGCTTTATGATCTGGAAATGCTGGAAGAGATGGGTTTCTGCACCGGGGTTGAAAACTACTCCAGGCATCTGTCAGGTCGAGAGCCGGGAGAACGTCCCCTAACCTTGATCGACTATTTCCCCGGGACGTTTCTGACCATCATCGATGAATCTCACGTCACCGTACCCCAGCTGAATGGCATGTACAATGGCGATCGATCACGCAAGCGAACGCTGGTTGAACACGGTTTTAGGCTTCCCTCGGCCTTGGATAACCGACCTCTTCGCTTCGCAGAATTCGAAGACCTGATTCAAACATGCGTGCACGTGAGCGCAACCCCGGCCGCGTACGAGCTCGGTGCAGCAGGAGGAGAAGTCGTGGAACAAGTGATTCGTCCAACGGGTCTCGTGGATCCGGAGATAATCTTGCGTCGCGCGCAGGGCCAAGTAGACGATCTTGTTGGCGAGATCAAGAAACGTGCGGATAAGAAAGAGCGTGTTCTGGTTACAACTCTGACCAAGCGAATGGCGGAAGAGCTCACCGATTATCTCAATTCTTTGGACATCCGCGTGCGCTATCTGCATTCCGATATCAATGCATTGGAGAGAGTCGAGATCCTGCGAAGCCTGCGGCTGGGTGAGTTTGATGTGCTGGTGGGGATCAATTTGCTGAGGGAAGGGCTGGATCTGCCAGAGGTGTCGTTGGTGGCGGTGTGCGATGCGGACAAGGAAGGGTTTTTGAGGAGCGGGACCAGTCTGATCCAGACCGCTGGGCGCGCCGCACGGCACGTATCCGGGCGGGTGATTTTTTACGGGGACAAGATAACCGATTCCATGAAAAAGGCAATCGACGAAACCGCCCGCAGACGCGAACGACAAATCGAGTACAATAGCAGCCATGGCATCGTGCCCAAGGGCATCGTTAAGTCACTGGATGAAGTCCGTTTGAGCACATCAGTGGTCGACGCGAGGCGACCGGATGGCGCCGAGATCGTGCTCGACGGGGCGCTACCGCTGGAGGAAGTTGCCCGGGCGCTGGAAGAGGAAATGCTTCGCGAGGCTCAAGACCTCAACTTTGAGAAAGCGGTGAGTCTCCGGGATCGCCTCGAAGAGGTGAGGATCCAGCTAGCCATGGAGAAACAGGGTTTTGGCAAGAGGCGCCGACCCAGGGGGACAAGGACCTAGTATGTATACGAACGCGTTGCCCGATCGGGCCTATCTCGAGAAGCGGATCGACCAGGCTCTACGCGAGGACGGAGCAGAAGACGATTGCACGGTTGCTTTTCTCGGGCTCGGAGAGCGGATGACAAGAGGCACACTGATTGCGCGCGAATACGGAGTCATCGCCGGCATCGACCTGGCCCGTATGGTTTTCTCGCGCATGAACCCGACCATTCGATTTGACGCCAAGATCCAAGACGGCGAATGCGTGCAAGAGGACGATTTGATCGCCTTGGTCGCAGGGCCGGGGTCAGCAATCCTGTCCGCCGAAAGGGTGGCCCTGAACTTCATGCAGCACCTCTCCGGTGTGGCGACGCTCACGGCCAAGTTTGTCGACGTGGTGCGTGGCACTGGCGTGCGGATCCTCGATACACGCAAAACGACGCCGCTATTGCGGCCCTTGGAACGCTACGCCGTACGGGTAGGCGGAGGCAACAATCACCGTTATAATCTGAGCGATATGATCCTTATAAAGGAAAACCACGTCCACATGTTGGGCGGGCCGGCCGCCTTGACGGCGTTCCTGGCGGCTGCGAACCCGGATAGAAAGATAGAGGTGGAAGTGGATTCGATAGATTTTCTTCGCGGCCTGCTGGGGCGCCGCGTTGCCCGCATCATGCTGGATAATTTCTCGCCCGATGAGGTGCGCCAGGCGATTGGCACCATAAAGGCTTACCAAAAGAAACAACCCAGCTTCACTCCGGAAATCGAGGTTTCCGGTGGCGTCGACCTAAAGAACATCAAGGCCTATGCAATGCAAGGGCCGGATTATATCTCGATCGGTGCCCTCACGCACTCCGCGGCCGCTTTGGACATTAGCCCCGAGGTAGGCCCTCCATGAGCGCCGATGAGCAA
>JAOTUR010000058.1 GCA_029863805.1 Candidatus Krumholzibacteriia bacterium | reverse complement strand
CGTTTTCGCGGAACGGCAACAATCAGGAGAAGTAAAGCCATGCAACTTCTTCCATGGAAGACGCTCCGTCGCAAGAAGAACGTTTCTCGCAACGAGCGAGCGGAGAAATACTCGCGGCATTTCCGACTGACCGGGGATAGGTACACAGAATTGTTGCCTCGAGTCGGCCTGGCCGTAATCTTTGTGATAGTGGCTTTGCTGTTGTTCCCACCGTCAAAACGGACACAAGAAGTCATTTTTAAAGCCGGGGAGATAGCCGACCGCAATATAGTCGCTCCCTTTGACTTCGAGGTTCCGTTGTCCGACGACGATCTCAAAATAGAACGTGCCAGCTCAGCTCTTAAAGTGGTTCCCGTGTATGTTCGCGATGCCTCGGTGGAAGGGGCGCTCAAGGCTGATCTTACGGCGGTGTTCGACAGCCTGTCGGCTGTGGTCGCGTCGGAGAGCCTCGCCACCCAGCAACACATCGAAATCGCGGCATCGCTCCTGCCTTTTCTCTCCGGCAATATGGTGCGCAAGCTGGTGGAGCCAGCGCGGTTGTCTGCCGTGGAGAAAGCGGCGGTCGAGTTTCAAGAACAGATCTTTGCCCGTGGGTTCATCGACAACGCCAGCCCCATTCGGCGGCAGGCGTACAGCGAGATCTCGCTGGTGTACAACGATTCTGAGAAGCGCTTGACGGTAAGAGATGTTGTTGATCAGGGAAGGGTCGACCGTGTGATCAAGGAGGCGGGGTTTTCGCGTTTTCAGAAGGATCGTGCGAGCGCCGACGTGTTTTTTGAAGTGGTTCGTAGCCACCTGCTTCCGAATCTTGTGTTCGATAGCGCCGAAACGGAGAAACGGCGTGCGGCCGCTATGTCGCAGGTCCGAGAGACGACACGGGTGTCCAAGAACCAGCGAATTATAGGCAAACATGACAAGGTGACGGCTGAGCAGGAGAAAATGCTGCTCGCGCTCGAGCAGACACGCACGGCGATGGAGACCCGAAAATCACCGTTTATCGTGGTCAGTCTGTATTCGGCCGAGATCGTGCGCCTTCTGCTTTTTGGGTTTCTTTTTGGTGGCTACATCTTTGTTTTTCATCGTGGAGTCTACCGTGACATGATGAAACTGAGCACGGTGGTAACTGTGATGTTGATCTACATGGTCTTCGCCGCGGTTGTTATACGTTTTGCGCTCAGCACCTATCTGATTCCGGTCGCGTTCGTTTCACTTATGATGACGGCGCTCTTCGATTATCGGCTGGGACTGGTCGCCACCGTGTTCGCGTGCTTCGCCGTGCCCCTGGTCGCCGATATCTCGACTCTGTTCGTCTTTGTTTCGCTGGTGGCCGGGACCGCGGGTGTGGTGGGGCTCTTGAGGATGCGATCTAGAACGCACTTCTATTCGGTGTTCCTTCTCATCTCCGCTGCATACGCCGTGGGAGTCGTTGGTGTCGAGCTCGGGCAGATAGAGAAGATTCGGGACCTCTACCAGGCAGTTTTGTGGTCGATGGGCAACAGCCTCTTTTCGACTTTGTCAGCGATGTTTTTGTTGCCCATCTTCGAGGGCATTTTCAATCTCACGACCCGTTTTACCCTTCTGGAACTGACAGACTTGAACAAACCGATTCTCAAGAGGCTCAACATGGAAGCGCCCGGCACCTATCACCATTCCATGTTGCTCGGTAGTCTTGTCGATGCGGTCGCCGCCGGGATTGGGGCCGATCCCCTCAAGGCCAGAGTAATGGCGTACTATCATGATATAGGCAAGATCTTCAAGCCGGAGTACTTCGTGGAAAACCAAGAAGCGGGTTTCAACAAGCATGAAAAGATTACTCCGCAGATGAGCAGCTTGATTCTGTTATCTCACGTAAAGGATGGTGTGGAACTCGCACGCGAAGAAAAGCTCCCGGATCTGATCATCGACGCGATTCGTCAACACCACGGCACGACGGTAATGGCTTTCTTTTACCAGAAAGCACTGGAGACCGATTCGCACTCCAGCGTCAAAAAGGATGATTTCCGCTACCCCGGGCCCAGGCCTGCCAGCAAAGAGGCTGCGGCGCTTATGCTTGCCGACACGGTAGAGCCCGCATGCCGATCTTTGAAGGAGCCGTCGCAGGCGAATATTCGCAACATGGTAGCCAAGTTGATTGGCTCGCGGGCTCAGGACGGCGAGTTGGACGAGAGTGGTCTTACCCTAAACGACCTGGCTAAGATCAGGGAGAAATTCGTGAGCATTCTCACCGGTATATACCACAAGAGGGTGGCTTATCCGGGACAGGAGAAAGGGGACGATAAACAGCGTGAAGCTGTCGCTAAGCCGGTCGGGAGTAAATAGCCCGGTGTGGCTCGACAAAGAACTGTCCGCGAAACTGCGACGTATCGCTGCAGCACTGGTGCAATCGCACTTCCCCGTCAATGTCATTTTGGTCGACGATGATTACATACAAAAGCTCAACAGAGACTTCCGTGGGCTGGATCGCCCCACCGACGTCATTTCGTTCTCATACATAGACGACGTGGAGATGGTACCGGCGGGGGAATCCCCAGTCGGAGAAGTATATGTGTCATACGAGACCCTGGAAAGGGAGGCCGAGCTTAAGGGGATCGAAGTCAAAAATCTGTTCCTGCGTACCGGCGTTCACGGCTTGCTGCATGTGGTCGGGTACGAGCACCAGACCGATGGTGAGGCGCGCAGAATGGAACGCGAGGAGAGACGGCTGCTTCTAGACGAGATGAGCCCTTCGGAAGTGGACCAGCTGCTCTAAGCCTTTTTTGGCATGCGATCGCCCCTTGCCCATAGTTGATGAAAACCGAGATTGATCTAGCGCTGCTTGTAGTCTCCGTGATTTTCTTCGGGCTGATCGCCGGTACGTCCGCTGCGATGCAGCTTCTTTCGTATGCCCGGCCAGAAAAGAACGGGGACGATGAGGCCAAGAACGCCCGCTTTGTGGACCGGTTGGTTGATGACCCGGTCAACAACTACTTCTCCATCGGTTTGGGAAAGTTGCTGGTGCTGGTTTTGGTATTGTTCGTATCGCACAAGTTCGCGATCACGTATCTGTTTACGGGTGCCAACCAGATAGCGTCAACGGTCTTGTTCGTGCTGGTCGCTGTTCTCGTGCCTTTTACCGTGTCCCACCTGTTGGCTCTGCGCGCTCCAGACAAGTTTGTCGAGTTTGCTCGTTTTGCCATCTATCCTACGATTTATCTGCTTCGTCCCATCGTATTCGTGATGGTGCACGGTTTGCGAAGGATCTCTCCCCGACTTCTCAACGCGTTGTCGTTTCCCGTCCTGACATTTCAGAAGAGAATCGAGCTCGTGGGCTACGCCAATGGTCATGAGGAAACCGACGAACAACACCTCGTGTCCAGTGTTTTCGAGTTCGGTGACACGCGTGTACGTGAAGTCATGGTGCCGCGCATTGATATGATAGCAGTCAACATACACATGAACCCCGCCGACGCGCTCACCGCCATCGTAGATGCGGGACACTCCAGGGTACCGGTTTTCGACGACAGCATCGACAAGATCGTCGGCGTAATTCATACTAAAGATCTCCTCAAAAAACTGGTGACCGAGAAAGAGTTCTCGCTGGTTACGCTTCGGCGCGACGTGCATTTCGTGCCCGAATCCAAGATGATCGATGAGCTTCTGTCGGAATTCAAAAAGCTCAAGATCCACCTCGCCATTGTGGTTGACGAGTACGGCGGTACCGCCGGGTTGATCACACTCGAGGACGTGTTGGAAGAGCTGGTTGGTGATATTCAGGATGAGTTCGACACCGAAGAGGAGATGATCAAAAGGATCGATGAGGACACGGCAGTTTGCAGCTCGCGCGTACGTCTGGACGACGTGAACCAGGAGCTGGGTCTCGACTTGCCGGTAGGAGATGTGGACACGCTGGGTGGGTTTCTTTATGAGACCATTGGCCGGGTGCCGCGGGTGGGCGAGGTGCTCACCCGAGGTGCCATCGAGTTCAAGATCCAGTCGGTGGTCAGGCAAAGAATAGACAAGATACTGGTCAAGGGTTTAAGCTCGATCGAAAACGGAATCGAAGGCGGGATCGGTTAGGAACGTGGCAGAGAGGTGACGCGTGGTAAAATTCCTTAGGAGGTATTTCCTGACGGGGCTGGTTGTCCTGGCTCCGACCGTGGTGACCCTTTACGTCGTATGGTGGATATTCACGAGAGTCGACAATCTCATCGGCCCGTTCCAAAAACGCTACCCCCTGATCGACATCCCCGGAATCGGCTTTGTCGTTGTGCTTTTGCTCATCCTGTTCACCGGGATTCTTGCCAGCAATCTCATCGGTAAGCGCGTTATCGCCCTCGGCGAGGGTGTCATGAAACGTCTGCCGCTCATCCGACGAATCTACACCGCGGTCAAGGAGGTCAGCGCGGTACTTCTTAGCGAAGACAACACTGCCTTTCAACGCGTGGTTCTAATCCGCTATCCACACAGGGACGCCTACGCCATGGCATTTGTGACCAAGGATGGCAGCGATTATTTCAACGACCTGGTCGGGGATGAGCTCATTAACGTGTTTATTCCAACGACCCCTAACCCCACATCTGGATTTCTCCTCATGATGCCCAAGCGGGATGTCGTCGCGCTCGACATCCCGGTCGAAGAGGCGATGAAAATGGTCATCTCCGGTGGCGCCTTTACCCCCCCCGCCCTGGCACGGTGGACGACTCAGCGCTCGTAGCACCCGTCAAAACCCCTTGTCAAGACTACAAACCTTCTCTACGATGCGTGCTATGTCTGACTCCGACACACAAGCGTATCAAAGCGTCAAAGACTACCTGCAACGGGCGGATTACGGACGTTTGAAAGCACTTCTCGAACCGCTGCACTCCGCCGATATAGCGGATATTCTCGGTGATCTTGCCAACGAAGAGAAGGTGATCGTTCTCAAACAGCTGGCCAATGAGAAAGCGGCCGAGGTCCTGGCCGTCGTGGACGATCATTCTGGTCAGGCGCTGCTCGAACTGCTGACGGACTCGGAGGTCGTTTCGCTGCTCGAAGAGATGCCGTCCGACGACGCGGCCGACATCATATCGACGCTGCCGCCCGAAAAGTCAAAGCAGGTCGACGCGCTCTTGCCTTCGCTCGAACGCGAAAAACTGTACGAACTGTTGGAGTTCGAGGAGGATACGGCCGGCGGCATTATGGAGGTCGAAAAGGTCGCGGTGCGCGAACAGGCGACGATCCGCGATGCGATCGAGTTGGTTCGCAAGCTGGCAGACCAGATCGAGAATGTTGAGGACGTCTATGTGGTTGATCATTCCGGGAAGCTCATCGGTCACATCCCGGTGCTGGACCTCATACTCCACGAGCCGGAGGAAAAAGTGACCGATGTGATGGTGGATACCGTGACCACGGTACCCGTCGATATGGATCAGGAGGAGGTGGCGAATCTCTTTGGCAAGTACGACGAGTTTACCCTCCCCGTGATCGACGATGAAGGAAAACTCGTGGGAAGAATCACCGTCGACGATATCATCGACGTCATCGAAGAGGAAGCCTCCGAGGACATCGCTCGCATCGCCGGTACCGTCGAGGGAGAAATCGGCGAGACTTCGCCTATCAAGATTTCGAGGGCGCGCCTGCCGTGGCTGATTTTTGCTTTATTGGGTCAGATGGTCAACGCCCTGATCATGAGTCAATACGCGACATCCATAGAGACCGCGCTTGCGCTGGTGTTTTTTGTGCCACTGGTCATTGGCACCGCCGGCGGCACAGGGATTCAGGCCGCCGTCGTAGTGGTTAGAGAGATCGCCGTCGGTGAGGTGTCCACAGCACACATTGGCAAGCGGATACTCAGGGAGTTGCAGGTGACGTTTGTGAACGGCCTCATCCTGGGCGCGATTCTCTTCGGGGTCGTCATGCTATGGCGAACCGAGATTGCTCTGGGGCTCCTCTTGTGGAGCACCCTCCTCACAGTAACCATTGTAGCGGCGTTCATGGGGGCCTCGATCCCCTTGCTCATGAACCGAACCAGAGTCGATCCCGCCATCGCCACCGGCCCTTTTATAACGGTGATGAGCGATATCGTGGGGCTTCTGATCTACATGGCATTTGCCACCTACTACGTGTCACGCCTACACACCCAATGAGACCCCATGCTGCTCAAGGACGAAGGTGTTGTGTTGAGAAGCGCCCGCAGCGGTGAGACCAGCAAACTCATCACTTTTTTTGGCAGAAGCAGCGGCAAAATCAAGCTCATGGCAAAAGGCGCGCTGGCGGCGAAAAGCCCTTTTCGAGGTGCGCTGGATGTCGGCAACGTACTCGACGTGGTCTACTATCACAGAGAAGGCAGGACGCTTTGTTATCTCAAGGAGATTTATGTATGCTCGACGCTGGCGCCGGTCCGAGAATCGTTGTCGGGCTTGGCCTCGGCACTAGCAGTTCTCGAACTGCTAGACAAGGTGTGTTACTGGGCAAGCCCCGAAGAGCGGGTAGTCGATCTTGTGCAAGAATACCTGGCCTGCACTGAGTCAAGAGATCCTCTCTATGTGTACCTTGCCTGTGCGTACAAGCTTCTGGCCGTACTGGGTGTGAATCCGGATTTTTCCGCTTGCGCGGTGTGTGGGGGAGCGATCGGCGGGGGATACTATCATCCCGCCGACGGCACCAGCCTGTGCCGACAGCACAGCTTCGAGACGCCCAATCGGGCGCGTTTGGACCGCCGCGTGCTAGAGCAACTCGCCACGATGACGGCCGGCACGCTCCCGCAGCTGTCGACTCGCGAGGTGGATGCGAATGTCAGAAAATATTTGGGTAAGATGATTCATTGGACGTATACTTTTCACATCCAAGGTTACGTCCTGCCCCAGGCACTCAAGCTCATGAAAAAGGCCGATAAGATGTAACACGCTCCGCTACTCGCAAAGCGGGGTCGATGCAGGAGGGAAAGACCGTTGGCACGACGAACGCGCGATAAGCTCACTTATCAAGAGATCATCATGAGACTGCAGACGTTTTGGATGCGTCGGGGGTGTGTGATTCTTCAACCGTACAACTCCGAAGTCGGCGCGGGCACGCTCAACCCGGCCACGTTTCTGCGCGTTCTCGGTCCCGAGCCTTGGAAAGCCGCGTACGTGGAGCCATCCAAACGACCAAAAGACGGTCGTTACGGTGACAACCCCAATCGCGTGCAGCAGTTTCTCCAGTACCAGGTCGTTCTCAAGCCGCCACCCAAGGATGTCGTGACCGTCTATATCGACAGTCTAAAGTTCATGGGCATAGACCCGCTCAAACACGACATCCGGCTGGTTGAGGACGACTGGGAGGCGCCGACGCTGGGGGCGTCAGGCCTAGGTTGGGAGGTGTGGCTGGACGGCATGGAAATCACGCAGTTCACATATTTTCAACAGGCGGGTTCGTTGGAGCTCAAACCCATCACGGCGGAACTCACCTACGGACTGCTCAGGTTGTGTTTGTTTCTTCAAAACGTGGACTCGGTCATGGATATCGAGTGGGGGGGTGGAATCACCTGGGCTGAGGTCAACCGCCAGGCGGAAAGGGAATACTCGGCATTTCATTTTCAGGCTGCGAACACGGATCTCTATTTCGTTTTGTTCCAGAGCTTTGAGGGGGAGGCGCTGCGGATGATCGAAAGAGATCTTGTTCTGCCGGCATATGATTATGTGGTCAAACTCTCTCACATCTTCAACATCCTCGACGCCAGGGGTGCGATCAGCGTGACTGAACGAACGGGGTACATTACGCGCATCAGGGGATTGGCGCGGCGGGTGGCTATGAAATACATCGAACAACGCGAGGCCATGGGTTACCCGCTGACTCGGAGGCAAGACGTGCATGAGCGATCTTCTTCTTGAAATTGGCTGCGAAAACCTTCCTCCAGCCTCGATCCGTCCGGCGTTCGAGCAGCTGAGGAGAGACACTGCCGAACATCTGCGAGACGTCAGACTCCCGTTCGGGGAGATCTATGCCACCGGCACTCCGCGCCGGATTGTCTTGATTGTCCGCGGGCTTGCCGACAAACAAACCGACAGAGTAGAGACTATCACGGGGCCGCCCGTCTCCAAAGCGGTCGACGACCAGGGAAAACCCACCCAGGCCGCCAGCGGCTTTGCACGCTCGCACGGTATTGCCGTGGGAAATCTGAAGAAGATACCCACGGAGCGCGGCGAGTATCTTGGCTTCACCAGACGACTCAAGTCGGAACGCGCATCGGTTCTCCTCAAGGGCTTGATCCCCAGCATGATAAGCGGAATCCGATTCCCCAAGACGATGCGGTGGGAGGATGGCGACGTCCGTTTCGCAAGACCCATACGGTGGATCGTGTGTCTCTTGGGTGAGAAACTGATCCGGTTTGAGATCGCCGGCGTCAAGAGTGGCCGCACCACGTACACCATCCCCTGGATAAGGCGTGAGGGCCTTGTTGCCAAAACCACCGACCAATATCTCGAAGCCTTGAGGCGGGCACGTGTGGTGTTGGACCACGAGGCGCGATATAAGGTGATCGTCGATCTGGCGCGCAAGACAGCCCGCCGCGACAAACTGACTCTCGTCGAAGATACGGCTTTGTTCGATGAGCTCACTTTTATGTTGGAGGAGCCGGTACCGTTGGTCGGTGATTTCGATCGCAAGTACCTGACGCTCCCCGAGGCCGTGGTCATTACCGCGATGAAGGCCCATCAGCGGTACCTGGCCTTCCGCGACGGTCGCGGTGGATTGGTGGCAAAGTTCCTGGCGTTTACGGAGGGCAAGGTGGGCAGCCCATCGGTCGTGAGGCACGGCAACGAGAAGGTCCTGCGGGCGCGGTTGGAAGACGCGTTTTTCTACTATGAAGAGGACTTGAAAACCGGTGTGGATGGACTGGCGAGCAAACTGGCGTCGATCGTCTTTATCGAGGGCCTGGGATCGCTCGAGGACAAAACCGGGCGCATGTACCGTCTGGCGGCGTCGGTGAACGCGGCCTTGCCCGCCAGGGACCGCGTGGCCGATAAGGCACTTCGCCGGGGCACGCGATTGGCCAAGGCCGATCTTGCCAGTGAGATGATCAAAGACGGCAAGGAGTTCACGCTTCTGCAGGGGCTGATAGGAAGTTGCTATGCGGTGCGGGCCAAAGAGCCCGGCGAGTTGGTCGAGGCGATTAGGGAGCACTATCTGCCGCGATTCCCCGGAGACGATCTGCCCTCGACCCGGCTGGGGACGCTGCTCGCCCTCTCCGATCGCATCGACACCATCGTCGGCTGTTTTTTGGCGGGTCTGGTACCGACAGGGTCTCAGGATCCGTACGCTCTCAGGCGACAAGCCAATGGCCTGCTAAGGATTCTCGAGTCAAAGCCCTGGGTCGAGATAGACACGCTTTTGGAGCAAGCCATCACCGCCTATGTGGATGGCGGTCTCGCGGATGCGGCGGCCGGCGCTGAGGTCATGGCGCGTTTGGTCGACTTCTTCGAATCGCGGATGGCGAGCTTTCTAAAGGAGAGCGGTGTCGCGTATGACGTCGTAGCCGCCGTTTCTGCGGTCACGTGGGCGGCGCCCGCTGTGGCCCTCAACCGGGCGCGAGCTTTCGAGAGCACGCGGGGAGATGCGTCGTTCGAACTATTGATAACCGGGGTCAAGCGGGTCAGCAACATCATCGATGATGAGAAGAAGGTGTTCGGGGCGGGCTGGCCGGCGACAAAGGCGGCCTTCCTCGGGTCCGGGGCGCTTGCTGAGACGATGTGTTTTGACCGTACAAAATTCGTGGATGCCGCCGAAACCAGCTTGCTGACGGCGATCGAAGACGCCATACCCAAGCTCATGCGATACGAGCAAGAATCGAACGATCGGGCGATACTTCACTCGCTGTCCGCCCTGGGGCCGGTGATCGACGCTTATTTCGATCAGGTCCTGATCAACTGCCCGGACCCGGCTTTGCGGGCCAATCGACACCAGTTTCTGGCGGCGGTATTTGCCCTATTTTCAAAATATGCTGATTTTTCTCGCATAGTGGAAGAGGGCCGGGTATCCGTTGGCTAGCGTGGCCTTCTGGAGTTTTGAGTCCCGTTTTCAGGTGTTGACACCAGGCCTATTTTTGTGGTACAATTCCGCGAGGACTAGGGGCAAAGGGTTATGTTTGCGGGTCAAACCGCAAATCCTCTATAGACATAGTCTGCGCGTCTGAGTACGCGTGGGTAAGCCGACCACCGTTGGTGTTAACCTCTTACTCGACAAGAACTGTGTACCCGACGGTTTTACATAGGCTTTAGCCCTGAAACGTAGATGTTTAAGGAGGTGAGGCGTCGCCGTTTCGGTCAACATGAGAACCCGCATGCCCTTGACCGAACTGCTTCTCATCGATCATTGCGCAGAAGCAATCTAAATTGTTTATGGTTTTCGCGTATTCACTTTCCTTCTCAGCAACGATGGGGGAATACGATGAAGAAAACGTTGGTACTTGCTCTAGTGGCTGCATTTGCTGTGACCTCCTTGGTGGGGGTGGCCTTTGCAAAGAAACTGCCGGAGCAAAGAAAGAACTTTACGATCGTGCCGGAGAATACCTATCTCCCGCCGGACCTCAATGGTCCCCAGCGGGCCTCGGCGCAGGTCGATACGTTCCTGCTCGGCAATTGGCCGTTTGATACGCCCGATAGCACGGGCTGGTTGTTTGTCGACAAGACCCAGCAGGTTCAGGCCTTCTTCCACGTAGCCGACGTGGCTGGTGGACCCGGTCTCGACGAGCTGAACGGCGGTACGTTCGGCAACCTGCTCCCGATTGGTGGAAGCCAGTCGTGGTGGTGCGGAGTTGTCCCGGACCCCGCCAGCGTGAATTTCTGCGGCTATGCGACGCTGCCCGGTTACGGAAATGACTGGGATCAGATTCTCATCAGCGCCGGCTCACGAGGCGACAGCGTCGAGTTCCAGTACGATGCCTTCTGGGATTCGGAAGGGGGCTACGACGGCACGGTGGTCGAGTATTCGTTCGATGCCGGTGCCACGTGGTCGCCATTTGCGGTCACCGATACGTCGTCGGCAAGACCCGGTCTTTACGACAACATCAGTGAAGGACCGGGCACACCTCCGGCTATCAGCGAGGCGCTGACGGCTTCGGGTCCCGGACCCGCGGGAGGCGAGAACAACGTCTTTCTGCGTTTCCGCTTTTCCGCGGATGGCGCGTGGTCCGACGAAGACGGCCTGTGGCCGACTGACGGCGCTATTATGGTCGACAACCTCCGTGCACGTTACATCCTGTCCGGCGCTACGTTTCTCGATACCGGCGTCGACGATGTAGAGGGTGGCACGCCTGGATCGACCACCGCAGGTCACTGGACCGGCCAAGCGGCCCCGGTTGCTGGTAATTTCCACGCCATGTACATCGGTATCTCGGTGCTTCAGGAAGACCCGTGCACACAGGTACTTCTCAAGTATGTGCAGGGTTGGATTGACACGCCGACCAACAACCCATATGCCTGCCACTTGCCGAACCCAGAGCCTACGCAGGGTACGATGCCGTACGTAAACGACGAGGGCATTTACCTCAGCAACGAGATGTGGTCGCCGTTGGTCGCGAACACTGGGTCTGGTTTTCAGTATCGTCTGAGATTCCAAACCTACCGCGACTTGCCGTTGGATAACTTGCAGTTTTATGTCTGGTCGGTCCGCGGTTGGTCAAACAACGGCACCATCCTTTGCCCCGATCAGTGGAGAAACTTCAACTTCGTCTACTACGGTGGTCAGAGGGACTGGATAACCACGAATTTTGGCGTCGGCTCTATCGTAGACGCTGATGCGGAATTTCTGCAGGTCGCCGTGGGCGCGGTCGATCAGTGTGGCGTATGGTGTAACATCTTTGGCACCGGCGCGTGCCACAGCCATGCACCACTCATCACCAACGTGGGCCTCGAGCGGATCGATATTTCGAGTCCGCAATGGACCGTCCGGCAGCTGGAGCTTTTCTCGGATAACTTTTCGGAAGACGGCACACTGACCGGTACAGCCCGCGCCGACGCGGCGCAGGATATCTTGCCGACCACCAGTGTGACGCAGATCCTGCCGGGGGACACGGTGGCGATCACTGTGAATCCGGTTGCCGACCATGCCGGTGCCAACAGTGGTCCGGCCGTCTATGCCTACGTCAACGTGGACAATCGCGGCCCGGGTAAACCCGTACTGACCGGAGCGCAGATGCAGTCGCCGGACACGCGTCCGGTTTACGGCACGCGTTTTCCGCTGGTCGGAACCTTTACCGACATGGGTGGCAACGTCTGGCAGCAATTCCAGATGGATACAGCCATCACCTCGGCCGGTGGTATTCTCGAGGATCGCTACTGCATCGACTTAAACGACGCCCTGTTTGTCCCGGGTGATACCATTCGCTACTACTTCGGGGCGGCTGCTCCACTTGGCCCGACGAGCTACTATACAAGGTCGCTCAACGGCCAGGGCGGCGGTACGGTATTGCAAGATATCGAAGAAGCCGCGGCAAGCCCGATGGAGTTTACGATTCTGCCCGCCGGTGGCTTCAACCGGGGTGGAGACATCCTTATGGTCGACGACACCGACGACCGTGGTGGTCCGGCTCAGCTATTCTTCGACAGCGCTCTCGAGCTGTTTGGGGAATTGGAGAAAGTCGACCGCTACGACGTTCTGGGTCCGTCCTCCGCTGTAGGCAACAGTTTGGCCTCACGGGCGATCACAGCTCAGATCGTCCAGCCATACCAGAAAATCATCTGGAACTCGGGTAACCTGTCCAGCGCTCTCATCGGCGACGGCACCGGTAACCCCGAGAAGTCAGATGACTTCACCCTTCTCAATAACTTCCTGGATACGGACACCTTACCGGGTCTCTACATTTCCGGGGACGATATTGCAGAAGAGTGGATTGGGTTGCTTGGAGCGGGTGCCATCGCGTTGAAGGGCACCTATATGAACTTCAACCTGAGTCTGGGCGGCGATCACATCGGCGCTGGCGAGCAGGTTGCGCCGATTCTTACGGCGAGCCCAACGTCGACGATCTTTACGCACGCCGGTGTTCCTGACCAGCTGGTGGCCTACGGTGGCTGCGCGCTCATCAATGACTTTGACGTGCTGTCGGCCGAAGGGCTATCCGTCGTCGAGTACCCATGGCCGGTAACCGGCGCCTCTGGCGGTGCCGCGGTCATTAGCCAGACTACACCAAACTCGATCGCAAGCACGGCGAGGGTGGTCATGTCTGGATTCGCGTACCAGTACATCCGTGACGCGGTGGTCGGATTCCCGAACGCGCGTACGGAGTTCTTGCGTGATGTTCTGCTCTTCCTGCAGAACTCGCCAGGTAATGCGACCGGTATCGATCCTGGAACCGGACCGCAGTTCGCGAACTCGCTCGACAACAACTATCCGAACCCGTTCAACCCGACGACGACCATCAAGTACAGCATTAAAGAGCGTGCTCATGTGTCGTTGAAGATTTACAACGCGGCCGGGCAGTTGGTGAAGACATTGGTCAACGACGTCCAGTCGCCGGATCGAATCGCGCCGGTGAGATGGGATGGTCGCAACGACTCCGGTCAGACCGTGTCGAGTGGCGTATACTTCTACAAGCTGGTGACCAAGAACTTCTCGCAGACGAAGAAGATGGTTCTTCTGAAGTAAGAAGCGGTTGCTTGTTGGAGTGCGAAATGGGGTCGGTGGTTCACCGACCCCATTTCCTTATCTATTTCGATTTTTCATAAGCAGTTACGAGGCCGATCGTCCAAGTTTTTTGTTGACACCGCTCAACGACATCTCTTATATTCAAAGCGCTTCGTCTACAGTTCCCCCGTAAACCCCACATAGCCTATGCGAGGAGTACTCTTTGGCATGAAGCTGAGGCTGGGCTTTATACTATTAGCGGTTTGCCTCTTGACGGCGATGTTTTCTTGCCGTCGCAACCAACCCGCGCTGGTCGATGCCAATCGCCCCCCGGACACCGAGCTATGGTACGTGCCTGCGGACTCTAGCGAATACGATTACCTGGTGCATACGTACTGGCGTGGCGTCGACCCCGACGGAGTGGTGGTGCGGTACATCTGGACCATTCGGGACACCATCGAGCCGCCACCGCTGGGGTGGAACCCTGCAGCGCGGATAAGGGACTTTCGCGAGGGCCAGCTGACGAGCCGTACAGACTCGGTGTTTGCGTTTACTGCATTCCAGAGCACCGGAGGGGTGGGCGTAAAGAAGAACCGCCAGGCCTTCTATATCGCGGCGGTCGACGATAATGGCGTGATCGACCCGTTTCCGGCGGCGGTTGAGTTTGTCGCCACCGTCGGCGAATTGCCCCGGATACTTTTTACGACATGGATTCCGGGGTCGGGTGGCCCCCGCCCGTTTCTCCCCACCCGGTTGGATACGGTGGGCATGTTTCGACCGTTCTCGATCTCTTACTCGGGCTCGACCAAGAACGGAAGCATTCGTAGCTACCGATTCTTCCCGCTGACCGCGAATATCGAACTCGCAGGGCAGAACGAATGGACCACCGATCTCTCTGACACGCTGCGCGTTTTTCCCAACGTGGGGCCCGACGCCTTACCCAGTGGCCGTTTTAGACTTGCCGCTCAAGTCCGGGATGATGCTGGTGCCGAGTCGCAGGTGGATGCCGGGCAGTTCAGAACGGGCGTGGCCCAGGTCGTGGTCAACTTCGAACCGGACACCGAGATATTCGAGGTCACCAACACGTACTGCCAGGGAACGCAGTGTGTTGAAGAGCCCGTAAACTTCACAGACGCTAACCCCGACACCTTGCCGTACAGCAGCTGGGTCACACTTTTCTACCGCGGTTGGGATAGTGGGGCCGATAGCTCGCTCTGTCAGGATGTGGTCAACAAGTGCCTTCGCTACCAAGTGCAGTACACCAGCCGGGCTGACGTCGACGGCGGACCCGAAAACGGGGGGGTCACCAACGAATCGACGGTCCGCTGGTTGCCCGACGATGGCGAAGACAACAACGAGTTTGGCACCGCCGATTCGACATCGCTGAACGTGGGCAGCGCATCGTATACGGTCCGTGCAAGAACAGTCGATGAGTACGGAAAACCGGACGGCACGCCGGACGATATATCAGTCGTGGGTAACTTCAGGCCAACGCTCGACTCGTATTCGATCGTAAACTACGACGGCACCGTAATAGGCGACGGTGATACGATAACCTGGGACTGGTGGAACCCCTCGAACTATAAGGGGACCCCGCAGGATACGATCGACATCAGCGATCCGTTCAACATCCGAGTTATAAAGAAGTTCTTTTTTGTGCTCAACGGCGCTGGACACGATCACCCCAAGGAGCCGCTCAATGCGGGTGTAAGGAGCTGGATATACACCTTGCACCGAACCAGCAGTCCAACGGTGATTGAGAGGGTGGCGAGGTCGGGATTCTGGACCGATGGGTTAGTGCAAAACACATTGTCGGATACGATTGCGTTTACCATTCGTTATTCATTTATAGATGACCTCGGCGGGTTCGAGGCGTTTCGCACACTGCCGTCCTGGTTGAATGAGGAATACGACATCACGATAAGAGGAAGGGATCTGGCGCTGACGGATGTTTATGAGCAGTTTATGTTTGTGAATGGCGATAAAGTTCGTCTCAATGCGTTCAATGTCTCCGTACTGAGTCGCTGGACGGGCGAAGTTCGGCAACGATTTTATCTTGCTGTGACGCAATAGGCGTTTACCGACGGATGGGAGTAAGTTTATGCGAAGGATAGTCCGTTGTACTGCGATCGTTTGTCTCCTTGCATTACAGATGTGGGGGTGTTCCGACCCAGTCGACAACAAATTCAGCAACCAGCCGCCGACGGTGTGGCTAGCCAGCGCACCGCCCGAGGGTTCTGTGAGCAATTATACAGT
>JAOTUR010000051.1 GCA_029863805.1 Candidatus Krumholzibacteriia bacterium | reverse complement strand
ATGGGATCCGGATGGCGAGATCGAGTACTACGAGTACGTTGTTACAAACAACGAAACCGGCGTCTTTGATCCTGCAGATACGACATCAACACCCGGTGACTATAGGTGGAGTCGTGTAAATGGCAACGATTCGACGTTCGTCTTTACCGCTGACTTGATCCCGGACAGCTCGGTGATCGATTTTGAAGGGACTCACAGGCCCGAGGAATTCAGGCGATCGCACACGTTCTTCATCCGGGCAGTAGACAGGGAGAACATGCGATCCGCAAAACCGGCGTACCGCTCGTTTACTTCGCGGACTGTCTCACCAACGGTGTTTGTCGATATACCTGTTCCAACGGGGCTCGATCCGGCCCGGCTGCCACCGATCACGACATTTCAGTGGACCGGCGAGGACATGGAAGCAACGGAGCCCGACTCGGTTCGACATATACTGGTTCCGACGTCGAAATTCGACGGCAGCTGGGATCAGACGCTCGCGTACATCCGTGACAACCCAGCCGCGGAAGAGTGGTCGCCATGGCGGTATTACAAGGCTGCAGGCGACACCGGCAAGTTTTGGACGTCGCCGCCGCAGGACTTCGGCAACTACTATTTCGCCGTTCAGGTGATGGATGAAGCCGGCGCAGTGAGTCCCGTATACGATCTGACCAAGAACTTGAGGAGAATTATCGTTGGACCCCGTTCGTCGGGTCCGATTCTCGAGGTGAGGAACGAATTTGTGGGGACGATAAGGACATCGAGCCCCAACACGCCGCCGACGATTCTCGACCTGCCGGCGGGTGTGCCGATGAGGTTCGAGTTCGAGGCGACTGCGGAATCTTATGGGGGGCTGGTCTCGGGCTATCGTTATGGCTGGGATATTCTGGATCTCAACGACGATGAGCAATGGGAAATCGATGTCACTCCATTTATTGGCGATGTGGCCAGATCGCCATCGCGGACCTTCTTCTTTGGAACCCACAGCTTCTTTATCGAGGTGGTCGATAACTCTGGGTTTAAGTCTCGTGTCGAGGTGACCGTCAACATCGTGCCGTTCACGTTCGAGCGTAATTTGCTCCTCGTAGATGATTGGGGAGAAGGGCTACGCTGCTTCTTCTTTACCAATGGTGCGACACCCTGCGACTTTGAGCACGACCGCTTCTGGGAGAGTATGTTGGAAAGCGTCCAGGGGTTCAACCCAGTGGCCGATGTTTTCGAACTGGGAACCCTCGGTAATAACGAGCTTCCGATACAGGTACTTGCCAGGTACAAGTCGGCAATCTGGATCGCGCACGGTACGACGACCGGCAACGCCGGAGCCTTCCTCAATGACCTCATAACTTTTAAGGACCCCAATAGACCCATATCCGGTGGCAAAACTTCGCCCAATCTTGTGGCACTCTACATGGCAGCGGGTGGTCACGTGTTGCTGGCGGGTAACCAGATGATGACCATGGTCATAGATCCTCAGAGCTTTGTGGGGCGGGGAATTCCCCTCTTTCCTATGATCTTTCGTTACGAGCTGGCGGGCGATCAGGATGGAACATACACCCCTCAGGATATTGGTGTGCGGGGTGTGGGCGAGGATTCGTTCGCTTACAGAGATTGTTGTTTGAACGTATTGGACCAGACGTATCTGCAGAATATAAACCAGATACGCCGAACCGGGGGTACGCAGCGCTGCCCTGTCGATTTTCTTCGCGGCCGGGATCGCACAAAGGACGGGCTACGATCGGCGTTGCCGCTCGATACACTGACCGGAGGTGGGTTTCCACAGCTCGAGCTGCGCCCCGAGGTTGCAGGCCCGGGAAAAGCGTTCGCGGTTGCGGGAATGTCGGTGGACCTTTACAATCCAGATTACTTCAGCACACTGAGCGCCTGCGCCGCCGTCGCGGAGACCATTCCCCCGCGGTGGTGTTTCGAACCTATTTATGGCAATGGCTGTTCGGATGAATCGTCGGTGCTCTATAATGCGCCCGTCGCTTTCTGGACAAAAGTGTTCGCCGATCGAGCGCCCGATGTCGCCGGTGGAGTGGCGGCCCGTAGTGCGATTTGGGGATTTGCGCCGGTGTTTTTCAATCCCGACCAGGTTAAACAGGCGTTGCAGGTAATCCTTCACGACGAGTGGCAACTTCCAGAGAAATAGAGGGGAGAGGATTGTGTTGCTAAGAAGCCTACGGGCCGCAGGATTGGTGTATGTGGGTTGCGCGGTTTTCGCGCATGGGCCCGATCGGGCCGACGCTCAGACCCGTCCCGACTCTCTAACGCTACAGCAGCCCGCGAATGTCTCTGTCGTGCCGGTCATGAATGAAAACCGTACGTGGTTTGTAAACTACATCTTCTGGGATGATGTTCCGGACAGCATAGCTGCTTTTATTCACCCACCGGATACGGCGGGGTGGAACGCGCCGACCTCGGCGACCGATCAGGATTCTTTGGCCGTCCTGAGTACCAGCGGAAGCTATTTGGGTAGCATTGATCGCACCGTCGGTTTTCGGGCTCTGGAAGGTGGCAGAGTGGGTGTCACATCGCGTATAAGGCTTCGATACGAGATTATCGCCGAGGAAAGATTCAACAATATCATCAATGTGGGGGCCGGGTACGTTGCCGGTGATCCAATACCATGCACATTCATCGACGAGACCAGCGGTGCCACCTTCGACCTGGGGTTTAACCTGCATCTGAGCGAGGGGCTGGTCGACAGTAACGGCGTCTTTGTCCTCGGCCTCGAAGATTTCGAGGGATACCATATCTGGAGGGGAGTTACGGCGAACGGCAGCGACCTGACCGTGATCGGCGAGTTATCCAAAGAGGAAGAATTCATGGGTGCTCCGATCGACGTTTTATACTTCAATGCGATTCTTCCCGCGCTACGAACCACGGGGGTCTTCGAGTTTCCCTTCAACGTGCCCGGTTTGGGCGATAGATTAGACATCACCGATGTACATCCCAACGGGGTTCTGGGCCCCAACGAGATGGCTTGGTTCGATAGCAACGCCTTCAACGGTTTTACTTACCGGTATACGGTCACGTCTTTCGATCGTGATTACTCGGTGTCTTCACACAGGCAGGGTCTTGTCAAGTTTGACAACTGCATGGTTGAGCAGGGCATTCCCTACGAATGTGCCTCGGAGTTGTTGACCGTGCCGACCCTCGTAACATCGCAGAACGATCTGCAACGAGTGTATGCCGTGCCGAATCCCTACCGCTCGGGGACGTCGCAGTTTAGCACGCCCAATTATCACAACTTTCCCGACAACAAGGTGCGTTTTGTAAACGTGCCCGCGGCTTGTACGCTCAGGATTTACACCGTCGCGGGGGATCTCGTTTACGAAATCCGGCACACCAGTGGTTTGGGCAACATTGAGTGGGATACCAATAACACGTCGGGTGAACCGGTGGCATCGGGGTCGTATATCTATCGTCTGCAGACCACCGACGGAGATGGCGTATACGGGCGGATCATAGTTATCCGCTAGGGTCTGCGGTGTCCTCCTTCCTTCCAAGTTCAGCTGGTAATAAGCGAAAGCACCTAATCTCCACCCGGCCCCGCGGCTTCTCTAACAAGTGACATCGCTCGACGACGTGTCAGCCGCGCGCGGTCCAATTGACCATGGCTCGTTGAGCATGCGGTCACGTTGCTTTCGCGCGATTGAATTGACACGCCCCCATTCGTTTTGATACCGTGGCTAGATACGGAACCACATGCCGGCCTGGAGAGCACGTGCATTTGAAGGCAAGGAGAACATATGAAAGAATATCTCAACTTCATAGGCGGTGAATGGGTCAAGTCGGAGAGCGGCAGGACGTTCGAGAATCACAATCCCGCAAATCAGGAACTGCTGGGAACTTTTCAGCTTTCCACCAAGAACGACGTCGATGCGGCGGTGGAGGCCGCCGCCGAGGCTTACAAGTCATGGCGTCTGGTGCCAGCGCCGAAACGCGCTGAGTTTCTGTACAAGATTGGTGACATATTGAAGTCAAAAAAGGAGGAGCTGGCAAGGATCGAGACCCAGGAGATGGGCAAGGTTCTCGACGAGACCCGCGGAGACGTGCAGGAGGGCATTGACACAGCCTACCTCGCGGCCGGCGAGGGTAGGCGCCTGTTTGGTGACACCGTGCCGGTGGAACTCCCCAACAAAGCCGGTTGGTCGGAGCGCCATCCGATCGGTGTGTGTGCGATGATCACGCCGTGGAACTTCCCGATGGCGATTCCTACTTGGAAACTGTTTCCGGCGCTGGTTTGTGGCAACACAGTGGTGATGAAGCCGGCTACCGATACGCCACACACCGTGGTCAAGTTGGCCGAAGTCTGTCAAGAAGCAGGGATTCCCAACGGAGTCGTAAACGTGGTTACGGGGGGGGGTGGTGAGGTGGGCACGGCCCTCATCAACAATCCTAGGGTTCGCGTCGTGTCGTTCACCGGTTCGTCGGAGGTGGGGCGCAAGATTGCCGAGATCGGTGGGCGTTCGTTGAAGCGTGTGTCCCTCGAGTTGGGTGGGAAGAATGCACAGATTGTCATGGACGACGCGGATCTCGACCTGGCGCTGGAGGGGGTCCTGTGGGGCGCGTTTGGGACGACCGGACAGCGATGCACGGCCACGAGCCGTTTGATCCTGCACAGCTCCATCAAGGAGCCCTTTAGCGATATGTTGCTAAAGCGTGTGCAGAAACTCCGGTTGGGCGACGGGTTGGACGAGGCCAACGAGGTTGGCCCGCTGGTCAGCGAGGGGCAGAGGGAGTCGGTACACGAGTACGTCGAGATCGGTACTCGCGAGGGGGCGAAGCTTGTGTGCGGTGGCGAACCGTACACCGAGGGATCTGCGGCCAAGGGCTGGTTCTACAAGCCGACCATCTTTACCGGCGTCACTCGTGACATGCGAATCGCGAGGGAGGAAATCTTTGGTCCGGTGCTCTCGGTTTTGGAAGCCGCAGACCTTGATGACGCGATCGAGACGCTCAACGATACCGACTATGGACTATCCAGCTCGATCTATACCCGCGACGTCAACAAGGCTTTCAGAGCCATACGTGATATCGAGGCGGGTATAACTTATGTCAATGGTCCAACGATAGGCGCGGAAGTTCAACTCCCGTTCGGGGGGGTCAAGGATACCGGAAACGGCCATCGGGAGGCGAGTCACACCGTTCTCGACACTTTTACGGAGTGGAAATCGGTCTATGTCGACTACAGCGGCAAGCTGCAGAGGGCTCAGATCGATACGTAGGTGGGTACGGCTTGACCACAGATTTAGCCCGTGGTTGCTCGAGGATTCCCTGTCACCGTGGCCTGGGCACAATCCCAAAAACTAATGCGTTTTTGGTCGCAGGCAGTCTGTGGTGTACATCGCGCGTTCTTTGTTCGATGATAGGTCCGATTTAGCTTCAGGGGCTATCATTTATTCGCAAAAGGAAGAAGATTGTGAAAAGGAAGGCGAGCGCAGTAATGGCGAAAAAATACGTATACGCCTTTGGTGACGGCAAGGCCGAGGGCAACGCGAAGATGCGTAATGAACTCGGTGGCAAGGGCGCAAATATTGCGGAGATGACTAATCTCGGCATACCGGTGCCGCCCGGTTTTACCATCTCAACCGAAGCAAGTACGCGCTTCATGGAATCCGGTGGCGAACATCCCGACGGGCTGGATGAGCAGGTGTCCAAACACATCGCTGTCCTGGAGAGCCGCATGGGCAGCGGTTTTGGCGACAAAGACAACCCCCTTCTGGTCTCGGTACGGTCGGGGGCACGAATCTCGATGCCGGGCATGATGGATACCGTCCTAAACATTGGTTTGAACGATCGTACCGTGCAAGGACTGGCCCGGCGCACGGACAATCCACGGTTCGCCTACGATAGTTATCGTCGTTTTATTCACATGTACGGCGACGTGGTCATGGGAGTCGAACACGAACTCTTCGAAGGTCTGCTGGCCAGGCGCAGACAGAAGGCGGGTGTCGAGCAGGACAACCAGTTGAGCGTGAAAGATCTTGAAGAATTGATCGAAGACTACAAGGGGCTGGTGAAGAGTGAAAAGACGATGGCCTTTCCCGAGGACCCCCGACGACAGCTATGGGGAGCCATCGACGCTGTTTTTGAGTCGTGGAACGGCAACCGGGCGGTTGTATATCGCAGGATCCACGGCATACCCAACGATTGGGGCACGGCTGTCAACGTGCAGGCGATGGTGTTTGGCAATATGGGAGAAGATTCAGCCACCGGGGTAGCCTTTACCCGTGATCCAGCGAACGGCGAGCCAAGGTTTTATGGTGAGTATCTCATCAACGCGCAGGGAGAAGACGTGGTCGCGGGGATACGGACTCCGATGTCCGTCAGTATGCAGGTGAGTGACGAGCAATCGGGCATCAGTTTGGAAGCCAAGATGCCCAAGGCGTATGGCCAACTGGTCGCAGTCTACAAGAGACTCGAGAGACACTACCGCGATATGCAGGATATCGAGTTTACGATACAACAGGGCAAACTGTGGCTTTTGCAGACCCGCAGTGGCAAACGAACCGGACGCTCGGCGATTCGCATCGCCGTCGATATGGTAAGTGAGGGTTTGATAGACAAGCGAGAGGCGATCAAACGTGTGAACCCCGACCAGCTCGAGCAGCTGTTGCACCCCATGATCGATCCCACGATCAACGCTGAGCCAATCACAAAGGGCCTGCCCGCGTCACCGGGTGCGGCGAGCGGATGTGTCGTGTTTTCGGTCGAAGAGGCTTTGCAGAGCGTTGCAAAAGGCGACAAGGTCGTTCTGGTGCGTGTGGAGACCTCGCCCGAGGATGTCGAAGGTATGAAGGCGGCCGAGGCGATTCTCACGGCACGAGGCGGGATGACGTCGCACGCCGCTGTTGTTGCACGGGGTATGGGTAAGTGCTGTGTTGTGGGCGCTTCCGAGCTGCAGGTTGACTATCAGCGCAAGACATTGCTTGTAAAAGGCGACACGATTGAGGCGGGTGACACCATCACAGTTGATGGCACGACGGGACACGTATACAAGGGACGTCTTCGCACGGTTGAACCCATTTTGGACGACTTCTACAACCAGTTCATGAGTTGGGCCGACGAGTTCAGGAAGCTACGCGTACGCGCAAATGCCGATACACCGGAGGATGCAGAAAACGCGGTTCAGTTTGGCGCCGAGGGAATCGGTTTGGCGAGAACTGAGCACATGTTCTTCAAAGAAGACAGGATACCGGTCGTTCGCGAGATGATTATGGCTGCGAACCGTGAAGAGAGGGTGCGGGCGTTGAGACAGATTCAGCCCATGCAACGGGAAGACTTTCTTGGTGTGTTTCGCGCGATGCAAGGGCGTCCGGTGACAATAAGGCTCCTCGATCCGCCGCTTCACGAGTTCCTCCCCCATGACGACGAGGATATAGCAAACACCGCGCGACATATTGGTCGTTCACAAGACGAAGTACGAGCCGTGGTATCCTCGCTGCAGGAATTTAACCCCATGTTGGGACACCGCGGTTGCCGTCTGGGTATTACGTATCCCGAGATATACGAGGTTCAGGCCGAAGCGATTGTGGAAGCTGCGATAGCTGCCTCGCGTGAGGGGATCGATGTTAAACCGGAAATCATGGTACCGCTGGTGAGTATTAAACAAGAGCTAGTGGAGCTGCGCGAGCGCATCCAGCGTGTGGCGACCGATGTAATGAATAGGGAGGGTGTGCATATCAGATTTCTCATCGGTACGATGATCGAAGTACCGCGAGCCGCCCTACTTGCCGACCAGATTGCCGAGGTGGCGGATTTTTTTAGTTTTGGTACCAACGATCTCACGCAGTTGACGTTTGGATTTAGTCGAGATGATTCGGGCAAATACCTGGCGGATTATATGTCAAAGGGCATACTACACGGGGATCCGTTCGAAACGATCGATCAGGCAGGTGTGGGTCATCTCGTAAGGACCGCGGTGGAGAAGGGGCGCCGTGCCAACCCTAAACTCAAGATCGGGATTTGCGGTGAACACGGGGGAGACCCAGAGTCGGTTGCGTTCTTTGGTGCCGTGGGGCTCGACTACGTCAGCTGCTCACCATTTCGGGTTCCGGTTGCCCGTCTGGCGGCCGCCCAGGTAGCTGTAGAGAATAGTCGATAAGATAGCGAATCGGAGTGCCACCGGCAACCCGCGGTGGCAGCCGATGCGTCAACTTGGCAGTCAGAATGTTTTCTATCAGAGCGATCAATAACGCGGATATCACGAGTAGGTCTCCGAAGAACTATCTGCTCTTTGCCAAGGTATGTCTGGGCGAAGCCGTCGAAAACGCGCGGGTCCGCCGGGCACTCTCTCTCTCCATCGCGCGATTCTGCGCCACCTCGTACATCGTGGCCCTCGTCCCTTTAATTGCGCTTTATGTCCCGTTCGATCCCGTTTTGAGTTTGAGGATTGCGCTGTGCGGTGCGATCGCCTGCATTTTTCTGACTCTGATGCTCGTTCTCAACGTGGGGCTAATCCGTACCGAGAACGACACACCTGAAGCAATGCTCGGCGTCGCCAACAAACTGACTATTGTACGCCTGGTCCTGGTGGTTCCACTGGTGATGCTTGTCCTCGACGGTCGTTTTGCGATCGCCTTGGCTATCTATGTTATTTGTCTGTTGACGGATGTTTTCGACGGGATGGTTGCCAGACAGAAGAGAGGGCGGACCGAGTTCGGGACCATAATGGATCCGGTGGCGGATATTGCGTCGACGGCCGGCTTATTCGGAGCCATGATGGTGAAAGGTCTGATCCCAACATGGGTATTCGTGATCTTGATAGTGCGCTATGTTACTCTGTTCGCGGGCTGCGCGGCCTTGTTTATAAGCATCGGCCCACTGAAAATCCGGGCCACACCGGTCGGCAAAATAGTTGGTGTCCTGCAAGGCGTCGCTGGTATAATGATTCTGGTACTTGCGGCATCGGGGCTGCAATGGCAAGATAGATATGGAGTTGTAATATTCCCCTTTCTGGGGCTTATTTTTGGATCGGTGATCATCTCGCAGTTTGTCATCGGGATGAGGCATCTCAAGAGAGGAGTTTTGGGTGCTCGATCTCGAGGGAAGTCTGAAGGTTTTTGAACCGATATCCGTGCTACAAATGATAAACCTGGCGCAAGCGAGCGGGGAGCTCAGGTTCGTTACCGGGGACAATTCGGCCAGGATTTACTTCGACGGGGGTAACGTAGCGTCTGCCGGTCTTGCCAGCCGTCCGCTCAGGCTCGGTGAGCTTTTGATACGGGAGAAGCGAATCACCAAGAAGAATCTCGACAGGGTTCTCGGAAAGAAAGGCGAGGGCAAGAAGCTCGGCTTGCTCTTGGTCGAAGCTGGTGTCATCAATGAGAGAGAACTCAAGCTTGCCATCGAGGAACAGGTCAAAGAAGTGATTTACGAGGTAGTCCGCTGGCGGGACGGCATATTCTCGTTTGCACAGGGCAGGAAGCCCAAGGCTCAGGACATAATGATTGACATTCCCCTCGACCATCTGATGTTGGAAGGCCTGAAGCGACTCGATGAGGAGAGGCAACAACTGTAATGGGTCGGCTGTGCTTTTCGTTGCTCCTGCTAAGCCTCGCCTGTCCCACTGCCTTTGCGACAACCTCCCAGGATCTCCGTTCTCGAATCAAAATCGACGGTGATGTGAGCGACTTCGAGGATGACGAGTGGATTTTGGATGCGTTCACCGTTTTTCCCGAGGCCGGAGACGATTCGCGCTGGGGTGCGGATAATGATGTTCAGCGTATCGGCCTCACGTGGGACTTCTTCAACCTATATATCGCGGTGCCCGCGGTGACCGTATCCAGCACGCTCATGCTGTTTCTAGATGTCGGGTGCGGGGGGGTGAACGATTTGCGCAACGCCGGGGATTTCAGGCGCAATATCGAGTTTTCAGCCAACTCCCCAAACGTTTTGATCAAGGTGACGCATTTATTCGAACCGCCCCAGCTTGCCATACTGGATTGCGATAACCCGATCAACGTGATCGATCCCGGTTTATACCAGGGGACATACGACCAGGAGGGTACCACCGGCGGTGCGTTGGAAGTCGCCATCCCCTGGGAACTTCTACCGGGTTTTGAACGAGGAGCGAGTGGCGTCACGGTGAGTGAGGAAAGTCACAGCCTCCGCGTTCTGGCGGTGGTTACTGGCGGCTTAGGGATGGGTGCGGCTGACGCCGCCCCGAATCCCTCCGTAGTGCTGGAAAACGATTCGACCCGGCTTGCCATCCTCAACAACTTTGTCCAACTGCCCTTGGATAGCGCCGGTAACGGATCATTGGCAATTGGTGTGTCGCCCAGAGCCGTCGCATCGTACGCGGTGGCGCGGCTGGAGGACACCCGCGAGATCTTGCCGCTACAAGTACACTTGCAGCGTAAGCTCATCGCGCCAGGAGAGGGCACATCGCTCGATTTCTTGATCTCGCTAAACCCGCCGCAATACACTCAGTCCGTGTACGTCAGTGGCCGAATCTATTCGGCGAGCGGACGTTTGCTGCGCAATCTCTTTAACGATGAGCCACTTATTCTCTCTGGGGGAGGAGTCACGAAATCTTGGGACGGGAGGGACGGTCATGGCAACATAGTCCCGGGCGGCATCTACGTGCTCGCGGTCTCCGGGGGTGTGGGGAAGAACTCCTCTAAAAAGACTGTAAAAGCGTCGTTTGCGGTTATTCGCTGAACGTGGGGCTGCATTGACGAGTCGACTCAGATCAGCATTTGTTGTTCTCGGCGGATTCCTGATGCTGTTGACTTATTGCGAGCGGGCCGACGCGTATTTCGAGAGAATCATCGTTTCTTCGAGGGCCTTTGCCCTGGGTGGTGCGTTTGTCGCGCTCGCGGATGATCCCGGCGCGACAGTGGTCAATGCCGCCGGTTTGACACAGATACGGTCGTTGAGCGTTCTGTCTTCTTTTGACATCCCGTACGATATTTCTGATCTCCAGGAAAACTATCTTGCCCTGGCACTGCCCGCCAAGTTCGGCGTCTTGGGGTTTTCTTGGTATAGATTTGCGCTCAGCGATGTGACCTCTGAAGATCTCTTCACCTTTGCCTACGGGCGCGATTACATACGTACGTCGCAGGACGCTTCGCTGTCGTTTGGCGCGAGCATCGATGTAGCCCGTGTGGCGTATTCGAGCGTCTATACCGATTCGAAAACCGTCGTCACCGGTTCGCTGAGCGTGCTACTACGGCCTTTTCCCATCATCGGCATGGGATACTCGATTCGTAATCTCGGGCAGCCCTCCTTTGATTGGGTACTCGGTGATGGTAGAACCGTTGTGAAGACCACTCAAACGCTGGGGGTGGCCTACTACTGGGATCGCCGATCCGTATTCGTTTACGAACGCGCGCGGGCGCAAGATGGAAAGTGGGCGGACCGCGTTGGGATCGAGGTGCATGCGGGCAAAGAGCTCGACATTCGCGGCGGCTTGGCAAATGGTGATGTGACCGGTGGTGTGGGTCTCACCGTCTCCGGTATTGCGCTGGATGTAGGGGTTTCAGGTCACGAAACACTCGGTTTGACGTATCATTTCTCGGTTGGTTTTGCGATGCCGTCGAAGAAGGCAGATGGTCTTCCCAATGGATAGAAGGATCGGGATGTTTCTGGCGTTGCTGCCGATGGTCGCTGGGACCGATTCTTGGGCCGCGGCGTGGAGCTTGGCAGACTCTCTCGCCATTGGCGGGCGCTTTGAGTACGTCACTTCGATCGACCGCGAGTCTGCATCATTCCCTTGGAACACGACGGCGCAATCCTCGGATGACCGCACACGATTGATGCTCGATCTTTTTGTTGGCAGTCGTTACGGTACACTTTATGTCAAGGGTTCGTCAGAATGGTCTGCCACGCGACCCTCCGATATCCGCAAACGCTTCCTGTTCGACCAGGGTGACTATCTGTGGTCTCAAGAATTCCATACACTCGATTACTCGTTACGCCTTTTTGCAAACGAGCGGCGTTTCTTTACCCATGATGCGATCGCTCCGCTGCTCAGCGATGATTTGGCGGGCGAAGGGCAGGACAACCTCGGTGCCAGGCTGGACGCTGCCATTAGCGATGACGTTGGTGTGACAGTGCTCTATTCAGCTCTGGGGGAAAAGATATCCGAGTCGCGGGCCATCACCTATCTGCGCACGGCCTACTCGAGCCGGCTGGCCATCGTGAGCGCGTCGTATCTGCTCGATGATCTTGGCGCACTTACCGATCATAGTCGCGCTGTGCTCAAAGCCGAGACCTCGGCCTCGTACAAAAAAGCCTACGTGGTTCTCTCATACCAACAATCGGATGTGCAGAGCGACAAGCTGTTCTTCCCCGGTGGGCGTTTCCTCTGGGAAGACTACAAGTTTGATGACTTCAGCAAAATATTACCCGCTGGTGCGGCCGTGTTTGCCGAGGCACGCCTCAGCGCAATGGGTGTGAAGGTCGGCCACTTGAGGGCCGTATACCGCTATACGGTCATCGGCAGGCGATTCTTTGACGACCTCGGCTTGAGGCAACCGGCGCAGGTTAGCCAGACGGTCAGGGTGTACTTTCTTGGAAACGGGGTTGATTTGAACAGTCGCCTTGAGTATAGCCACGTAGCTCGGGCTTACTTTGAGAACGAAGACGTCGATCGTTGGCGTGGTAGCGTGTGGGGTACGTTTCGGAACGGCCTCGACTTCTGGATAAGAGCAAACATTATCGCCGATGTCGATCCCATGTTCGGCGAGGTTGGCGACTTTGTCCACGTCGGCCTGCGCCGGCAGATCAAGCAGATATACAGCGGGGCTCACATCATGTTTAAGGATCTCGATTCGATCTTCTCCGCTACCCGGCTGGCATGGGATGCCAAGCTGGCGCTGTCACCCAATTGGGGGTTTTACTGTCGGTTTGTACTCAGTGATCAGTTCGACGTCGGGCAAATGCTCTATACCAGACTGTCGTACCAGCCGAGTGACCGGATTTTCCTTGCGCTGGGCTACGGCCGCAGCGCCATCGGTGATGGCCCTTACCTGTTGGAAGACCAGGACATAGAACTGTCGCGATTTGGGTCGGCCATCTACACCATTTCTGTGCGGGGTGACTTTTGACGCATCACAGGTCCAGTGCACTTTTTGCCGCATGCCTGCTCGTCAGCCTTACCGCGGCCGGCGCAAATGCCGGCGTACGGGTCGAGGATGACGAGGTCGTATTTACCCTGCGAGCCCCTGGCGCCAGTCGCGTCTTTTTGGTTGGTGATTTCAATAACTGGAATCCCACGTTGGAGCGGTTGGATAAGACGGGCGACACGTTTGTGATTAGGTTGTATTTACTGCCCGGGACGTATCGTTACAAATACGTCGTTGATGGAGAATGGATGACAGACCCGGAAAACCCGGCGGCGGATGCGAAGCGGGGTTCGCCGCTGGTGCTAGAGGAAAGGACGGGCATGTTGGCCCTCGGTAGCGAGGAGCAAACCGATCAGCCGGGAGCGCCAGCGCTTGAACCTTCGTTTCGCTACACCGGAGCTTTTTTTGTCGACGATAGCGAGACGAATTCGGATCAGACGCTCGATATCTACGTCGCCTATCCCGGCAAAACGCTGAGGGCGAATGTCGATTTCAAGACAAGCGACGAGGCAGTCGACCTGTCACCTCTGCAGGCCGACATCCGATTCGAACAAGGTTTTGTCGAACTTCACCTGGGAAATGCCAAGCTGCGAGCATTCGAGAACGACACGATTTGGACGTCGAGCGATCCGTACCTTGCGCTCGGTAATGTAGGAATCTTTGCTTACAATGGCGGTTACGAACGCAAGGGTTTCACGTTTGAGGCGCCGTTGGTGCTGAATACCAGGCTGCGGGCGATGTATAGCGATAAGCTCGAGCTCCGTGGTGGGCCCGTCGTGTTGCCGGCTACAGCGTTTGGTGATTTCGCCAACTCGAACGCTGCCGACACGGTGGTTTATCATTTCGACCGTAGTCGCGGCGACGAAGACACGTGGGCATTCGAGCTGCTTGCCGATTTGGGAAGCGTCGATTTCGGGTACATTAGTCGACGCAATCGCGGTCTTCACCCGGGGACGTTGGCCGAAGTAAAGCGGGGTAGCGGTGATTTCGGGCTGTCGGTTTTCGCAACCACAGAGGACTGGCAGGCCGATGTGTTGTGGCTGCGAGGCGGCGTTTTTCGCGGCGTGGTGATCGGTGCTGGATACGGGTATGCCGATGCGAGAGTGCGACAGACTTCACGATCACTATCTACTGTAACACTGCTTGCCGACGCTGTGATTGGTTCGGATGCCCAGGGGGTTGATGCTAATGTGCCGCTGCAATCGAGCAAGAGGTGGCACGGCTCGATGGAGCTCGAACGCGGCAAGTTGAAGCTTGGCGCGCTCTATGAGTGGAGCGAGTTCGAGTTTGATCCCGCGGTCAACAAGACCGGATCAAAGGCACTGATCAACAGGTTCGCTGTCGATGTGTCCTACAGCTTGAAACGATGGAGCGTCGGTGGCGGCGCTCGTTACATCGATCAGGATTACGGTGGCGCGCCGATAGGTTTTCACTTCAGCACACCCGCCAGAAACTTCTGGCTCGACTGGGGCGATGGTCTTGATGCGAGCGGCATGGTGGCCTTCGACTTGCCTCGAGCCACCGTACTGACGCTGGCGCCTGGCTGGAATATGGAAGCATACGGTGCACACGATTCCATACGACCAGTGTTGCCCATGGCGCTCGGTGTGACTGCCAACCTGGTCGCGTCCGATTTTTTGCGGAGAACAGAGTTAATCTCACTACGGGCTGACGGCGAGATCGGGCTGGGCAAGAAGCTGTATCTTGACTTTGCCGCCCGGGTCGCGCATTACAACAAACCGAGCTGGGCCATCAAAGACACATATTTCGCGTCGTATCTGGAAGTGGGATATCGCAATAACCGGACAGAAATCGGTCTGGGCGTCGGTTTCGACCCCTTCGTACTCGATCCGGTGGCCAACACCTATCGAAATAACGGTTGGGAACAGAAGCTTCGCGGGGCGATTCCCGCGCGTCTCACCCGAGACCAGTCTCAGACCCTTGGCGATGGCCTAAGGCTCTCCGAGCAGTTGCTCGAGGACAGCCACGCATTAAAACTTGAAGTGGTCTTGTACTTCTAGCAGTATGATCAATGAGAATAGGTCGCGTCGCGCATATTCGTTTCGCAGGGCTTGTGGTCGCGCTCGTACTGGGTTCGGGTTGCGCATACCTGGCGCAACGAACGTCGGCAAGCGGCCCCGAGGTCAAAGACAACGAGGTGTTGTTCAGGTTTTATGCGCCATCAGCCCGGCGCGTGCAGCTGGCCGGTAATTGGCCCGAGAACAACTGGGCGCGCGGCGATGGAAGCGTGGGAGAGGCAAATATCGGGCTCATGGAGGATAAGGATGGCGATGGCGTTTGGGAGATCGGGGTCTTGCTGGCACCGGGCCGATACAAATACCTTTTCTGGGTGGACGAGAATACCTGGCATACCGACCCGGGTAACCCGGAAGAGGTGCAAGGAGGCCCTGCGCAGATCTGTTCGCAGATTGTGCTTCATGTGAGAGGCACGCGGCTGGAGATTCGATGACACGCAGACAGCGAGGTATCGGTTTTACTGTGGTGGTATTGGCTTGGGCGACCGGTCTCGTGGTGCAAGTGGGTTGTTCGGGAACGCCGTCTGTACGAGGCAGGATGGGTCCGGAACTTGTGGCCGATGGTGTCATTTTTCGGTACTACGATCCCGATGCGACTAAAGTCTATGTCGTGGGCGATTTCAACAATTGGTCGGTCCGGTCGGACCCCATGATCGACAAGAATGGCGATGGCGAGTGGACACTTCTTTACACCCTGGCTCCCGGTGTATACCAGTACAAATTTGTCGTCGATGGGGTCAAGTGGATCCCTGACCCCAGCAACAACGAGACCGTGCCCGATGGCTTCGATGGCGTCAATTCGGTATTGAGGATTCCGGCGACGAGCCAATAACCAGGCGGGGATTACAGGGGCGACGAGTTATCCACAACCCTGGCACCGAGTTATCCACACCACGCCTGGGGCAAATCCCCAATCGACAGCCACGCATAACCTCCCGTTTTCATTGCATTTCACTGAGCCCCCTGGTAGAATACGCGCATTCACGACTCTTGCCGTTGACAGATAGAAACCGTCCGTCGGCCAAACCCGGTAACTCTTTATAAGATGTGTATTCCTATAGATTTACGCAAGGATGAGGCACGGTAATTGCTGTTTCTCCGGGGGTTCGTCCGTTTGGTGTCTCCCCGGGTCTGCGGATACACCGTGTCCCGATCGTTTTTCAGGTGAATTTTTGCTCATGCGAACGCTATCATTCGGGATCGTTGCTGCAGCGGTGATGTTTTATGGCACCGCCGTTCTGGCCGGCCTCGCTACCCCAGGCAGTGGCAGCGCGACGATCAGCCCCGCGGCCCAGGTGACCGCTGGCTCGCAGGGGATGTGGACGATCGACTACGCCAACACCGAGTCTTTCTCCGCCGGCGGCATCATCGAGATTACCATCCCCACCGGGTGGACACCCCCGCAGGACGGCTCCCCCTCATCGGCGGGTTATGTGACGGTCAGCAGTGATCATGGGGGCGCGAATCCAGCGCTGTCGATTGCCGGGCAGATCGTGACCATTACCGTCGATAACCTGGCGGTACCGAAGCATGTGTTCCTCGTGTACGGCGACTCCACCGGTGCGAACCCCGGCGCGGTCTCCACCGCTCAAACCAACTCCCAGAGTGCGGTAGAGTTTCTGGTCAGGAGTGATCCCGACGGTTTGGCCCCGGCGCCCGTTGCGTCGTCACCGACGCTTGACGTCGTCGCCGGTCCCATCACGCAACTCGTCTACGCCACCAGCGCTTTTATCATCCAAACCACCGGAGAAGCGGGTCCACTACGTATCCAGGCGCAGGATCAGTTCGGCAATCCAAGTCCTGTCCCGTCCGATCAACAGATTAACCTCACGTCGACATCGCCACAGGGGTCCTTTTCGATGTCGACGTGAGGTTAATCTGT
>JAOTUR010000156.1 GCA_029863805.1 Candidatus Krumholzibacteriia bacterium | reverse complement strand
GAGCGCCCTGTTCGCCGATTGATACTACGGGCAAGTAAGTCAACTCAACCCTCGACTTTCCGTTCTCGAGCACGGACACGCTGATGTGTAATGCATTATGATAACGGGGGCCCTAACTTGACGTTAATCGAAACGCTCGCGGGTTTGCTGAGGCTCTTCTTGCGGTGTTAGGTCCGCGCCAGCAAGGTGACGAGGCTTCACCTTGCTAACTCGGTCTCAGGTTCGAGCGTCCCGACATAGTAATCAACCAGGTGACTCTGCCACAGAAGCCGATATCGCGCGTTCACCTCGCCGCTTTCGGCCGCGACAAGGACGGCCCGGGCCATGGTCACTTCGAACAGCGTGGATGATCCGGCAAGATAGCGCTCGTTTGTATAGTTGAGGGACTCGAGTGCGGCGGTGGTGCGCGTCGTCGCCGCGCTCAACGACTCGCGCGCCGCATCGCGGTCGAGCACGGCCCGCCGTACCTGCAGCGCGATGTCTTGGCTGAGCTGATCCATCGCGATCCCGGCGTTTTCCAGGTTGATTTCCGCTCGCTGCTCGATGTTTCGCGTTTGCATGCGATCGAAGAGCGGAAAGGAAAGCGACAGCCCCACCCCTGCCGACTGCCGGTCGTCGAGCTGCGAAAAGAAGTCGTCATCCGTAGCCTCCGAGTAGCGGCTGGAGAAACTGCCCGAAAGTGACAGCGTCGGCCACTGGTTTGACTTCGCCTGGGTGCCCCCCTCCCCGGATGCCGCGAGACGTTCCGTCTCCGCGGCCAGATCTGCGCGCGCGAGGATCGCCGTTTCGACGAGGGCCGCAAAAGTCGCAGACGTATCGACGGGAACGAGCGCATCCGCTGGAGGGATTGCAAAGTCGATCGCCGCCAGCGGATCGAAGTGCAATGTCTGCACGAGATCGACCCGACTCAGTTCGAGGCTTCGCCTCGCCTCGACGAGCGCGAGTTTTGCCTCCGCTACGTTGGCCTCCTGCTGGTAGAGCTCGTTGATCGGGCATTCCCCTTCCTCGACCAGAGCGCGGACCCGCTTCATCTGATCCTCCTGGGCGGCGAGGAACCCGTTCCTGCTCCGTCGCCTCGATGAGGGCGAGATAGTCGGTGATCACCTGAAACACGACCGTCTGGCGCGCCCGTTCGTAATCCAGATTCCCCGCCGCCTGGTCGAACCGCGCCTCCCGCAGGCTTGAGATGTTGGCGAAACCGTCGAAGAGCGTGACACCGGACGAGAGGCTGACGTTGGCGGAGCGCCCGCTTTCCCATGTCGAGCCGCCCGCGTCCGTCTGAACCTTGTCGAACGACTGGCTTCCCGAAACGCCGAGGCGCAGGTCGGGGAAGAAGCGCCACAGCGCGTCGGACACCGAGGCGTCGTCGAGCCCGCGCGCGTTGCCGGCCAGGAGCAGGCCCAGGTTCCGTTCCAGTGCGATGTTGACGGCCTCCTCGAATGTGATGATACGCGCCGACGCGAGCGTTTGCGACGCAAACGCGGCCCACGCGCACACAACGACCGCGACGATCCATGCGCGCCGACGCGTCATCGTTGCAGAAGCCGTGGAAATGATGTGCATGTGTGGTTCACTCCTCATTCGTAGCGAAGTGCGTCTATGGGATCGAGCGCGGCTGCGCGCCGCGCCGGATAGACGCCAAAAAAGACACCGACCGAGCCCGCAAACGTCAACGCAACCATCACGGTGAGCGGCGAAATGGCGATGGCCCACCCTGTAAACGATCCGAGGACGAGACCCCCGGCAACTCCAAACATCAGTTGATCGTATGAACGAGCGTTAACCTGCGAAAAAACTCACGGTCATGCCGAAAGAACGCGTGGAATTGGAGGAGGCGTCGGCAATATTGCGGATGGCGCTAAAGAAGGGACTGAAAGTTTTCAAGTCCGGGAGGTAGAAGGACTCGCAGATTTACCCGGAAGGTAGGACTTGAACTCAAACGCAAGGCGGCGGACCTGTCCAACACCGCGATGGTACGTTCGCCAACAGAATGGTGGAGGCGGCGGGCGATGGCCCGCCGTTGATCGTGTCTTTCTACGATAGATGGTGGCGGCGGCGGGAATCGAACCCTTGTTACCCGTAAACACCAACCCGATGACGGCGAACGACTTCGGTTTTTACGACATGACAACGTTTGAGTTACCCCACCGTTTCGATTCCCTGGAGTCCCCTCCAGTCCCCTGGAGTCCTCCCCAGTCTTGGAGACATTTCGGAGACGGCATAAACACCGCAGTCCTGACGGGCTGGTGGCCGTTCACGCCCAGACCGCCCGCGGGAGCCGTGACGCACTGCAGCGGCCCGGTGGCAAAGGATGAACAAGGGATTGTCATTCCGATGAGGCTACAAATGGAGCGGGGTCGACTCTTCGATGTCAGGCGACTCCATTACTTTTCGTTGCGGGCACGAGTCGCTTCGGTTCCGCACCCTCGAACCGAAGCACTACATGGTAGCAACCATCCGTGAGCTCGGCGTGCATCTTGAGCCCACTGTGGTGAAACACGTTCATCATGGGAGTATTCGTCGTGAGCACGTCGGCCGTAAATCCGGCGAGACCTCGCGCCCGGGCGATCTCGCTCATTCGCCTCAGGAGTAGCGTGCCACCACCCTTGCCCTGCCATTCGTCGCACACGACAAACGCGATGTCGCCAAGCCTCGTGGCAGGGTCCACGTCATAGCGCGCCATGCCGATGATCTCTTCACGGTCCTGTTCCATCCTACACAACAACATGGCCATGTTATGCTCGAAATCGAGATCCACAAGCTGCTGAATCTCCTCGTGGGAATGTACGCGCTTGAATGCCATGAAGCGACGATACGTGCTCTCGTCGGACAACCGGTAGAACATACTCTGCAGCGTTTCTTCGTCTGTAATTCGTACGGGGCGCACGAGCACTTGCTCCCCACCGGGCAGCCGCTCTGTTTTCGCTTCCTCCCACGGATACGGCACCCGCGGCGGAACTTGATCGAGGAAGACGTAGCAGCGGTTCTTGCCCGCCACGAGCAACCCCGAGCGAAAATCTGGGTGGGCGATTTCGATGAGCGCCATCGTACGCTGCCGGATGTTCTTGCCCCACAGATCCGCGACGCCATATTCTGTGACGACGTAGCGGACATCACCCCTGCTCGTCACCACACCTGCACCCTCCCCGAAGACTGGCTGAATGCGACTGACCGTACCACCTTTGGCTGTCGAAGACAAGGCAATAATGGGCTTCCCACCACGGCTGCGCGCCGCCCCACGTATGAAATCCACCTGACCTCCGATTCCAGAGAAGAACCGGCCCATCAGCGTGTCAGCCGCAACCTGTCCG
Source organism: Candidatus Krumholzibacteriia bacterium (assembly GCA_029863805.1). GTDB lineage: Bacteria > Krumholzibacteriota > Krumholzibacteriia > WVZY01 > WVZY01 > JAOTUR01. The sequence continues at coordinate 5,095 of JAOTUR010000156.1, read as the reverse complement.
GTTAGGTCCACCGCAAGCGCTGAATTGATCGCGATCATCCCGTCGTTACGAGCCACGGTAACAGGATCGTTCGTGAACTCACTGGGCCGCATCTCCACTGCCGGATTATCGTTGACCCACTCGTACAGCGCGCGGCTTCCCATGACGAAAGACGTCACGGCCTTCCCCGGAAGCAGGGTTTTCCGTGTCCCGTTGACCACTCCGGCCCGAATAAGTTCCATAACCCCGTCGGAAAGCATTTCCGTGTGAACTCCGAGGTCGTTGCGGTTCCGTAGCTCGTGGAGTACGGCGTTGGGTAATCTGCCGATTCCCACCTGCAGCGTGGCCCCATCAGCTATTAGGCTCGCGACGTGCTGACCGATCTGGAGGCTGACATCATCCATCGGTTGGGACAAAAGCTCGGGCAGCGGATCATCCACCGGTACGAGGTACGCGATCTGGTCGACGTGGAGAAACGAGTCGCCCAACGTCCGCGGCATCTGCGCGTTGACCTCTGCGAGGATCAGATCAGCGGTGTCCACTGCGGCGCGAACGACGTCCACGGAGACTCCTAGACTCACATAACCGTGTTGGTCGGGTGGACTGACTTGTATGAGCGCTACATCAATGTGTACCCTGCGAGATCGGATGAGGCGGGGAATCTCCGACATAAAAACGGGCATGAAATCCGCCCGCCCTTGTTGAACCGCCTCGCGCACGTTGCGTCCGATAAAAAAAGCCGTGTGGCGGAAGCGCTGTTCCAGGCCGGGCTCCACATACGGCGCGGGGCCCAGTGTGAGCAAGTGCACCACCTCGTTGTTCGCCAGGTGCGTACCGTGTGTAACCAACGCCTCTACCAAGCGATACGGCTCTGCTGCACCCGAGCCGATGAGGATGCGCCTCCCACGGGGAATAGCGCGGACCGCTTCCCCGGCCGTAGTGATCTTGGCGGCGCACTCTTTTGCCCAATCGAATTTCACCACACGGCTCCTGTGCATTTAAAGGGTCCCCGGCAGGGATGCGCGATATTGTCCCTTTCTCCGGTCATCAAGCCCCCAGTCCTAATACCTTGATCAGACAGACGATTCCCAGTAGGAGGACGATAATACCGACCAATCGCTTGAGATCCGCTTTTCGGTCAAGATAATGGGTCATCACCGTGGCACACGGCGCGGACACCACAGCACCCATCACGATCGGAATCGTCAGTTCGGCCGGCGGAAAAACGCCGACGGCTGCAAAGCTTATCAGGGCGACGAAACACACGACGCTCTCGGAGATGGACGTGCACGCCACCGCGTTCTTGGCATCACAACCGGCCAGCACTTGTCCGCCCACGACTAGGGGCCCGTAACCACCCCCGCTAATTCCCTTGTTGAACGAGCTGATGAGCCCCAATCCCACAACTTTCCTCCATGAGAAACCGTACGTGTCTTTGGACCGAAGCGTGATAATCAGCCCCACTGAAATGATCATCAGGGCAAAGTAGAGCTTCGCCCAGTAACTGGGGACATGGGTCAGAAGGTTCACCGCCACGACGGCGCCTACTATCCCCGACGTGGCGAGCGTCATGGCAATAGCGGTATCCCGCGAGCGAAGACCGAAGTGGGCATTTCCCAGCATATGGTGAAATCCGCCTGCCGTCAGGCCCGTGAGTAACTCGGAAATTGGGACGGCGGGAACGGCGGCTGTGAGTTCATAACCCATCAGCAACAGGATAGGGGTAAACGTCGTTCCGTAACCCATCCCCAGCGAGGAGTCGATGAATTCACAGCAGAAGGCGATTGACGCCACAGTAAGAAGCGCCCCGATGGGTCGATCGAGAGATCCTGCGATCAGTCCAAGGGATAGCACAACGGCGATACCGGCAACGCCGCCGACAGAGACGACAAAGCGAACCCGGGAACTGGTCGTGCGGATTTCGTTCACCTTATCTGACTCCCCTTTCGATCGGGCCAAAGGGCGAGACCCGATGGTGGATGGCACCCTAACCGGAACAGTCTATCACCAGCGCCACAACCAGCACACTGACTCAATGACACGCTCACTTTGACTTCAATGGTACCGGCATGTCTCCTGGTACCCGCCCAACCTGAGTATTTGCCGACAGCGTGGAAAAAACATCACGCGGACGACCGTTTGCAGATAGTCTGCCAAAGCGATATGTCATATGTTCCATGTACTGAAGAGCGTTTTCCAAATGTCCTACGATGTCCACGGCTTGGTCACTAAGGGCTGAAACGTCGCGCTTCAGTTCGTCGTCCTCCATGAGCGCCTCGTTTTCGGCCAACTTCTGGAAGCCCTTCATCACTGAGTTGAGCTGCTGCGCCATGATCCCAACCGACTCACTCATTTGCTTCAGCGTTTGACACCGCGCCTTTGTCGTGCCCTGGCGATCCATCTCCTCGCATATGAGCTTTGTCCGGAGCAGAAGCTGATCGACCCGCTTCAACGTGGCTTGCGTATCACGTCTGGTTGAGCTCTCGGCGCACACGTTGGCGGTAGGCATAAACGTTACCAGAGCGAATGCCGCAAGGACCGCCGTGCTGTAAGGGATCTTCATTTTGAACGCCTCCTTATGTAACAAAGTCTGAACAAATTTATCGCGGCGATCGACGCACACTTACTGATCAACCCATCCTTTGGATTGTATTTCCTCGAATATTCCGTGGGCGGACTGGCCGCATGGAGTGGCGACCGCGTTATCAATAAACTCACTCAGGTCCGTAAATCTTTTTTTGAGCTCACGTGCAAGTTCCCTGTCTTGCTCAACTGAGCTACCTTCTAGAACCTTGACGTCACACTCAACCGAATTGTCGGACGGAGAACGGATGGCTTTCGGTTTGTATAACCGTTCAAGCTTTCGCTTGATATTGACGAGGGCAACCATTCTCGCCGTAATAGCACTTCGCACAACTGGATCGACCTCTTTGACTGACATTTCTCGACCTCCGTGCTTCAGGGTGGGATCCTATCGGGGAGATTCACTGAGCCGCTGGGTGAGCGAGGTTAAGATTGATCCCGCCAAAACCTCGGTGATCAATTTCGCCTGCAAAACATCCCCCATCCGACAAGTGCTTTCTCCAACTGCTGGCTCGATGGCGACCACGTCCAACTCGCATTGGATCCCGATCGCCTTCGCCCAGGCCGTCACGTGAGGAAACCCAATCTGAGGCAGTTCGAATTGGGGCGGCGACGCGAAACCTGACGCGTCTGCGGCCCTGTATTTTGTTACGGTACCCGGTTGCTTCCCGGTAGCGACACTAGCGATAACGATAACCCTGTCGTGATCTTCCAGGTACGGCAGGATCTCCTTTCCCTGCACTTCGTGCCGACCGTATTCGGTCGTAATGGGTGCGTTTGCCTTCGCAAGGAACTGCCGAAGTGCCGAAAAGAACCCGGAGTCCCACTGAAAAATCCCGTTCAGCCCCAGGATGGCAATCCGCTGCCCGTCCCGGCTGACCGTCTGAATGCAACGTCCCTGCCCGGGTGGAACACCGAGGGGCCGCGGCTTGACGTCTTGGGAAGGCCGCCGCACTACCGCCTTCGAACATCGCCGCTGTAGGAGGGCCCTTTTAACTTTGTCGGTTAGGTCTTCTGGGGCAAAAGGCTTGGGCACATAGTCGACAGCCCCGAGTTTCATCGCCTTGACGGCAGTGGCCACCAAAGGGTAACCCGTGATTATGATGACGACGATCTCGGGCATGGTCCGCTTGACCTGTCGTAAAACCTCCATACCGGTCATATCCGGCAACTTCAAATCAAGCAGTATGGCGTCAAACGGGTTGTGCTTAGCGAGCCTCAGACCCTCTCGACCTGATGTGATGCCTTCGACCTGTGCGCCCACGCGAGCCAGAACCCGGCTACAGCTCTTGATTATGACCGGATCGTCGTCGATGACAAGAATCCTTGAGTCGGCGATCATCTGACTCACGTCCTTTCTTATGCGTAACTGTTGTAACCACCGAAAAGGCAGAACAAGAAACGTACCTCTCCATTTCTTCTCGCGCACAGAGCGACCGAATGTCAGTTAACGTTTTGAAATGTAACGCTATATTTGGTGGAAGCGTGTCCGGTCTGAGAACGAAGCCGGCAACGGGGTGTATGACAGATCTATACGGTGTTGAATCGAGGGCAACTCCTTAGCCCATTGTTCCGCTATTCAACAAGGTGTTGATTGCTAACTGATTGTCGTGTAGTCGAAGCGGTGGGGGGGGGAGAAGATGAATACTGAAGGGGTGTACACAGAAATTATTCAGTGTATCAGTGTTTCGCTCATGACTTGCTCTGCGTTTTTTGCCTAATCCCATACTTTCTCATCAACGCGTGAAGGAGTGGGGCCGTCAGCCACGATCACCGAAGTTCCCTCGCATTGCCAGAACATGCGTGTTCCCTTGGGCGTTCGTGGGTGGGAGAGCTCGCATAAAATGCGCTGCAGTATCTGTGGCACTCTCGACGCGAGTGTTGGCGACAATTGGCATCCCAGACTTGAAGAGTTGATGGAAATCGTTATCAGCCTGAATCGCGTCGCCTTCAGCACGGGAACGACTTCTCGTAGAAGTCTCACAGCCTGGACAGGAGATAGGTGGTGAATATGTTCTTGCTCACCATCTAAATCCGGCATCGCATTATCAAAACTCTGGACTGTTCCCATCTCTGCGCGGTCTAGTAACGCATCCACCAAGACGACTTGCGTTCGCCCTGTCATACGCTTGGCATGCCGAAGCAGGTCCGTGCCACCGCGTAATACTTCAATGTCGTCAGGCATCCGTGGATCGTTAAGGAGCTGCTCCGCAACATGCCATCCGATACCGTCATCCCCAGCAAGAGGATTGCCCAGGCCGATAAGCAGGGTTGACTTCACGCTCACGCCTCTCCTACAAGTTCGGGGGCAGCAGGCAGCAGGAGCGAAAACGTGCTTCCTTTCCCTACCTCACTTTTGACTGATATACTCCCGTGATGCTTCTTGACAATCCCATAGGTGATGGATAGTCCAAGACCTGCGCTTTCGTGGCTGTCCTTCGTACTATAGAAAGGGTCGAAAATTCGATTGATCTCCTCCTGAGGTATCCCTCGTCCAGTGTCGCAGAACAGAATCTCGACATAACGATTCGCC
>JAOTUR010000155.1 GCA_029863805.1 Candidatus Krumholzibacteriia bacterium | reverse complement strand
AAGTGCGGTGAAGACAGGCACGCCTTGAACATCGATTCGACCCGTTCCTCGGGTATCTCTCGGTTCTCGTCGAAACGTCGGGCGATCAAGGTCGGCGCGGTCGGTGAGTAGGGATCCACCCCGCGCGAGGCGCGAAAGGTCTCCAGCAGCACCGCGTAGCGCGTGTCGGGCTCCCGAGCGTCGCTGATCTTCAAGTCCGCCGGTGGCGGCTGTCCGGCATCGTTGACCAGCGCTCGCGCGACCTCGTTGCTGTACGGATTCCAGTCGACATGAGGGTTGTCGATGACGACTTCCGGGATGGTTTGTGTCACGATACGTTCCATGACTCTTTGGATCGTTCGTTGCTTGGACAACGCCTCTTCGCCGCGGGAATACTGAGCCTTTATCTCATCGCGCAGGTTCCAGTGCGACAAGAGCCTCATCTTTGGCGGAAACATCCGCTCACCGCTATCGCCCACCAGGTGGTGCATCCAGATGTTGTACTCGGCAATATACTGATCCGCGAACGCGCTGGCTTTGGCAATCGCCAGATTGACATCGGCCGGAATTCGTTTCGAGAAGCGCTGCGCGAGACGCGCTTCCGCCCACTCGCGCCGCGTCCACTTGTCGCCGTCGTTCAGACGCTCTTGCAAGGTGGTCAGCGGAAAATTGAGCAGCACCACGAAGGCGAGCTTGTTGGCAAAGAGATCGTCAAGAACGTGAGCCGATGGATCGTACCCCGCAAACGCCTCATCGAAGGGAAGGATGGTTCCGATATCCAGATCGGACTGTCTTCGAAACGCCACGACGATCTCGTTCATGTGTCCGTCGAGTCGCTCGAGAAGATCCTCGAAACGAACGAACGTCGCATCGAGCGTGCCATCATCACCGGCAAAATTCGCTCGTACAAAATCCTCGAACGTAGACGCATCGCCGTCCTGCTCGTTCCAAAAGCTCAGGACCTGTTCGACGCCGCGCTCGACGCGAACGCGTTGGCCATCGCCATACTGGGCGACCAGCTCGCCGACGATTGTCTTGGCCGACTGTTCGGCCCAAGGTGGCGCCTCGCCGTATGCACCGGTGATAGTCATTGCCGTACAGAATAAGACACAACTCACAAGAAAAACAAACGGTATATGAAGTCGGTTTGACATCATCCCCTCCGTGTTTGAGCCAGTACCGTTTTGGGTCGCCCGTCTGCCCTTTGTGGGCCCCGTCCACTCGTGGTCATTCCCTTGCGCGAGCGGACACCCAGGTTCTAGGTTGGGGGTGACCCCGTGCGTCGTTTCACCATGGTGATCTCATTGCCGATTTTGTTGAAGGTCACGTGGTCCATGAACGTGCGAATCAGCATCACACCGCGCCCGCTCGCTTTGACCAGGTTCTCGGGATCCTTTGGGTCCGGGAGCTGGGAGGGATCGAACCCGGAACCCTCATCGCGAACCACGTAGGTCGCCTCGCTGGCCGTGAGCTTCGCCGTCACATAGACCCGCCGATCGCGATAGGGCTGCTGCTGCTCGCGGTCTCGACCGAGTCTGGGGTAGGCGTGGTCGTCTTGCTCGCGCAATGCCGAATCCAGTTCCAGATTGCCGTGATCGATGGCGTTTCTTATGGCCTCCGCGAGCGCCGTGCTCACCCGGAAGAGGTCGAGCTCGTCGCAAAAATCCAGCTGTGCCAGGCCGTCCTGCAGGTGCCCCACCAGCGCTGTGGGCCCGTCCGTTTCGTAACCCAAGACAAAGTGTGACTCGCTGCGTTCCAGAAACTCGCGCACCTGCTCCCTGTGCTGTCTTGCCTCGATGGCCGACATCACAGTCCACAGTGCCTCATCCAGTTCTTGTTTCAGATTCTTCTTGGGCACGTAACTCGCCGCCCCCGCTTTTAGCGCAGCCAGGGCGACATCTTCGCTGCCGTAAGCGGTCATCAGAATAACGGGCACGCGCGGGTGGTCTTTGCGGATCCGCTCGACCAGCTGCAAACCATCCATTTCGGGCATTTGCAGGTCCGTGAGTACCACATCCGGTTCATCGCGTTCAATCTTATCGAGCGCTTCCTGGCCATTTTCGGCGTAGGTGGCGGTCGCCCCTTTCTGTTCGATGACTTCGCCCGCGATGCGACGGTCGAGTGCGGAATCATCTACGACCAAGATACTTGTCATGTGTCGCCTCCTTACTCGAGTCAAGCGTTCCGACACCTGCGACTACCTAAGGTCACCGTCCCTGTTCGGGCCTGCACCACCTTGACCTCTTCTAACCCGATCCCTCATTGATCTTTTCTCTAAGCGCCCTGGCCAGTCGATCGACTTCCCTTTCCAGTTCCGCCAGCGCGCGGTCCGCCTCGACCAGATTGCCGGTCCGTCCCATATCTTCCAATCGTCGCGCGGCGGCTGCAACGGGCTTTGCCGCAAAGAGGCCAGCGGATCCGGTCAGCGTGTGCGCGCCTCTTTGTACCAGCGTGGCGTCTCCCTGGGCAAGACCCGACCGAATATCCTGCACCAGCTTGGGGCACTCCTCGAGCATAAGCTCTGCCATCTCCTTGATTGCCTTACTGCCCCCAGGGATTCTCTTGAGCGCCGTAGCGAAGTCGAACGCATCGACCTGTTCGGCTGCGGCGACCTTGGTTTGGTCAACGGCGTCCGGTCCGTCGTTGCCTCGTACCCTGTCGCCACCGTCTTCCGATCCCGAAGCTAGCTCATCCAACGTCTGGTATAGCTGATCGGGATCGATCGGCTTGGCGATGTACCCATCCATACCCGCTTGCAGACATTTCTCGCGATCTCCTTTCATCGCCGCCGCGGTCATGGCGATGATCGGCGTTCGTCTGTCTCGATGCCTCTCCCTCTCGCGAATAAGAGCTGTTGCCTCAAACCCATCCAGGTCCGGCATCTGCACATCCATCAACACCACGTCGAATGAGCCTCTCTCCAGCGCCTCCAGCACCGCTCTTCCCGTACCCACAATCGTCGCCTCGTGCCCCCGCATGCGTAGCAGTCCCAGCGCCACTTTTTGATTGATAACCCCGTCTTCCGCGACAAGAACTCTCAGTTTGGCTCGCCCGTCGGTCTGGTATGTGGCGGGCGCACGCGACGCCATCTCCTCGGCGGCCGTCTCACCCACCACGCCAAGGATGGTATCCCACAATTCTGACTGCAAGACCGGCTTGGTCAAGTAGCGGGCGATACCGAGCTGTCGACATCTTTCCGCATCGTCCGGTCGCGCCGCCGATGACATCATGATCATGTGGGCATCCTCGAGCGTGCGCTCTTGCCGAACGCGTTCGGCCAGTTCGAAACCATCCATTTCCGGCATCATACAATCGAGCAGGACCAGACGATACGGTTCACCCTCGCCAGCCGCTCGTCGCATCTCACTCAACGCAGCCGGCCCGCCTTCAGTGAGAATGGGTCGCATGTTCCAATTGCCGAGTATCTCCTCGAGGATGCGTCGGTTGGTATGGTTGTCGTCGACCACCAGCACGGGCAGTCCCACAAGTGTCTCGATCTCGCCAGGCTTTCGCCGTGAGCGTTCCTCTCCCAACGCAAAGACCGAGGTGAAATGAAACACGGTCCCCTTTCCGATCTCGCTTTCCAACCACGTACGCCCGTCCATCAGCTCGACCAGTTGCGACGTGATGGCCAGTCCCAGCCCCGTGCCCCCGAACTTGCGCGTGGTCGACGTATCCACCTGAGTAAAGGCGTCAAAAATTTCCTTTTGCTTGTCCCGCGCGATCCCGATCCCGGTGTCGGTGATGGAAAAGTGAATACAGATCTTGCCGTTCGATCGCGACTCCTCGACGGCTTCGATGGTTACCTCACCTGTCTCGGTGAACTTGATGGCGTTGCCCACCAGGTTGACGATAACTTGGCGCAGACGACCGGGGTCCCCGGCCAGATCGTCCGGTACATCGGGAGCCACGCGGCAATGAAGATCCAGGCCCTTTTGCGCCGCGCGAACGGCCAGCGCCTGCCCGGTCTTGCCGACACAGTCGCGCAGACCAAAATCGATGGTCTCCAACTCCAGCTTGCCCGCCTCGATCTTGGAGAAATCGAGAATGTCGTTTATTAAGCGAAGCAACGAGTCGGCCGAATCCTTGACCATGCTCAAGAAGTCTCGCTGCTCGGGGCTGAGCGTTGTATGCGATAGGAGTTCGGTCATACCGATAATCCCGTTTAGTGGCGTCCGAATCTCGTGGCTCATGTTGGCCAGAAATTCACTCTTGGCAGTGGCGGCCGCTTCCGCTGCCTTCTTTGCCTCTTCGAGCTCGGTGAGAATCTGCTTCTGCTCGGTTATGTCGCGTGCTACCGCATAGAGCTTGTTGGAACCGGGAGCGGGGGCGGGGGTCGACCACGCCAGCCACCGGTAGGTTCCATCCTTACAACGATAACGGTTCTGAAAATTGACGACGTGGGCTCCCGTCGACAGCTGCTCCAGCGCCTTCAGGGTGGAGCCGTGGTCGTCGGGATGCACAAAATCCACAAAGGGGACCTCGAGCATTTCCGCGTCAGTGTACCCCATGGTCTTGGAGAACATGGGGTTGACGCGGGTGAAGTACCCCTCCAGATTGGCCACACACAGAAGGTCCAGGGAGAGGTTGAAGAACTGATCTCTTTCGGCGGTACGCCTCTCGACACGCCGCTCCAGCGTGTCGCGGTCGGCGGCGACTTGTTCCGTCATGTAATCGAAGACCGCGGCCAGCGCGCCGATCTCGTCATCCGACTGCACATGGGCACGCACCGTGAGATCACCACCGGCGATCGCGTGAGCGGTTTCGGTCAAGGTGCGGATAGGTCGTGTCAAACGCCGAGCCAAAAAATATGAAGAGAGGATGCCGACCAGCAGCAGTGCCGCTACCAGACCAAACATGCGACGGCCCAGATCTCTGACCGGTGCGTACGCTTCGGCCGCGTCGATCTTGGCCACCAGCCCCCAGCGCTGGAAATCCGTCGGCTGATACTCGATGGGCTCGTAGTGCGCAAGAACCTCGACACCGTCGTATTCGGTCGGTTCGAATGTCCGCTGGCCCGCGATCGCCTCGGTCATCGCGGGCACTCTCGACGCCGGTACCGACCTGCCCCCCGTGCCCGCCGGCGGCAAAAGATAGCGAATCTCGCCATTCGATTGTGTCGCCACCAGGATTTCTCCGGTTGCGCCCAGACCCGGCGTATCGGCAAGAATGTCGATCAACGGGGTTACGTCGAGCAACACCATGATCACGCCCAGCAGATCGCCGTCGTTGGTCTTGGCCGGCGTCGCGAGATAGGCCCGAACGGCCGCCCCCTGCAACATCGGTTCTCCGAGATGCGCTCGAATGAGTCCCTGCTGAAAATCGACGTCGTTTGAAAAGTCGCGATTCAAATAGCCATAGTTCGTCGATGTAATGACACGGCCGTCGCGATCCGTGACCCAGATGTCATCGAAACCGCTGGTGGAGCGTTGGGCATCGCGCAAGATCACTTGTGTCTGGTTTCTCATACTTTCGGCATCGCTTACGCCGGCGACATATTCCGCGATCAGTTTGCGCAGCCGTGTGCGGCTGGCGACCAGCCCCACCCGCTCGTGTTGCTGCGCAACGTAGGCCTCGATCATATGATGGCGGTCGCGCGCGGCGGTGCGCAGGCGCTGGTGGATTCCTTCGCGAACGGTCTCGCGCGCGACGAAATAACCGACCGCGCTCATCAGACCGGTGGTAAGGATCAGCAACAGCACGACAAACAGCGCCAGCTTGGTCACGATGGAGCCCCGTCCGGTCCACTTAATGCCCGCGGGCATTCGATCGCGCGCTTCCCGCGTTGGTTCGGCGCTCATGAAAACCTCCTTTTTCGCGGCTTGTGCGAGGCATATTGGCGGACGATCAACGGGCAGGCAGCACAACGGATGGAAGGCACAGCAAAGACAGACGCCATCTTTACCCCTTGTGTGTGATGGAGACTCTCATGTTACCACGGGGGGGAGTTAGGCGCAAGGTTTACGCCTCGGAGAGCCCCAGTCGCATACACACGGCGGATTCACAGGCGCACAGCTGAAATTCGGACGATGCCTTCACGCTGTCGTGAACGACATCTCTGGATATCGTCTCGAATCCCAGCGACTCAAAAAAATCCGCCGCCGTCTCCGTGAGCAAATACAACACGGAAACATTTTGGCGACGTGCTTCGGCGATGATGGCCTGACAAAGTCGTTTGCCATGACCCTTGCCCTGATGGGCCGCCGTCACGGCCAGCGAACGAAGCAAGGCGCCGCCGTGGTAGATCTCGAGCCCCACGGTGCCGATCAAGTGACTGTCATCGACCAGGACCAGGAAATGCTTCATGTGGTCGCGTACACCCAGTACGGGCAGCCCGACCGTTCGCAGCAGGGTCTCGATCGCCGATAGGTCTCTGTCATGGGCATCGCGAATGGTTACTCCGATAAAATTATCCACCATCGAAGTTTCCTCATGACGGCTGGTGCAGTCAAATTATTTTATCGCTTTCTTGACGTATGTCAATGACACGCGAATAAATTCGTGGTATGAGTTCAGTCAGCACGTTTCCCGCGCACGTTACTCCCAAAAGCACAAGTTCCCACGATGTCCCCGACAGGCGTCGAGCCAGCCTGCTCAAACCCATAGCCTACGCATCATGTGTTGGCGGTGGCACACCCGCAGTCGATAGGTTTGTGTGTCAGCACACGACGAGAAAGGGGGAAATAAACCGAAGTAGAGAGAAGAGCGAGGTTGGGGGAACAAAGGCTCACGCGATTTCCCTAGGACGACAAGACGAATCGGCCGGCTCGCCGAATGTGAACGACGACCGGCCGAAGTGAGAGGAGAGTGAGGGTCATGTTTAGAAATTGCACGATGGTTGTCCTTGCCCTATTCCTCGTGGTGGGCACGACGGCGCTAGCACGGGCCGGTAGCCTGACGCCGATGGAGGAACTGGGCAAGCTTCTGTTCTTCGACAAGATCTCTGAGCCGAACTCGATGGCGTGTGCCGAATGCCACGGACCCAGAGTCGGCTTTACGGGCCCCGTCCCGGGTTTCAACCTGGGTGGCGCCGTCTACCCGGGAGCGGCTCCCCAACGCTTTGGCGATCGCAAGCCGCCTGCCAACGCGTATTTCACGCAGAGTCCCATATTCCACTTCGATGAAGAGGAAGGCCACTTCGTTGGTGGCGCCTTCTGGGATGGTCGTGCGACCGGAGAAGTGCTGGGCAGTCCGGCCGCGGATCAGGCGCTGGGACCGTTCTTGAATCCCGTCGAGCAGAATAACCCCAGCAAGCGTGCCGTGTTGGAGAAGGTGGCCGCGGGGCAATACACGGGGCTGTGGGAGATGGTATGGGGAGAGCCCATTGCTTACGAGACCGAAGCAGAGATCGACATGAACTACGGCCGCATCGGACTGGCCATCGCGGCGTATGAGGGATCGAGCGAGGTCGATCAGTTTTCCTCCAAGTTCGACCTTTACTGGGCCGACTGTGTCGGGGCGGGTAACACTCCCGAAGAGTGTGGATTGGCCGAAGGCGCCAAGAGCGCGCTCGACCCGAACAACATTCTCACCGATATAGAGTGGGATGGACTGATCGAGTACGGCGAATACTGCGCCCCTTGCCACGTCAGCCACGTCCCTGGACCGGGGGGGTCTGCGCCGCTCTTCACCGACTTCACCTACGACAACATCGGCGTTCCTCGCAACCCGGAGAACCCATTCTACGACATGGACGAGGTGTTTCTCGACGATGGTTCACCGATCAACCCACTGGGTGATGACTTCGTGGATTTCGGTCTGGGTAATTTCTTGAGGAGCCGTCCCGAGTGGCAGCATCTTGCCGCCGAAAATGACGGTAAATTCAAGGTGCCCACGCTGCGAAACGTAGACAAGCGCCCGGGCAATGGGTTTCCCAAGGCGTACATGCACAACGGTGTCTTCAAGACACTGCTACAGGTGGTTCACTTCTATAACACTCGGGATGTTGCCGAAGAAAACTGGCCGCCACCCGAGGTTGACGTAAATGTGAATCGCGAGCTTCTCGAGGGTGTTCCGCTGGGCGATCTTCAGCTGGCCGAGGAAGCTGAATTTGCGATCGTGGCCTTTTTGCGGACGCTCAGCGATGGATTCAGGGGCCGACGCGGTTCCAGGACCGTGAGCCCTATCTCGCTCAACGTGACCGGTCCCAATCCGTTCAATCCCTCGACGTTCGTTACCTACTCTCTGCCACAACCTGCGGTGGCAAAGCTGTATGTCTTCAACGTCGCCGGGCAGAAGGTGGCCACCGTCGTCGATGGATGGAAGGATGCGGGAGAGCACCGCGCCACCTTTGTCGCCGACGGCTTGCCGAGCGGGGTCTACTTCCTGCAACTCGTGAGCGGTAGCGAGAAAGTGACAACAAAAGCCGTTCTACTCAAGTGATATGGAAGCGGCTGGTGTCAACCTCCGTTTTATTGGGTCGAGAGGAGAGGAAGTACCGACGATCATCAAACTGATATCCGCGGGTTGTGTA
>JAOTUR010000154.1 GCA_029863805.1 Candidatus Krumholzibacteriia bacterium | reverse complement strand
GCGGCCGTCTTCCACATCGGTGAAGACGTCGTTTAGGTCCCTGTAGTTGCCCACGGGCGCACTGTCTTCACTGACCGTCGTATCCGGAATGGCGCTGGCCACGACGGGTCCGTCGTTTACGTTGATGCCCGCGGTATCGCTGTTGTTGCTTGCGTCGGGATCGCCCACATCGGCTTGGGTCACCGCCGCCGTGTTGTTGATGGTCGAGCCACCCGTCCCGGCGTCGACGGCGACGATAAGTATCAGAGTGTCGCTGGCCGCGTTGGCCACATTGGCGATGGCCCACACCCCGGTCGTGCTGTCATAATTGCCCTGAGTGGTCATTTGCGAAACATAGGTTAAGCCGACAGGCAGCGAGTCTGTGATCTCGATACCGGTGGCGGTATCGGGGCCAGCGTTGGAGACCATTATTGTGTAAGCGACGGTGTCACCCTCGGCGGGTGCCCCCGTGTCGACGGTCTTGGCGACGGCGAGATCCGCGCTGGTAACGTCGATGCTCACCGTGTCGGCGTCGTTGCTGCCATCCGGGTCCCCGCGGCCGGTTGTGGTGATTGCGGCCCAATTACTGATCGTCGAACCGGCAACGCCGGCATTGATGATGGCAGTGACGGCGAGCGTATCGCTGGTGGCGCTGTCGACACTGCCTACCGTCCACACCCCTGTGCCGACATCGTAGCTGCCCTGGCTGGAGGTGCTGGTCACGTAAGTGACTCCGGTCGGTAGCGTATCTGCGACCGCCACACTCGGTGCACTCTGAGGGCCGCTGTTAGAGACCGTAATCATGTATGTGATCGTGTCCCCTTCGTTGGTGACAACAGGACTGACAGTTTTGGTCAAAGCCACATCAGCGCTCGCCACGACGACAGCCACAGAGTCGATATCGTTTGTGGGATTGGGGTCCGCTTGTTCGGCGAAGTCAATCGCCACCGTGTTCATGATGGTAGTACCGGCGGTTTCCACATCGATGCTGGCCGTGATGGTGAGCGTGTCTGCATCGCCATTGGGTAGGGAATTGATGTTCCACTGTCCAGAGGCAAAATTGTAGTTGCCATTGCTGGCACTGTGCGAGATGTATGTCACCGCGGTCGGTAGCGTATCACTCAACTGGAGCATCGCGGCATCGTCGGGGCCGTTATTGGACACGATGACGGTGTAGCTTATGGTGTCGCCCTCATCGGGCGTGGTGATGTCGACGCTTTTTACCGTCTCGAGATCCACACTCTGCACCGTGACGGTGGCGGTGTCGGTGTCATTGGCGCTTAGAGAATCCAGCTGGTCTACGGCGGTGATCGCGGCCGTGTTGGTGATGATCGACCCGCCCGTTCCCGAATCGACCGTGGCGGTGAGTGTCAGTGTGGCGCTATCGCCATTGGCGATGCCGCCAACACTCCACACCCCAGTGCTGTCGGTGTAGGGGCCTTGGCTGGCGCTGTTGGCAAGATAACTCACACCGGCGGGTAGGAGATCGGTTAGCACTACTCCGGTGGCCGCTTCGGGACCGCGATTGGCGACCACCACGGAGTAGCTCAGGGTGTCGCCCTCGTTGGCAGTGGTGTCGAGCACGGTCTTGCGCAACGCGAGGTCAAGCGTCTCCACCGAATTGAAGGCGACCCAGAAGTAGATCTCTCCGGCGCGATTGACCGCGTCGTCCTGGCCGAGCTGGAAGCCGTCGGGCAAGAATGTTTGTACCCCGTCGTTAAAGGTCACGTCATCGACGAGGAGTGTGTTGTCACCACCGAGTGAGGAGGGACGATGCGCCGTGGGCGAGACGTTGCCCTGGGCGGATATAATGAGGAAGTCCGGCTGAAAGCCGACGCCGTTCATATCGTGGTCGTCACCGCCCGTGCCGAGATGGAGACTGCCGGCAATTCTTCCCGGCACCGTTTTCCATGCCACGTAATGAAACGTCTGCCCCCCTTCGTTTACCGTATTGTGCTGGCCGACCTGAAACCCGTCCGCTTCGAGGGCCTGGATCCTGTCGGGCCTCGGGTCACTGGAGGCAAAGGGCAAGCTGTTGTCGCCCACCTGTGCCGAGAAACGCTGCATCGCGACTGCGCCGCCTTCGTTCATCACGATCACATACTCGGGCGTGAACCCCACTCCCGGAATGCTGCGGTCGTCGCCGCCAAGGCCCGGGTAGGTGTCCACGACCATCTCCCCGGTGGCGGCCTTGAACGCGACCCAGTAGTAGGTCACACCGGCACTGTTGACCTGTTGGTTGGAGCCGATGGTAAAGCCATCGGCATCGAGCGACATGATCAGGTTGCTCGTGAGCGCGTTGTTGGGCCCGAGCTCCTTGGCGGCGTCGCCGACCATGGTCGAGGTCCTGACCACCGTGGGATCGGTGTTGTCGCCTTTGATAAACACGACATCGGGTTGGAACCCGACATTGGCGATGGGCCAACCCGCTATGCCATTGCCCAGGTGACGACCGGTCGCCATTTGCATATCCGCGGCGACCACCGTCACCACCAGCGTGTCCTCGACAAAGCCTGCGCTGGAGTCGGTCGCGCGAATGATAATAGTGGCCACACCACGTCGGTCCGGAACCAAGGCGAGATCGAGCGTGCTATCGGAGGGATCAATTGCCGCGATGACCAGTCCCGAGTTGCTGTTGCTTTGAATCGTAAACGACAGCGAATCTCCGTCTTCGCTATCGGAGAAGACATCGTTTAGATCTCGGTAGTCGTCCAGGGGAGGCGAGTCTTCGTCGACGGTCGTATCCGCGATGGCGGCGACAACCGAAGGCGGGTTATAGGGCGGAGCGGGTGTCCACACGAAGGCAAAGGGGCGGGTGAGGGTTTCTCCGGTATCGACTTCTTGTTGGCTCGGCGTGCCCCACGATGTGCCATCCCACTGGACGTAGGTCATATTCCGAGCCGCGTCCTGCGCCGAGAGCATGAGGCGGTCGTAAAGCGGGTGAGGGGAAAGGGTAAGGGAGGTTGCGTCGTCGCCCAGCTCCGGGCCGCTTTGGGCACCGGACCATCCACCCCCAGAAGTCCATGTTCGGTAGGCAACCTGGGTGCTAGTATTGGTTCGGTGGGCGACCATTGCCTCCCCCGAATCACCGATGAAACCAACAGCAACCGGGGCTTCTGTGCCCACCGTTCCGATCACGGTGGTTGGCTCCCACAGGTTACCATCCCAGATGCTCAGCCAGACGCGACCGGCGCCACCATAGGTCGATGCGCCGAGAGCGATACGGTTGCTGGCAGGATCAGACCCGAGCTTCAGTGATTGCGGAGGGAATGACACCCCGCCTGTTACGACGACGGAGTCTTCACTAGTCCAGTTAGCCCCGTTCCAAACCCGGTAGTAGGCATTGACAGTGAAGCCCGACTTGCCGTAGACCGCCATCGCGTTGCCCCGCTGCGGCTCGTAGGCGACGCACAGGTCGGTGACACCGGCTGACGGGTTGCTCAACAACTGGGCGTTTCCCCAGGTCGACCCGTCCCAGACCACTGCGAAGCTGGCGCCCGCGCCAGCGTCATTGTTTGCCACCAGCACCATTTCGTCATTGTTCGGATGCGCGGCGAGTCGCAGGTGACGGGTCTCGCCCATGACGGAGATTCCGATATCGGCGGGCAAAAGCCACACCGCGCCGTTCCATACGGCATACGACACACTAGAACCTCCACCGGTGCCGTTGCCCCACGCGAGAACGGCATCGCCACTCTGTGATTCGTAGGCGACGTCAAACAACACGTAATCGCTGAAGCTTGAGTTAGCCAAAGGGTTGAAGGGTATCGGAGTCCACGCGTTACCGTCCCACATCTGACCCGTGATGTCTCCGGCGGCGTCGACGCCGACAACGATGACTTCATCACGGGTCGGTGCCGCGGCGGCCGCCAAGTTTCTCCACTCGCCAACATTGGCGGAGTTGGCAGCCGTGCCAAACGTTGACCCGTCCCAGGTGTTGTACCTGGGCGCCGATGAGCCGCTGCGGCGCCAAATGGCCATACCGGTGGAGTTGACGGGGCTTGTCGACCCGGCCACCGTGATGTTGTCGAGGATGAGGACTCCATTGGCTGCGGCCGCCTTCCAGGCATAGAACCTGAACTCAACCGAACTCGCTTTGACGACTTTTGGCATGGGCAGAATGACCAATGAGTTGGTCAAGAAAAAACCCATCGACTGGAACGCCTGTCCGTCGACGCTACAGAAGACCTCGCCATCGGTGGGCCCGTTGACGGTAATCGATGACATAAAGCCCATGACGTCCGATGCCGCAAAGGACAGGCTATGTCCTGTGGTTGCGGAGACCGTGAAGGAAAGATATTGGCCGGTACCGCGGAACGCGGTCTGTGCCCATGACGAGGAGCGGTGATCGTCACTGGGCTTGTCACAGATCACCCCGACCATGGTCAGCGGCGAGAACGTGGCATACGGGGGTTGTGTGGTCACATCGTCGTTGCTATTGGGGCAGTTCTTATTGCCCGTGAACTCGTACAGGACATTGTACGGAGTGGCAGTGGCCAGTACACGACCGCCGGTAGTGCTGAAGGGGACCCCGAGAAGCACGATGACGGCGACCAGACCGGAGATGCGCGGTTTGCTCGTGAACGAAATCACGTAGTCTTCCCAACTACAAGGAACACGCCCGAGGCCACGCCGGAAACATTCTGCCCAGCGCGCGTTGCGTTTTCGGTCACCGGAGTTGGCGTGGTCCGGCAATCCAAACCCCTAACAGGTTGTCATTGTTTAGATTATATCGATGCTGTCATCCCCAGAGACGTGCCGCGGTGGTGTAGTGCAATCCCGGTGCCGGACGGCTGGCCCGGCACCAGATATCGAGATTTGCGTGTCTCGGTCGGAGACCCTGCGCAGAGACGGTGTGGCAGGCGGCTTATGTCATAAGCCGCCTGCCTTGGGTGACGAGTTCGGTGGAGCGGTGGGGGAGCGCACGGATGGGCGCGGCCGTCCGCATGGATGGAAGGCCGCACGGTTCGTTCGGCATCACCATCATTTGAGCAACAGAAGCTTCTTGGTGATTACCCTGCTCTGGACATCGAGTCGGTAGAAGTAGACCCCGCTGGCCACGGAGGCGCCGGATTCGTTACGGCCATCCCACACCACGTGTTGGACTCCGGGGCCGCGAATCTCATCCACCAGTGTAGCCAACCGCCTGCCCGACGGATCATAAATGACCAAACGGGCATGGGTCCTTTGTGGTAAGGAGAAGCGGATACGCGTTGACGGGTTGAATGGATTGGGCTCGTTTTGGTGGAGCTCGAGCGCGTAAGACGCCGTGCGCGCTGTAACCGACTGCGACCTCAGCTCGGATCCGTCGCGCAGCACCACCAGCAGGATGTAGTGGTAACTCGTTGCGGGTTGAAAAACCTCGTCGACAAAGCGGCGCAGGTGCGGAGCGATGAGTGATGCGTTGAGGGTCTCCGTGGCTATAGCCGCCGTCTGCCGGCGCAGGACTCGGAAGCCCTGAATCGCTTCGTCGCTCCAGATCTGCCAGGTAAGCTCCACCGAGGTGCCCGTTGCTGTGGCGGCGAAGTCCTGGATGAGCACCGGCACCGTTGAGTTGACTTGAAAACCACCCGACAGTATCGCCTCCTGGCCATCGGGGTTGCGGACCAGCAGGTCGTAGCTACCCGCCGGGACGCCCGTCAGGTCCAGGTCACCGGCGAGCTTGTTCTCGCCGATCCACGACACATTGGAAGCGCCGTGCTCGGTCATACTCTCATCGCGCAAGAGAAAGGTCGCGCCATGGACAAAGCCGGTGCCGGAAAGATCCGAAATGGCAATCACCTCTTCGGAATTGCCCGAGGTCGGTGAGACAGAGCCAACGGTCGGAGGAAGGTATCCAGCGCGCAGGGTCGCCGTCATTTGTGGCCCGGGATCACTGATGTCGGCGATCAGAATCTGGGTTGCCGATCCATTGTGGCTCGTGCTGTTTGGATTGGTGGTGTTGTCGAAGGTACGGCTGTTGGTCGATCCCGGACGAACGTCCCCGGCATCACCCCGGTTGATCCCCATTAGAATCTGTGCGAGCCCATCGGCTTCTTCCAGGGTGACTCCAGCCGGACGGAGGTTTGTCGTTCCGCCGGTGCCGCCCGAGTTGCCGAGACTCGAGTGCATCACGTTCTCTTCGACATGCCAGACAAAGAGCCCTTCGGCATCCAACGCTTGATCAAACTGACCGGCCTTGCTGCGGTTCTCCACCAGAAAAAACTCGCTGGGGCGACTCCCCGTCGCGTCGTGGTGCCATCCACCTTCGTTCTGCTCGAAATCGCAAAAGTAATTCTCACCACCGCCGGTCACCGAGACGTTATCGAGCTTGAAAGGGCCGCCGCTTCCCGAGTTATAGTTGCCGTCCTCGTCGGACCACGAGTAGTCAGAAGCCAACTCGGCAATGAGTTGGTAACTGGTGGCGCCACTACCGTCGAGGTAAGGGGTCAGGTCGACCGCCACACCGCTTGCCGAGCCGTTGCCGGTGTAGCTCCTCACTGTAGTCACGTTACCATTGACGTCGATTCGTATACGGGCAACATCGAAGTTGAGCTCCGTGTCGTAACTCAAGTCGAATTGCAGCGCCACGGGGCCGGTACCGTCGTACGAAAAATCCCGAACGATCGATTCCCGCCAGCCGTTTCCGTAACCCCCGCTCGCGGGCCAGTTGCGATTGTTGGCTTCGGCATCGGTCAGACCGCAGTGGAGCGAGAACGAGCCGGCGATGGGATCGACACTGCGACGGCTGAATTTCTCTTCGACCACATCGAGCCGGTAAACCTCTCCGGTCTGGTTGACGTTGTTGATCGTGTAGGACCGAGCCGGGCCACCCACTTCAACGGGGATCACCCACCCCAACTCCATCTTCGACCACGCCGACATATGTGAGGGATTCTCGGGTGTATTCCAATTGCCCGTGGCCATCAAACCGTGATGACCGATGCCCTCGCCGCCGCCGTCGGTGTCGTAGAGATCAGGGAGTCCAAAAGCATGCCCAAACTCGTGACAGAAGACGCCGATCTCGATGGTTGAGCCACCGCAACTCAACGCGGGTTGAATCGTGTAGTCCTGGATCAGAATGTTTCCGCCGCCGGCACGGCTGTCGTTGGTCTGCCATGGGCCGGAGAACTCGGGCCAGCCTTGGACGATCCAGCGATGCGACCACAAATTGTCGTTACCTCCGCACTCGGCTCCGATCTCTGGATGCACAAAGGCCACGAAGTCGACGAACCCATCGTCATCCCCCGAATTGGGGACACCATCGGGTCCGTCGTTGTCGTACTGGCCAAAGTCGATCGATGCATCGGACGCCGTCAGGATGTCGAGAATGAACTGTCCCGTCCTGGCGGATCCGCACAGTCCATAGCATCCACTGCCGCCCTCGTAGAATGTGTCGTTTTGCGGAAGCGTTATCCAATCGTACACTTCACCGGTTAGGGTGATGTTGCCGTTGGACATCTCCGCATACAGCTCGGCCATGGTCCCCGTGGACCACGGTCCATCGAATAGCTGGCGCCGCAGCCGGCTGGCCGGGTAGGGTGTGGCCGCGGTGTTGGCGAACTGCGCGAGTATAGCCGGCACAGAGACGGTGCCGGAAACCACGATCGACCGTTTCATATCATCCGACAAACTGGCGAGCCCCCTGGAGTCACCGCGTAAGCCTTCCAGAAAGCGCTGACGGGTTTCTTTTACCCGTCGTGTCTTTTGGATCCAGGCGTTCTTGAATTGAAAGGCGGTCTTGTCGCTGGAGACGCGATCAAAGTAGGCCTGGGGGAGGTCTACGCCTGGTTTTGGTGGGGTAATCTGTGCATAGCAAACGGACAACAACAAGAACAGGTGGGCCAGACACAACGCAAAAGCTAGCTTCATTCGGGCGATCCTTTGCTGGTTGATCAGACTCGCACGAGGGATCGGTTCGTACGCCGTGCAGACGCTTTGTCCGCCCTCGCCGTGGGGCATCCAAGACCGGGGCTCGCGTTTTGACGGCGACCGGTGTGCACCCGCCGAAGTTCAGCGGTTCCCACCGGCCTCGTGTATCTGGCATCCCGCGAGGCCTCATTCTGTCGGATTTAGTTAGCACCGCGATGGTGTGATCATTTGAGCAACAGGGGCTTCTTAGTGATCACCTCGTTTCTGACATTGAGTCTGTAGAAGTAGACGCCGGTGGCCAGCGGATTCCCTGAATCATTTGTACCATTCCACATGACTTCGTTGGGTCCCGCGTCGCGAACCTCATCGACCAACGTGGCCACCCGCCTTCCCGACGGATCGTATATGGTCAGCTGTGCGTGACTGTGCTGTGGCATTGGCACAGCAATAATGGGACCCCCGGCCAAACTCGGTGGCGCACCCCTCGGGTATTCGAATGAGCAACCTTAACTTGTTGAGTTTCAGTGCGTTCTTCTGGGATCGGCCCGAACATTGCCGATCGCGACATCACGGGTAATCTGCCATCTCGTGCGGCGGGCTCCGCGATCGCAGCGGCACCACCATCAGGTGGGGGGGTGGGGTCGGGATAGCCCGCCGGGT
>JAOTUR010000153.1 GCA_029863805.1 Candidatus Krumholzibacteriia bacterium | reverse complement strand
CCGTCGGATGGTCCGATCAACGTATTCGCCGGCGAGGCCACCGGGCCCTCGTTGCCGGCGGAATTGACCACGAGGATTCCGCGGCTGGCGGCGATGTCGGCTCCGATGGTCACGATGGTCGTGTTGCCATCCATGTCCGTCCACGCGTAGTCGGATTCTCCGTCGGTAAAGCCGATTGAGTAGCCCACCGAGCTCGAGATGATGTCCGCACCCAGAACGTCCGCCCACTCGGCGGCCGCCACCCAGTCGTCCTCTTCAATGTGGCGTTCCCACGAGGTGTTCTCGGTTTTGGCGAGGATATATGTGGCGCCCCACGCCGGACCGATCAGCTGCCCCGGCGCATAACCGCCGATGGCGCTCAGCGTCCAGGTGCCGTGGTTCCCCGTGCCCATCTGCCCAGCCTGATCGGACACGATGCTATCCCCGTTGACAAAGTCGTGGGTGACCAGGATGTCCAGACCCTGCAGGGCCACGTGCTGCAAGTTGTTGAATCCCGCATCCATCATACAGATCGTCACTCCGCTTCCGTTGTAACCCTGGTCGTGCAGCGGCGGCACGTTGATCTGATTGTTCTGGGTAAGCGAGTTGCCGTAATCGAGCAAGAAATCGGACGGTGCTCGCGGCGGGGCGGGGCCGGTCGGTGCCTCATCGGGTTCGGGAAGCGGGGCGCGGCTGGCGCGCACCACATCCATCTTGCGCACGAAGGGCAGCGCAGCGATCGCGTCTACCGCTCCTACCTCGACGTCGATCGAGACCGCGTTCAACCAACGTGACGTGTGCCGCAGACGCACGGCACGCCGCGAAACCTGTGCGACGTACCCGGGGTCGACCGGGATATCGTAGGTATCAACCAAGTTGTCTGCACCCCGATTGCGCGCGCGACGCGCGCGGGCTCGCGGTGTGAGGTTGCGCTCGGCCTCGGCCAGTTTCTCGGATAGGCGATCGCCCTTATCGCTAAAGAAGACCCAGGTCTTCAGCGGGTCATCGCCGTTCGCCCGGCTCAAGACACGCCGCAACGCCGGCGACACCTTGTCCGGCGCCTGTGCGTGGCCCTCACCCCAGGCGAGACAGGCGATGAAGGTCAGGAGTATCAATCGATGGGCGTTCATGGTCACAAGCCCGGATATCGTTAGCCGGGCACCTTATAAGTATAGGCCTCGAGGCCCCTGTTCGCAAGACGTCGCCTCGGCTCACGTGGCGTCTCGTCGGCGGAGGAGCATTCGAGGCGGCGGCGAGCGCTGGGCGCCGCCCGGTCGGCCTTTGCTGCGGCCGGCGAGCCCACCGGTTAGAAGAAACGTCCCTCCCATCCGGCGAGAACCCGAACCGACCCCACCGATTTTGTGTTTATTACTTATCTAATTATTCATCGACAATTGATAGACATGAAAATGCGCCCACCCGTCGCCAGAATTTTTCGAACGGTCGTTGTTCTCAATCGCAAGCGCTGCCCGCCCCGGTTAGGCGAGGACGTCGGCGTTATTCGAGAGCCGCGTCGCGGCGCTTCGACGCCAACAGCGCTTCGACCGCGGGGCGAACGGCTTCGGCGATATACGTTGCGTAGCGCACGGCCCCTTCCTCGTTAACGTGCATCGCATCCCTGTAAATCAGTCGGTCTTCCGGTGTTCGGATCAGCTCACGAAGATCGATAATCGGCGTATTCGTTCTCGCGGCCACCCGATCCAGACTCGCAACATAGGCATCGTAAATCGCCTGGTAGAGCGCGAGCTTTCTGCCCGTGTTTCGCGGAAAATGAAGCCGTTCGAGCTCCTCGTCTGTGGGCGGATACGCAAGCAATCCGGCCAGCGCCGTCAGATAGACCTCGCTCCCATCCGCTCGTGACCGCGTGATCAGCTCTTCGAGGTTTTTCTCGAAATGGGTCGGGACGAACCCGCCCATTACCCGCTCTTCCGCGGGTGTCAGAGCTGAGCGGTTGATGGGACGTGAGCGTTCCAACCGGCCGGCAAAAAAGTAGGGTACGCGCAGCACATAAAAACGCTCCATGAGCCGGCCGAGCAGCGTTCTGTGTTGGTAGAGCGCTTCTACTTTGTATCGCAGCCCAAAGGGGTGATACTGTCCCATGTCGTTCCACCCCAGCATAATGAGGGTGATATCGGCGTTGAGCCGGTGCAGGAACTCGTTGTACCAATCGAGCGCATCATAGGAGCTATACCCAGGCACCGCCCCAGCGATGACTTCGATCGATCCGTTCGGGAAGGACGCGCGAAGCTGCTCCTCTAGAACCCGCGGGTAGTTTCTTGGCGCTGGCGAGAATGTGACCGAATTACCGATCGCGAGCACCCGCGCGGTTTTGGGTTCGGGCTCGATACTGAACTCAGGGCCGGACACACCGTGTGAGTTTATCGAGACCCGACCTCTATGGTAGTTCTTCTTGAGTTGTGTGCGGCGGGTCGGGTGGTAGGCCTTAAAGCCCCCGATATTCACGTTCAGTACGGTGTTGGACTCAAAAATGAGTCGTGTAGCCAGCTCCGCGACAACAAACACGACGGCGAACGAAACGACGCTCAGCAAAAGACTTTTTGGAATGCTGCTTTTTCCCAAGCCCTTCACCTACCTAACCGGTTCTTGTGTTTCTTGGAGCCGCGCATACCACACCGTCCAACCAAGCGATCATAACCGAGCGGACCTCACCTTGCAAAGTCACTTCTGACTACCGAACACGTACGAAGACTGTCCTGTATTTGCTTAAAGATGGCTGGAATCAATGGTCGTGGGGCCTGACGCCTCGGCCTCGTCCTCGACCTCAATGCGTTCGGCGACGACCACCCCATCGACAAAGGCACCCCTCACATCTACCCACATGCCTACCAGCAGATCGGAGAATGTCATGTGAGCAC
This sequence comes from Candidatus Krumholzibacteriia bacterium, assembly GCA_029863805.1. Classification (GTDB taxonomy): domain Bacteria; phylum Krumholzibacteriota; class Krumholzibacteriia; order WVZY01; family WVZY01; genus JAOTUR01. The sequence continues at coordinate 5,636 of JAOTUR010000153.1, read as the reverse complement.
CGTGCTCCGCTCGTATTTCGGTAAGATCGTTGACCAGGACGGTGGTGTTGAAAACGACGAGGCGACTCGGCGAGAGGCTTTGAATATAGCCTTCGACTTCGGCACGATCGCCCTCGATTCTAAGCGACCCGCCTTTGCCGCTGGATCCGGGACCGACCGCATCGGACCGACATCCAGTGAGAAGGATGAGGACGCCGAGCTCTATCAGTAACAAGCGGAAACACGCTGTCTTGGCTCGTTTCTTTGCTGTTGAATACCACATGGTGTGTTCCCGACGTCCTCATTGGCGGTTGCAGCAAGGCGCGTGGGCGCCTCGGTTTGTTTAGAAGTGCACAGTAACGCCACCGACCACAAGAATGCGCTCGGTCATGTTGATCACAGACACCGTCGCCTCGACCTTCAGAAACGACTCGCCGTTGTCTTCGGTACGAATGCGATCCGCATGGTACTTGTCGGTGCTGATAATGTAAGTCGCGTTTATATCGACCCGATCTCCGGCGGCGAGATCAGCGAGCGTCTTGCCGGTATGGGCCTCGTCCCTGAACTCGGTGCCGCCATCCACCATAAAGTCGACGCCACCCAGCGTCACCGCATCGGCTCCTGCGCCCTCCAGGGCGCCCTCGTACTCGAAGTGATCCTGGGGCATGTGCCGAACGACTTCGAGCAGGGCGTAGCCGCCCTGGTTATCGGCAAACGCTTTAACCTGCACGAAGTCTCCCTCCTGGAGTAACGCGGGATTGATTTCGTCTTCCTGGTCGTCTTCGATTTCTATTTTTACAGCCGTTACCGAATTGTCGGCATTCAGAATGCCGTATACCTCGACCCGCATCTGTACCGCCAGCGCATCGAACGTGAGCGCCTCGTCGAATTCGCCAAAGATCCGAGTCTCGGCGTTGATGCGAACGACGATATTGAAGACCACGATTTGGCTATCGCCCTTGGCCGAAATGGTACCCTCGATCTTGACAAAGTCGTCGTCGTGATCATCAATGGTGCCGTCATCGTCGGAGTCCTCTTCCTGGTCATCCGGGATGCCGTCGTTGTCGTCATCGCTATCCATGTCGTCGGACTCGCCGTCGTTGTCGTCGTCAGGATCGACCAGGTCGATCATGCCGTCGCCGTCGGTGTCGCGCTGCGACATGATGGTCATGGACCCAGGCGCGGAGCTACCGGGACCGGTTGGAGAATCCGAGCTGCACGAGCTCAAAAGAGCGAAAAAAGCGACCAACGCAATTAAGTTGGCCAGCCAGGCTCGCTCGGTGATGGTTCTTAGGACTCGCATGATTACCCCTCCTTGGGTTGGTAAAGGCCACTTGGCCGATACCGACTCCATCGCAACCGCGACGCCAAGCTATTGCCGGCGGGCGCGAATGATGGTAACTGATTGTTATTATGTAAGTTGCCTGCTCGGGCACCGGCTGTGGCGGGGGGTCGACACGGTGACTATTCGCCGGTGCGGGGTTCACGTATCGCCGCAGACTGGGAGCAAGCCCAATTCTATAAACAAGTTACACAACCGGTGAAAATTCGCCGCACCGATGGCAGGTTTTAGCGGTCATCACCGAGGGTAGGAGAACTCCAGGGCTGGCGGAGAGACGGCCCCCGTGTTGTCACTCCCGCTGCGGGAGTCATTCCAAAGTCCGCGGTTCCTAGAAGGAGTACTTGAGCGCCACACCGCTGGTGACGAACCAGAAGTCGTTATCGGGATCGTTGGAGTCGTTGGTCTCGTAGCGGAGGTGAAGCATAAGGGACAACGCTTGGGCAATCGCCCGCTCGTACCCCACCTGGGTGACAAAGGTGTCATCCACGCGATCCGGCCGGTCGGCCCGCTCGAGCACGGGCTCTTGCAGGTGCTTGTGCTGGTAGAGAAGCAAGATATCGACGAACGATCCGGCGTTCAGACTGGTATGACTGGATAGAATGAACAGGTGCTTATCAAAGTTGAAATCGGTGGCCTCCAGAAAGCGAATGCTTTGGAAAATCCCATCGGTGGCATCTTCCGCGGCATCGCCGAGTTTGTCGAAGTCGGTCCCTTGCGCAAAGACAATGCCCATGTCGTCGTGTTGAAACATGTACTTTCCCATGAGCAGTGTGTTTCTGCCCAGCAAATACCTAAAGGATAGATCGATCCATGACCGCTCACCCGATTCATCGCGTGGAAACAAAAAACGCACGGTCTGAAAATCGATTTGCCCCAAAGCCACGACGCTCAACCGGGTAGTCGCGCTCACGTGAACGGAGGCCGCGATACCGTTGGCATAACTGTAGTCGAGGTTGCTGCGCGGGTTGTCGCGGTAGAGACTTCGGTACTGCAGCGAGGTCCACCATCGCCCGGAGGGGCGAAAGACGACCTTCGATCGGAGCGAGTTGAAAAAACGATCCCATCCGCTGCGATTGGGGTAGGCGGTCACACGGAACCGGTCCGTGAACTCGAGCGACCACTGGTTCGATAGCCTGACCTTGGTGTATGCCGCCAGCAGTGCGTCTCCCCGGTCGAAACGCTCCTCACCGGCGTACTTTATATAGTACGGCTTTAGGTCCAGGCCGGCTTCGAGCCGCTTCTCGAGCTGATATTGAAAACCTAGCGCTCCATAGCCCACAAAGCGTGCATCATCCTGTATCTCGACTCCGGGTGGTGCCGCATCGGAGGAGACACGATTGACATTGGAGTCATAGCCGGTCGAAAACCCCACGTAACGGTTCTTCCACTTGAGCTCCGCATCCGCCGCGGCCGCGCCAAACGTCACCGCAGCCACCATTATTGCCATAATCTTCATGGGTGTCGATGCGCTCATCGTTTCACTCCGCATTCTGTCCCACCAACTGATGTAGAAACTCGGCACGATCCCGGTAGTAACCCATCGCATCTACCGCGGCGGCCAGCGCACTGGCGAGGCGCGCCTCTTCGCGTTTTAGCTCCTCGATCTCTATCGTGACCTTGTCTGTGCCAAACTCGTCAAAGAAGGTGCCGCCATCGGCGGCGGCTCCCGATGCCTCCTCGATGAGACGCAACAGGTCTTCTTTTAGTCCGATACCCTTGCGAACATCGGCGAGTTGGCGTCCTATCGCGACGCTGTCGCGACGGGCCCTGTCGTAAAGGTCGCTCATGGTGTCCAAGAGAAACGTCCGCTCCTCGAAGCTCGGCAGCGAGCTACGAATAAACTCTTCCGAGATGGGGGGGTACGAAACCTCGGCGCGCGGGGGCTCGAGGCTGCTGATCTTGAGTTCGAGTTCCCGAACCTGCTGCAGTTTTTGTGCCGCGGCGCCGTAGTGTTTGGCGCGCACCGATGACACCATGGATTCGAGCAATGAGGTGACCCGGACGCCATAGCACTCGTGTAGCTCGCCGCCCAGACGATCCCGTTGTGCCTCGACCGTGCTCCTCTCGGCGGCGAGACGCTCCAAGGCCGTCGCCGTCGACCGCGATTCTTTGAGTAACTTCTCCAGTTTGCGCCGGCTAAATGGTCCGCCGCTTTGCTCCCGTGCCTTTTCGTCATCGATTTGCGCCGCTAGCGTGTGCAGTTCTGCACGCAGTCCGGACATGTCGGTCTCGATCGCGGTCAGCCGCTCCAGCGTGCCGCCGCGTTCGCTTTCCCAACGCGCGATATCGGCGGAGTCACAGGTCGCTGCAACGGCGAAGCCAGTGATCAGCAAGAGAAGCAGTATCGTGGTGCAAACTGTTGTCATGTGATTCATTCCGACGAGTGACGCCTCACAACGAATACTTTTCGATCTTGTAGCGCAGCGTGCTGCGGCTTATGCCCAGCCGCTCCGCAGCCTTTGTCGTGTTGCCGCCGCATGCGTCGAGGGCACCGCGGATGATTTGGCTCTCGTAGTCCTCGACACGCTCGGCGAGCGTGTCGCTCTTGTGCGACTGCCCGGGCGGTGCGGTTTGCGCACCAAACGGCAACGCCGACTCCTCTATCCACTCGCCACGGCTGAGGACCACACCACGCTCGACGACGTTTTCGAGCTCGCGCACGTTGCCGGGCCAATCGTACCGCATCAGCATGTTCATGGCCGACTCGGTGAAGCGACGGATTTCTTTGTGGTTCTCCTTGGCATAGCGCCGTAAGAAATGTTCCGTAAGTCTGGGGATATCTTCACGACGCTGGCGAAGCGCCGGCAGCTGTAACGGAATAACGTTTAGTCGGTAATAGAGATCCTCGCGGAAACTTCCCCTCCGCACCTCCGCCTCCAGGTCGCGATTGGTCGCCGCGATAACGCGCGCGTCCACCTTGATGGTTTCGCTACCGCCCACGCGTTCGAATTCCTGCTCCTGCAGAACCCTGAGCAATTTCGCTTGCACGGCGGGCGGCAGCTCGGCCACTTCGTCGAGAAAGATGGTACCGTTATGGGCCAATTCGAATCGGCCCAGCTTGCGTCGGTCGGCGCCGGTAAAGGCCCCCTTCTCGTGCCCAAAAAGCTCGCTTGCCACCAGGGATTCGGAGAACATGGCACAGTTGACGGGGATAAATGGACCGTGGCGCCGTTTGCTGTGGTAATGAATGGCGCGGGCCACCAATTCCTTGCCGGTACCGGTCTCGCCCAGGATGAGCACAGCGGTTTTGCTACCCGCCATCTGCTCGACGCTCTCTTTGACTTGGTTGAGTGCCGGTGAGTCTCCCACAATCTGACTGTCGTCGAAATGGCCCTTGATTTCACGGCGTAGCATCGCCGTTTCTTGCGACAGCCGACTGACCTTTTCCTTTAACGCGTACTGTTCGAGCGCTCTCTTGACCTTGACCACCAGTTCATCGGCGTCAAAAGGTTTGGTTACAAAATCGAATGCGCCCGCCTTCATGGCTTCGACGGCCACATCGACCGTCCCATAGGCGGTGATGACGATGAATACCGTCTCCGGCCGCTGGGCCCGTAGCTCGTTCATGAGGGCCACCCCGTTGGTGTCGGGGAGCTTGTGATCGGTGACCACCAGCGCGAATTCGCGTTGCTTGAAGGTCTTTAGGGCCCCGGCGCCCGTGTCGCACAGCGACACCGGTATATTCTCGGCCGCCAGCGCCTCGGCCATGCCTTCCAGTAGGGTTCGATTGTCATCAACCAGCAGAACCGGATTCATCGTGTATCCTTGAGTGACGATCGCTCACACCGCGATGGGGAGAACCAGTTCAACTCGGGTGCCCTGGTTGGGGACCGAGTCAATGTGAATGCGCCCATTATGATTGTCCACGACCTTCTGCACCAGTGCAAGGCCAAGGCCACTTCCCTGCGATTTAGTCGAGAAAAAGGGCAGAACCACTTTGGGCAAATTCGCAGCCTCGATACCACAGCCGGTATCGCTAACAGACACGGTCACCGCCCTGCCCACATCCGACGTACCGGTACGACCGCTCGTGTTCTGATGGTCGGTTCGGTTTGTCTCGAGGTCGATGGTAACCACGCCACCCTGGGGCATGGCGTCGCGGGCGTTTATAATGACGTTAAGAAACATCTGCATAAGCTGGTTGCGGTCGGCCTCCACACTGAGGTCTTTGCGCCGCGCGTAGTTTCCTTGCACCGTGAAGTCATCTCCACCGTTTTCCTTCTGCGCAAACACAACCGCATCCTCGATGACATCGGCCAGGCGAAACTGGGAGCGCGCGACTTTGGTGGGTGCCGCATAATTCAAAAACTCGGTG
>JAOTUR010000152.1 GCA_029863805.1 Candidatus Krumholzibacteriia bacterium | reverse complement strand
TGTGCTGGCAACATCCGTCTCGGGAACCGAACGTATCACCATCGATGCGTATTCGGTTTTTGCCTCGTCGTAGGTCGCGATGATAATGGGTTTGAACACGCTTGGGTCGGGGCCTTTGTAAGAACCATCCATTCTTAGCAATTCCAGGTACTGGGCCTTTCCCTGTTCGCTTGCCCCAGAGAGAATCATCGACGCGGCCAGATACTCGCGTGCCTCTATGATCTGCGCTCGAGTCAGGTCCTTTCGTTCGAGAAACTCGCGCAACTCTGAGATGGCCTTTTCGTAATTACCGCGAAAATAATATTTGTACTCGATGCTCTTGAGATCATCGGCGGAGCCGGCATAGACCTCCTGAGGGAGAAAACACGTCGCTTGCAAACTCAGAAGACAAAGCGTGAGAATCGGCGCAAGGACTTTCATCGATCTTCTACAAAACATGCATCGCATCACTCGACCTCCATCAAGAGTCGCGGGTCGTCAGGCAACTATTTCGTTAATTTTCCGCTCTTTCATGACCAATCGTCGGTTCGCTGCCAATCTCGTACTCGACGATGGTATTCTGACCTTCCTTTACAACAATCTCAAAGTCGCGCGAGTCCTCGCCGCGAAACATACGACACGACACGGTGTATCGACCGGCCGGAACCACAGCACCGGTGAACGGCGGTTGTTGATTGAATTTCTTGCCGTTTAGAAAAAACTCTCCGACGCCTCCGAGGAAATATACGGATAGGCGTCCGTAAGCAAGTATTGGTGGGTCGAGCGTCCTCCGCACTCCGCCTCGTATACGCACGACCTCCTCGAACACCGTCATCCCGTCGAGCAGTTCGGCGCGGACGGTATGTCTGCCCTCGGGAAGCTCGATTGACAGATACGTGTCCTCGCGGACCTTGAGCGAACCGTCCACGTATATGTTCGCCAGCTTGGGGAGCACCCAATCCAGCCGGCCGGTCTCGGGCGTTTGGGCCTTCGGTTCGCTCTTGGAATTCACATAAACCACGAGCGTCTGCGTGGCCTCCGCGATCCCGTCACTTCCCCTGACCGTAATCCGGTGCGCGCCCGTCTGGCTCGCCCGGGGCGTCCATGTGACACGACTGCCCCTTATTTGCATACCCTGGGGCTCGTTTTCCAGCGAGAACGAAACGGGCTTATCAAACTCGCTGTTCGCCTGCAGCCCGATATTGACCATCCTGCCGACCTCGGTGGTTCTGTCGTCCGGTTTGACAAATGATAGTGCCTTGGGTTTGTCGATTACTTCGATCAGTGTGCGGGCGTTGCCCACCTGCTTGCCATCATCCGCGTAGAAGTCCACCTGGTGTCGTCCCGCCTGATCGAAGCCCACGTTCCACGTGAAGTCCCCGGACGACGAAAGCATGGCACGCTCGGGCAAATTTCCGCCGTAGACGCGAACGGAGTCGTCGTTGGCATCCATGACGCTCAAACTGAATTCAACCGTTTCCCCCTCCGAAACCGTGAGCCGGGTAGGAGAGGACACCACCGGCGCGCCGCCGTTCGCCGTGGACAGACCGAGCCACTGCCAACCCCACCACCCGGCGAAAGCAACACCGACAACAAGTACAACGATCACAATGGCAACTATCGGGCGCCGTCCCCGCGACCGCGACCGATTTTGCGACGGGGTCTTTTGGGGCCGGGAGTTGTGGGCTTTTTGGGGTTCTGTCGGCTTGCGCGTCACGTCGCGGGACGGCTTATGATCGGCGGCGTCGAGCGTGACGGTTGAATCTTCGTCGCGGTACTCGGACATGATCTTGGCAAGATGTTTACGCGCGCGTTCGTTGGTGGGATCGAGATACAGGATTCTCTTGAACTCGTGTATGGCCTCGGATAGGTGAGTTTTGCCCTTCTGCATGTAATAGGTGCCTTGTGACAGACACTTTGCTACCATCTTTTCATTGAACGCTTTTTGGTAACCGTCGGGATCCCTGAGGTATTTCTGGAGCCGCCGCCGGTCGCGCTTGATGTCGAAGGTTTCCATCGCGCGCTCCACATCGGTGATAACCTCGGAAATGTTCTGGTAACGTTTCGTCACATCCTTCTCGAGCATCCTCGCCACAATGTTTTGAAAATCTGGCTGTATCAATGGATTTTGGTTGGAGAGCATCGGCGGTTCGTGCGTTTGAATCTTCTCGATAACTTCCGAATAGGAACCTCCCTCAAACGGCCGTGTTTGACAGAACATCTCGAACGCCACAACACCGAGGGAGAAGATGTCGCTCTGAGGTCCAACTGCGTCGCCGGCCGCCTGCTCGGGCGACATGTAAGCCGGCGTGCCCAGCACCTTGCCGGGTTGCGTTACCACGGTCATCGTGTCGGATTTCTTTGCCAGACCAAAGTCGGCGATTTTGATACCACCACGGTTGGTGTAGATGATATTTGCGGGTTTGATGTCACGATGCACGATGTCTTGAGAGTGCGCAGCCTCGAGACCCAGACACACATCGAGAAGTATGGCAACCGAGATGTCCAGCGGGATTCGCGTTTGGTCTTTTATCAAATCCGCTATGGTGACGCCCTCGTAGAATTCCATGACAATGTAGTAACAGCCACCCGATTCCCCGAAATCGATAACGTTGACTATGTTTTCATGCTGTACCTTCGCGGCTGATTTGGCCTCACGCTGAAAGCGGTCAATGAAGCTGGTGTCGTTTGCCAGGTATGGAAACAAGACTTTGATCGCCACCACCTTGTCGATGGAGATCTTTCTTGCCTTATAGACCGCTGCCATACCGCCGACCGCGATCTGATCGAAGGAGTCATAACCGTCTATTTTGATCTCTATTGCCATTTGCAAGACTCTACGTGCAGGGGTAGGAGCGCGCGCTCGATTCAGGTCGTAACTTGTTGCTGGACAAAGTTTTGCAAACCCGCCCCGCCGCTGCCCGTAGCTACTTGCAATATTTAAGCCACCGCTCCCACAGCCGTAACTGGTTGTGCGGATTCGGTATTGACGCATTGGCGGTGTTTGCGCCAGCCCCGCACGGGGACCCGCAATTCCCATGATTCCTCAAGAGACTTTTTGCTTGAGAGACCATGCCGCGATTGCTATAACTTGGCGGAACTGCAACGCCACCTGTACGCCCCGTGAGCAAAGGGAAGGAGCATCGGTTGAAACACTCTACGTTGGTCACAGCGCTCGTTCTATTACTCCTCACCCCCAGTGAAGGATATGCCCAGGTTTTCTACCAGTATCCGGGCGCTGCCACGGTTGAACCGAGCAGGGTGGTGGCCGGACCTTATTTAGCCCTGGGCGACGGTGATCTCGTTCGGCTGGGCGGTTATACGCGGATCGGTCTCGCGCCCTATTGGGATCTGGGAGTGGAAGGTGTCCTCGACAACGCGAATGGCGACTGGAGAATTGGTGCCGGCGGGGACGCGAAATTACGCCTACTGCCCGCCAACAGGGCGTTGCCTTTCGATCTCTCGTTCAATGCGGGTTTTGGTTTTGTATCCGGCGGTGATGTAACCATCAGGCAGGTACCCATCGGTGCAATCATAAGCATTCCGCTAAAGCGAGAAGGCGGTCAGCTCATCATGCCTTACCTCGGTGTCTACGCCGTGATCGTAGACACCGACATCGAGCGGTCCCCGCTGCCCGACATCTCGGACACGGATGTCGATCCCGCTATTCGCGGTGGACTCGCCATCGAACTCACCGGCCAGTTGGACTTTTTTGGCACATTTCAGCTGGGACCGGAGAATCAACCGGACGGGGGCGACCTCATCTCGCTTGGGCTACATTTCAGATTGTAAGTGGGATCTAGTTAGCGCCGATGATCTTGATTACCTGCACCGTAATGTTGTCCTTGCCACCCTTTGCGTTGGCGATGTTCACCAACTCGCGGCAAGCGGTGCGGGGGTCGTTTGCTGCAAGAATGTCCCTGACCTCCGCGTCGCTCACGATCGACGTCAACCCATCCGAGCACAGCACAAAAACATCGCCGTCTGCAAGCTTGTAGGGGGTCGATGGAAAATCGGGACGAAGCTCCACGTGGGTACCCAGTGAGCGGGTGATCACGTTGCGCTTGGGGTGATGTTGCGCATCCTCATTCGACAGAATTCCCGACCGCACCATCTCGCCCACCAGGGAGTGGTCTTCAGTCAGCTGCTGCAGTTCGCCGTCTCTCAATACGTAGGCCCTGGAGTCTCCGACGTGTGCAAAAAAGGCCTCTCCCGAGCACAGCACCATCGTGGTGCAGGTGGTCCCCATGCCAAACAGATCGACTTCGCTGGTGGATTTATCGAGTATGCGCTTGTTGGCTTCGGCGAAACATTCGCGCAGCGATTCCGTGGGTTCTTTCTCGTTTGACGCGTAATACAGCGAGATAACCGTTTCGACGGCCAACTCGCTCGCTATCTCACCACCACGATGTCCACCCATCCCATCGGCGACGACAAAGATCGCACCCTTCTCCGCGAGCTCTTTCTCATCCTCCGGGTGATAGCGACCCGTAGCATCCTCGTTCTTCTGTCGAACCTGGCCGATGTCGCTAAGTGAGGCAGCCTCAAGCTTCATAAATCACGTCCTTGAGCGGCAAATGTCCCCCACAACCTTATCTTTCCATGGCGACCCGAGTCAAGGGGTTTGAGCCTCTGGTTGCGGCCGACCGAGAGCTGTTGCTTAAAAAATGCCAAAAAATTGTGGCGTATTCAAATTCTGGCATATTTTACGCACAGGTGCCTGGCGAGTGCTTTCTACCGTTGAGTTGTGGCAGTGCTGCGACATCCAGCTCATCACTTGTGACAAGCAACGTTGACGAACGGTTAAACCCAACATATCTCGATGTTGGAAGCCCTTTAAGGAGAAGGAAATGGGTGACAAGACGACGGACAATCTGATAAGAAGTCTGGAACAATATCAAGAAATTGCTGACAGGCACAAGAAACTGCAAGAGAGAATGAGCAGAGCAGCGGTAGAAAAGGAGTCGGTTCGAGAGGATATTTACCAGCGAGTGTATGGCGAATACCAGAGGGACCTGGCCAAGCTTGCAGAAGAGTTCAAGCCGCTCGAAGCTGAGTTCACGAAGGCCCGCAACGACATATCGAATCAGCTGTCTGCGTCGGATTCAAAGATACGGGATATTCAAGACAAGATCGAGGAGCTGGCGTTTCGTCATCGCGTCGGCGAGTATAGCGAAAATCACTTCTCCAAACTGGCATCTCCGCTAAAAAAGAACGTCGAAGACTTCTCTCAAGAAAGCGATGAGCTAAGAAAAAAACTGGATCAGATTGAACAACTCTTCAGCAATACCGGTCACTTGAGCGCCAAGCCTGCTGATCTGCCCCGCCCCGATGCGCCTCATACGGTGGCCCCACCGAAAACTCACGCGCCCCAGCCAAAGTCGTCACACGGACGAGCAAAGGCACCGGCCACTGAAGCGACCCCCCAAGCCGCAAAAACGGCTGCAAAGGCGGAAGTGGCGATGTCCACATCGAATCATCCGCGTGATCGAGTCGTTGCGGGCAAGGTTGAACCGGCGCAAGGTGACAGCGAAAGGTCTGAGGACGTCGTTAATCCAAGCGACTGGATGAAGGAATTCGAGCAGGAGGACTTGCAGGATAGTCGGGAAACCTCCAAATCAAAGACAGAGACATCAGTAAAACACCAGGCGGACCCACTGTCCAGCCTCGCCGATCCATCGGTGGAGTCGACCGACCCGGGTCGGCCATCCACAAAGCCGCGGGCAGAGGGCGGAGTAACGACTGCGAGTAAACCCACGGGGTTTCCCGTAATGATCATCGTTAAAGGACCGGGTGCCGGTAAGAAGCTACCGTTGGTGCCCATGTCGATGAGCCTGGGTCGCGAACACGACAACAACATCGAGCTCAAAGATGAAGAAGTAGCTCGCTATCACGCCCGCATCTCGTTTCAACGCGGTCAGTACACCCTGGAGGATCTCGAGAGTTCCTCGGGAACGTGGGTGAATGACGAGAAGATCAAAGCCGCAACCCTAAAACACGGCGACAAGATCAGGGTCGGCACAACCGAGTTGATGGTCGACTTCGAGTAGACCAGCTTCAAACCTTTTCAATTGATCCCGGTGCCACCCACCCCGACATCTTGCCCGGCAGTTCAATCTTTATCCAATCCCTACGCTCGTCGCGGATCCTAACCACGGTCCCCTCGTGTATTTTGAATTGAAGCGTCGCATCATTCGTCGGGCTGCTGAACACCGGTATTTCGTTATCGATAACCACCGCTTCAGCGAATTCGCGGGCCAATTCGAGCTTGCTATAGACAGATATACCAGACGTGACAAGGAGTGTCGCCACCACTCCCATGGCAAGCAACAAATCCTGGGTAAACGACAACCCGATCAGCCTTCCTGGCGAGACAATGGATACCTTGCGATAAATGCGAGCCATCAACGCAGAGCCTCGAAATATTAACGCAATCGTAAGTAAACAGAACACGACATAAGAGGCCGATGCGAAAGTCATCATTTCCGTTGTGTTTAGGTTATTGTGAAGCCATACCACACCTCTGACTATCCGATTCTGATCTCGGACGAACTGCTTGTCTCTGAGCTGTGACCTAACCAACGCCAGGTTATCCTTGGCATCCGAGCTGCGCGGCAGAAGCCTCAGCGATCGCAGATAGAAAAGCACAGAATTGCCAAGATCGTTGCTCTTGTAGTAAGCGTTCCCCAGATTGTAGAAGAGGTCCGCGTCCACGATGCCGCGGTCGACCAGACGACGGTATTGCGTAATGGCCGCTTCGTAATCGCCGGTCTCATAAGAAGCGTTGGCCGTACGAAACACCTCCGTGAGCTCTTCGATCGCCGCAGGCGGTTCATCTTGGCCCCAGACCGTACCCCCAACAGCCCGCAGTGACATGAGCACAATCGCTGCTATCGCCATACGAACTTTCAACTCAGTCACCTTCGTTCTAAACTCGTGATCACATCGCATGCCTGTTTCACAATGCGACTGGCTTGATCGGGTGACATAGACGCAGCAGAATACTGCGCCCCATCACAGATTCTCAGTATAGAAACCACAGGCTCCGCATCTTCTTCGCTTATCCGTTGCTCGCGAAGATACGCGCTGATTTCCTCAATGGTAACACCCGACGCCGACTTATTCATTTTGTCAGCGAAATAACCGCGAACCGCCCCCGACACGGTGGCAAAAACCTCTGCCAGCTGACCCTTTCTTAGTAAGTCGCGGGCTTTGCCAATTCTCTTCTCGGCTTCCCCTGCGGCGCGACGTCTGCGCAAGGCACGGATATCCCCGCTGAATCGTTTTCGGCGACGCTCGACAACCAACGACACAATGACGGCAAGTAAAGGCACGGCGTGAAGGGCAGCGTAACCCGTCCCCCAATACAGGCGGCTGCCAGTCGCCAAAGTCTGCGCGGGAACGGGGTGAATGTAGTGAATATCTCGGCCTAGAACTTCGATGTCCTCTCCCGATCCCGTGAAAACGATCTGGCGCCCCTTTTCCTTTGTGCCCGGTTTAATCTCCATTTGCACCGCTGTCGTTTGGATAGTCTTGTACTCTCTGGCCTCGGGATCAAAATAAGACATCTGCACGGGAGGGATAACCGTTGCACCTTCCACCTGTGGAATAAGGACAAACTCACTTCTCTTCTTGCCCGAAACCACGTAGTCGTTCTTGAAAAGCTCGGAAGTGGAGCCGGACTCGTAAAGTTTGAACCCAGGCAACTCTGGCATCTGCGGTGCAGCCATCGTTTTGAAGTTTCCTTCACCCTTTATCTCGAGCGTCACGTTGACGGGCTCGCCAGCTTCAACGACCTGTTTATCGGTTTTTAACGACACCGTGAGGCTGCGGCCCACGAGACCCGAGAAGTTCACCGGGCGCCCTCTACTTGGCAACGCCAAAACCGTTACCGCTATCTCATCGGTGGTCAGTGTCCTGGGCTTACCAAATCCGAATGTTCTGAGTCTTCGATTGAATATGTCGTCAAAGCCCCTGGTTCCAAAATCGTCCAACATGATTTCCACGCGGGCCGCTCCAATCCTATACTGGCCCGGGGCAGTGGGGAAGAGTCCGCGCTTTATCTCATTAACAAGATACTTGGTGCCGTCTATCAGCTTGTAGAAGTTTTGTTGCGGGGGCAAGTCCTCTACCCAAAATCCCTCGGCATTCGGCGGCGAATACTCCGGGCTTCTCAATAAGTCTACCCGACCATCGGTGTAGAAACCCATCGTCCACGTGATCTGCTGGTTCACGTAAACCGTGTCACGATCCACCTTGGCACGGATAAAGATCGGAGAGTCGGCAGCATCTTCCGGTGAACCGACCGTCGGCTCCGCATGTGGAGGCAACGTTGACGACGATTTGACTACGTCGATGGTCACCGGGTTACTGGTGTATATGCTGCCGTCGGTTTCGTAGCGAATCGGCTCAATCGTGTAACGCCCCTCCTTGCGCGGGACCAGCACATACGTAAACTGCAGAGAAGCACTTCTTTGACCATTGATAAAACTGAAGCTCTGCGACGATCCGGCCT
>JAOTUR010000151.1 GCA_029863805.1 Candidatus Krumholzibacteriia bacterium | reverse complement strand
ACATCACCGAGAATGCGAAAACGATCGCGGATGACGGCGGCGGTGCCCTCGAGAATCTCTGCGAGGTTGCCCCCAGTCTCGCGTTGCAGTATAACCGCGGTGACAAAGAGGCGCAGCTCGGGGCTGTCCACACGGCCGGCAAGTTTCTTGAATCCTTCTTTCATATCGAGCCCGAGCCGATTTTCTTCGAAGAGAATGGCGAACTCTTTGCCCACTGGATCGGGCGACTCATCTGCCACCACTTGGATGGCACCGGTGAGGGCCAAACCCGCGCGAAGAGCGTTTGTGAGCATGTCGAGAGCGTCGGGAAACTGCTCTTCGAACTTTCGTACCCGCCTGACTTTCTTCTGCCGGGCGTAGATCAGTGGCATGTAGCCCAGCACGACTGCTACGGGTAGCGCAAATAACGGCTTGTGTAACACAGATGTGCAGACTAGAACACCAACACTGGCCATTAGCATTATCAGCGCTAGAAAACTTCCTAAACGCAGGGACACATCTCCCTGCACCAAGAGCGTGTCGAGCCGACGAGCCCACGCGACCTTGTTCAACAAGTTGTTCAGAAAAGGGATCGTGCTGAGCTCAAGGTCACGCACGATTACGGATTGGATGTTGTCATCCTCATCGCGCGATAAGATGACGTCTTGCAGCCTGTCGCGAATGCGCCTGGCATTCTGGCCTCTTATGATGAGCAGAATACCGGTGGCTGCACAAATCACCGTCAGGAATACACCAAGACTGGGAACGACTAGTCGGATATCCATAGTTGCTCAAATCACCTGCCCTTCGCGGAACAGAGACGAGGACACGGTCACACCGCTGATCTTGAGACGGTCGGCAAACTTGGGACGAATGCCGGTGGCCTCGTATTGTCCCATCACCCTTCCCTCTTCGGATACTCCCGTCTTCTTGAAAACAAAAATATCCTGCATGGCAACGATATCGCGTTCCATGCCGACGATCTCACTGACGCCGACCACCCGCCGTGTTCCATCAGACATTCGGGCGACATGAATGATCACGTCGAGTGCAGCGCTGATCTGTTCTCTCATTGCCGTCGTGGGCAGGTTCACACCGCTAAGCAGCATTAGAGTCTCGAGACGGTGAAGCGCGTCCCTCGAGCTGTTGGCGTGAACCGTGGTAAGTGAGCCATCGTGACCCGTGTTCATCGCCTGCAACATATCGAGGACCTCGTCACCTCTAACCTCGCCAACGACGATGCGGTCGGGCCGCATACGCAGTGCGTTCCGTACGAGCTCGCGCTGAGTGATGCGACCTTTGCCTTCGATGTTGGGCGGGCGTGTCTCGAGCCGCACGACGTGAGGCTGCAGCAACTGCAGCTCGGCCGCATCTTCGATAGTGACGATTCTCTCCTCCGCCGGGATAAAGGCGGAAAGGGCGTTGAGCAGAGTGGTCTTGCCCGACCCAGTGCCACCGGAAATCAGCGAGTTCAACCGAGCCCTGATAGCCCCCATGAGCAGCTCCGCCATACCGGGGCTTATGGAACCGATCTCCAGAAGATCATCGAGATCGAGGGTACGCACGCCAAAACGGCGAATCGAAAGGATGGGCCCATCGAGCGCTAGCGGGGGGATGATCGCGTTTACACGCGAGCCATCGGGCAATCGGGCGTCGACCATCGGAGAGGATTCGTCGACGCGACGCCCTACCTTGGAGACGATGCGATCAATGATTTTCATCAGGTGATCATCATCATCGAAGCGAGTCTCGGTAAGCTCGAGCTGACCAAAGCGCTCCACATAGACCTGAGAATACGTATTGACCAGAATATCGGATACATCGGGATCGTGTAGAAAGGGTTCTATGGGACCGAGCCCGAAGGTCTCGTTGAGAATTTCCTGTTCCAAGGCGATGCGCTCTGCTTCGCTGAGTGGAATCTGCTCTTCGCCCAGCAGTCCGGTGATGATTTGTCGGATCTGGGCCCGGAATATTTCGGGATCTATCGAGTCGAGACTGGCCAGATTGAGTCGCTCCACCATGCTCCGGTGAATACGGGCCTTCAAGCCATGGTGACGATCGTTCAAGGCGGCCGTTGCCTGCTCACCGTGGCCATTGCCCTTGCCGTTGTCCTTCCCCTTGGCTTCGTCATTTGCGCCGTTTCCCGATTGATCCTCGCGCCGGGCTTGCGACCCGCGTGAGCTCATGTTCTTGAATCGATCTCGCAGTGCCATTTCTTATACCTCTCCGTTCTGCGTGACTAGGTTGATGGTTCTTCGACGACTGCAGAGGATGATTGATCGCCGTCGACCGCGGCAAAACTCTCCACGAGATCCTTGAAGCTTTGCGCCACCTTGGATCGTGGCGCCTCTTTGACTGCAGGATTTCCTTGGTCGATTCCGAGGCTCATCGGCTCGAAATCGTTGGGAATCGTCCAAAAGGTCTCCATACCGAGTGCCATTTCGATGTCCTTGAGGCTGAGACGGCTCTTCTTGTGGAAGCGGTTGACGATCATATGAATTTTGTCGCGATCGAGCTCCAACTGCTCGAAGATGTTGAGATACCTGCTGACATTTCGGATGGTTGGCACATCTAGCGACGTCATCATGAGTATCCGGTCAGAAAGCTCGAGCACTTCGACGGTGCGATCGTCGAGGTGTCTTCCCACATCGACGATGATGTAGTCGAACATGGTGTTGAGTGTGCCGAACAACTCGACCATGTGTTGACGAGTAATCTCCTCGCCGATCTCGGGGCTCGCCGCCACGGTGAGCAGGTGAACACCGGAGTGATGCTCGGTCAGAACGGAACGAAGCTTTGATTCCTCGATCACGCCATCGTGCAATGCATCTGTGAGGCTGTACTTGGGTGGATGATTTAGCATAAGAGCGAGATCACCCATCTGAAAACTCAGGTCGACCAGAACGGTTCTGGCGTCGAAGCGATCCGCGAGAGCAACACCAAGGTTGGCCACGACCGATGTCGCACCCACGCCGCCCTTGCTGGAGAAAACCGAGACAACGGTGCCGCGCCTGCTGCGCGTATTTATCATTCTCTCTTGGATCCGACGCACATGCTCGACCGCCTTTTCCAGCTGAGGCGCATCGACCGGGCGTCCCACGAACTCCTGCACTCCCGCCCGCATACAGCTTAGGATGAGCTGCGAGGAAGGGTCGTGGGCGCTTAGAATAATTCCGGTAGCGGGCAACTCTTCCCTTATTTTTCTTACCGCTTCAATGGTCTCGCTGGCGCTTGCGGGAAGCTCGAGTACGACCACTTCGGGTTGCAGGCCTCGGATAAGCCGCAGGCCACCCTTTAGATCGTCGGCCTCGCCGATGACACGGATTCCTTTATCGGTCAGCGAGCGCTTGATGTAATCCCGCGCATGCCTGTCACTGTCGATGTTTATAAGCCTGAGCGAGTGATTGTTGTTTCCGGTGGTCATAAGCATCTCCTTATTCAACCAAGACGATTCCCTTGACCAGCGACGACCCCAATCCGCCAGTGCACGCCAGACCCGGGCTGGTCACCTGGATAAAGCGGGCGTTGACCTGACTGCCGGGCCCGACACTCTCGATAAAAAATGCGCCCACCTTGGTAACCGTTACCCAGTTGCGACCGGATTCCGGGGGTTGCGTGGGGTCAAAGAATGGCACCAGCCCGATACGCGGACTCAAGCCATAGGCCGAATTGGTGATGGACTTGGTGGCCGGATCCCACTCGGCATAGGGATCGAGTGCCAGAAGTTCCTCCATGCCGTGCATGGTCGGGCCGACCATATTGCCCGGCTCGATTTGCAGGCGATCCCCAGGCTCAACCGGATACGGTTCGCACTCGGTGATCCACGTTTCGTACCACGATCCGCCCGTCAACGGGCTAATACCTTGGTCGTTGTCGAGCGGTGGAAAGTTGACGGGGAAAAACACACCAGATGAGATGGCCTGCTGGGGGTTACCCACCTTGAGTACGATGGGTGTGCCCACATCCGCAGGCGCTACGTAGCCGGTCGTAACGGGGTCGTAGAACTCACCCGCGTCGTATACGCCGTTGGTGTCGGCGTCATCCCAGCGATCGGGTATGGACCACGGCCTCAAACACTGTGATGAGCACACATCGTAGACCCGGGCCGCCGCCACCGCCGTCATGTCGGCCGTGCTCATGAGGGGATTGATAACGCGGAGAAAATAGGTTCTCAGAGCATCGCCTGTCGCCGCGGTTCTGTGAGTACGAACCCGTATGACGTCTGGCTCGGGAAAACTAATGTCGCTGGCCGTAATCACAACGGGGCTCATGGTTTCCTGAACCGCCTGATTATAGGATGCATAGTCGATCGCCCGATTGATGGCCTCGGCTTGCGACCCGCCTAGAAGCCCCGAGGCACCGGCCAGCGCCGCGGCGTCGGCCGCCGCCTGCAGTTGGGTTCTCGTGGTCATGAGCATCGAGGCGTCGATGGCAAGGACGGCAAACGCAAAGACAGCCACTATCGACACCGCTACCATGATCATCGCACTGCCGCATCGATTCCCTAACAGCGACTTGCACGTGTTGACCAAACCAGAGCCCCGATCACCGGTTGCTAAACGCCACCTGGGTTTACGACTTTGGTTTTTCTTCGAGAGATTTTTGAATGCCTGCATGATCCAATCCTTGCTTTTTTTAGCCTATTCATCCCGGTTCGTGGGCAGGTCGACCTTCACTCCCGGCGGGAGCGCGTGAACGATGTGAGGTGATACGACAAGCACCAGCTCATTTGTAATTTTCATTTTCTTGGTGTCGCTGAATAGATAGCCCAGTATGGGAATATGGCCGAGCAGAGGTATCCGCTCGCGGATCTCCTCTTCCTCTTCTATGAGGAGCCCACCGATAACCAGCGTTTCCCCATCCTTGAGCTCGACTGTTGTCTCGGCCTTGCGCGTGCGCAGTGCCGGAATCTTGAAGCCGCTGATCTCTATGCCATTGGCGAAATCGAGATCGCTGACCTCGGGTGCGACAAAGAGATTGATGACGCCAGAGTCGACGATCGTGGGAACAAACGACACGTTGACACCAAACTCTTTCCATTCGATGGTGACGGTGCTGCCACCGGTCGCGCCCGAGCTGGCTATGGGAATCGGTATCTCGCCACCGGAGAGAAATCTCGCTTCCTGGCCGCTGGCTGCGACCACATTGGGTTCTGCCAGCACACGGAGCACGCCGTTCGTCACCAGCGCGCTAATCATGCCCTGTATCTCGGTGCCGCCAGAGATGTATCTCAGTATGCCTTGCGCGCCTTCCACCAGTCTGCCGTCGAATATGGCCAGGGGTACCTGAGGTGTCGCGACCGAACCGCCGAAGGTTCCGCCTGTCCATTGACTGCTGTTCTTGTCGCTAAAAAGAAAATCGGCTCCAATCTCCGTCGCCTTGGTGCGGTTCACTTCCGAAAGCTGAACGCGCAATTCGATTTGTTGATCGCTAAACGGCCCGCGCACCACAACGTCGAATATGGTAGAAGTGTTGTTCTCATCCCAGATAACCAGGGTGGTGAGGCCAATGGCTTTGCCGTTTAGCAGCACTTCCTTGGGTCCAGCTACCACAACATCGGCAACGTCCGAGTTGGCGATCGATACCGTCTTTACTTTCTGTGCCACCTTGTGGGTAATGGATTGTCCAACGGTGACTGTAAGTTTTGGATTTCTTGCCGAGGAAGCGTCAGCAAAGAACGCAAGCAGAGCCACCGCGAGTGAAGTGGTGAGCAACGATTGATGTTTCTTGAGTAGCGACGACATGTAAATCTCCATTTCAAATAGTGCCGGTTACGTCATCGTTTATCACTGGGCTCGGGGGAGCCACTATTTATAGCTTTAACCATCATCATCGGCCGTGGGAGACTCCTGTTTGAGAATCTTTCCATCACGAATGACCGTGAACGAGTTTGGCTCCACGACCACGGGGGCCTTCTTTGTTGTCTTTACGGTCGACCTGCGCGGCGCACGCCGGCTGCTGGCCTTGCGTGCTTTGGCGATGCCAAGCACCGATCGCGTGTCCGTTCTCTTTGCCGAGACCAGCTCGTGATCGACGGGGTTGCGCAGCGACAGGTGTACCTTGCCCTGGTGGACGCCCAAGGCCAGTTTTTCGGCGCCTTCGGGATCCAATAGCACGGTCACCGTTTGCACGGTGATGTTATGATCGTTTCTGGTCTCCGTCTTGACGCCCGCGGCCAGGACTTCCAAATCCTGGAGAATCGTTTTTGTGACGGCTACGTTGCTACCAGCGGCATTCTCAACCGTCACCACCACGTCGACCCTGTCGCCGGGGAGAACGAATCCGCTAACACCGGTCACCTCGTTTATTTTTAAGCTCATGGCCCGCATGTTGGGCGGAACCCGTACCGACAGACCGCCGCCGATCGCAGATAGCTTTGAGGCCAGTATTGGTTCGCCCGCGACGACAAACACTTTGGTCGTCTGAGCGATCACGCTATCCACGGTCGAGAAAGACCCTGCGGGTACGGAAGACTTCGGAAACTCGACTACGCGCAGATGGTCGTCGGCTAGTGTCGTTCCAAAGGTCAAGTCCTTCACCGCGACCACTACAGGGACAGTCTCGGGTCCTTGGGCTTGCGCGACCGGCATACCCTTGAGATAGAGAAAGACTCCTCCACCCGCAGCGACCGCCAGCACCAGGGCGACGAAAAGCAGTGCAATTCCTCTTCTATCCATATTACTTACCTCCGGGCCGCTGAGAATCAGAAGGTCTCATGGCGCATGACTGAAGTTGAGCTCAACGGGATCGTTCCACTAAACGGCCCCAGAAAACTTCCTGGTATAACTTGAAAATCGGTTTGCACCGTGACGGATACCCGACGTTCGGGATCAAGAGGGTCGGGTGGCACCACCGTTATCGCCGTGGGTGTAACACCCGCAGCGGTGCAGACTTCGGTTACCTTTGCTGTGACAATAGGAATATCGGGGCCGGTGACAACGGCCAACCTGCAACCTTCGCGAGCAGCCTGAGTCAAGACGTTCGCTGTCATCCACACGCGCCCGAACTCCGTGATACCGAAGAAAACTAGGAGGAGTATCGGCAGAACGAGCGCAAACTCGATTACAGATTGGCCGTTATTCCGACGAATGAAAGAAACCAATTTTCGTGTCCTGTCCACCAACATACCGCCAGTGTTGTAAGTGATCCAACGCCGATAGCAAGGCCATACGGCATTGGTTTTGTCGTCCTCGATTTGATTGAGTCGGATGTAATGTCTGCGTCTTGCTTTTTCGAGAAGGGAAGACCGATTAACAGAGTATCGAGCAACTGATGTAACTGACCTCCGGATCTCAGCATCCAGGTAATTGCCAAAAGACCACCGGCGACTGCCGAGAGCAGCACGGTCACGACCGCCAGAAGCGGACCCAGGATCGCGCCCAGCGCAGCAGCCAACTTGAGGTCTCCCATGCCAATTCCCTTTCCGCCGTGCATCGCCCACAGAAGAAGCGGTGCTACCAGAGCACCCACGAAGGCCAGTCCCAGACCGCCCCAGCCCTGAAACATGAGGCGGATAAACACGGCCGACGCAAGCGCGGGCAAGGTCAGGAAGTTGGGGATACGTCTCCACATAAGATCTGTGGTGACCGCCATCCCGACGAGGAGAAGAGTCAAAACGGCGCACCATGTTGCGAGGGGTGTAGGATTCATGTGATCTCGTTTGTTGTGGATGCGTATCCCCTACAGACCTGACTTACGCCTTAGGGCAGCGCGTTTTGTATGTTGACATACACCGCGTTGACCAAGGGTCCGATAGCCTGCAACGCAGCAATCGCTACGATGGAAATAAAGGCAGCCAATAGCCCGTACTCGACCATGTCTTGCCCTTCATCCTGACGCAGGAGTCTCTTCAGGAAATTCATCGAGTTTCCTTTCGATGAAGAGGGAAGTTGCTCCGATTTACTGTTGTTGGGGAGTTATCCCTTAACAGAGGTCTTCGTGTAACGCAATTCGCAAGCCAAGTGCGTTTCTACTAGTAACGAACCGAAGACACGTGTGCTAACCCTCTGCCGCTGAAGCACGTCTCGTCATTGCGATGAGCCGACTCAAGATGCCCATTCGATCGTCAGCCACGCGAAGTTGGGGCATCTTCCTTCGTACCTGTACTCCGTTATGTGCTTTGGCGTCATGCGCGAGCCGTACAGAGCGCATGAGCGCCCTATGATTTCTTATCCTGTCGCGTGTTGCTCAGATCTTTCTTATGAGGTGTCAGGTAATCTCAGGTTTGCGGGATACGGTGAATTGTCTAAGTCTGTCGCGTCGGATTATGGTCTACGAGGTCTGCAGTCTGATGATATCGCCAACCTCGGTATTCGTGGCTCGCAGCGTGCCCTCTGCGAGTTCCAGCGCGCCTTCGGCTCGCCAAACTATCTGCGATAGACGGTTTGGCTTGATGCCGTGGTGGATCACCAGCACCCGGCCGTCCGACGCCAGAAACGCTACATCGATGGCGAAGCGCATACCGAACATGTGGATCCATTGAGTAGGCACAATGTAAACGCCCTCAGCGGCGTCGAGATGAGT
>JAOTUR010000150.1 GCA_029863805.1 Candidatus Krumholzibacteriia bacterium | reverse complement strand
GAGGACCCATCACCGAGACGGATGGCAACGCTTCCAGTCGGGTGCGATGTGTCAATTGCGAGAATGTTCACGAAGCCAACTCCGCCACGACCGTTGCAACGCCCAAGTCGTAATCAAAATCAATCTTACGTTGTGATTCGCCCACGATGGTCATGCGAATGACAATTTCTGCCATGGCCATAAGTCGGGGCGAGCGGTCCCCCCACTCCACCAGTATTACCGTGTCTTTGCCCAAGCGATCGAAGACGCCCAGCGCCTCGATCTCGTTCTCGTGCTCTAGTCGATAAAGATCGTTGTGAACGACGGGGAGTCTCGCGCTGTATTCCTCGTACAGTATGAAACTCGGACTGATAACGGTTTCTTCAACCCCGAGTCCCCTGCAGATTCCCCGCGCCATCACTGACTTACCAGAGCCCAACGAACCCGCCAAACAGATGCACAGGCCGCGATCGATATCTCGCCCCAAAACCTCCCCAATCCGTTCCGTCTGCGTCTCTGAATTAGAGCGCATCGTGATGTGCTCAGTTCGATGATCCGTCATTTCAAGGCTTTGCTGTCGCCGTCAGGCACGGGAGTATCATTTCCTCCAGCGATGCGCCACCGTGCTGAAAGCTACCTAGATACTGCTTTTCGTACTCGCGGAAGTTCGTCGGATACACGAAGTAATAAGACTCTTTGGCGAACAGATAACTCTTCGTCTTAGATTCGGCTGGCAATCGAAAAATGCCGGGTGTACGAGTTATGATCGCCTGCCGTTCATCGCACTTCAAGTTATCACCGAACTTGTAGCGAAGGTTGGTCGATGTATCTCGACGCCCATACACGAGGCTGGCCCGTCGCGCAAGAATCGATCCGTGATCGGTTGTCATGACCACCGTCGCCCTTCTGCTTGCAAGCTCCCTTAGTATGTCGTGAAGAACCGAATGCGAAAACCACGACCGCACCACCGAGCGAAAGGCTGACTCGTCGGGTGCGACTTGATGTAGGATTTCGGACTGATTACGGCCGTGCGTCAGCATGTCCACGAAGTTGAATACCATGGCAACGAACGGCAGCGAGGCCAGGCTGTCAAGCCGTTTCCTCAGCTGGTTGGCCTCCTGCGCCGCGTAGATCTTGATATATTTCGCACGAGCCGGTTCGAGACCGCACGCTGCGAGTTGTTTTTTTAAAAAGAACTCTTCGTATCTGTTCTTGCTGATCTCGTCCTTTGATTTCTCCAACCACTTGCCCGGGTACTTATTGTTGATTTCGTCGGGGAAAAGACCGCTAAAAATCGCGTTTCGTGAATACGGCGTCGCCGTTGGCAGTATCGAGAGATAATAGTCCCTTTGCACCGCGAAGTCTTGCCTCAAGACTTCCTCGATTATCATCCATTGATCGAGACGAACACAATCGATTACGATGAAAAAAACATTCTCCCCTGACCGCAGGTGAGGGACAACAAATTTCTTGAAGACATCCGTACTAAGAGGCGGCCTCTTCTCGGAGTGTAGCCACTGCGGATACTGCCTCTCGATAAAGCGGCCAAACTGTAGATTTGCACTTTGTTTCTGTTCGTCGTGGGTAGTAGACAGACCACTACGGCGAAACCGATCGAACTCGAGATCCCAGGCACACAGTTTCCTATGGATCTGGACCCAGCCTTCCCAGGAACCCTCCGCGATCAGGGAGTTCATGTCGTTGAACTCTTTTACATAGTCCTGAGAAAAACGATCTTCCTGGAGCCGGTCGGAATCGAGTATGCGCTTGCACGCTGAATAGATCTGCACGGGGCTCACAGGCTTGAGCAGGTATCCGGCGATCTTCATGCCGATGGCATCGTCCATCAACTGCTCCGCCTCGTTCTTTGTTATCATGACGACTTGCAGGCCGGGATCGATCTCCTTGATTTCATTCAAAGTTTCCAGACCACCCATACCCGGCATCGATTCATCGAGGAGTAGCACGTCGAACTTCTGCTCACCGACCATCTCGATCGCGTCCTCACCGTTGGTGGCGGCTATAACCTCGTAGCCTTTACCCTCCAGGAATTGGACGTGCGATTTGAGATGCTCGATCTCATCGTCTACCCACAGAACACGCTGACTCGCCACGTTTTCCGCCTTCCAAAATATCTCGCAACCAGACCGCGTCTGTTGCGACGGCTCGTACTATAATATAAGAGGCTTGCTACGACAGGACACCGTATTTTGTTGGGCTAGGCAGTGGGGAATCTGACAACAAACGTGCTACCCGCACCCAAGTGGCTCTCGGTTAGCCTTATCTCGCCACCGTGATAGTCCTGGACTATCCTGCGGGTCAGCGCCAGCCCTAGCCCCCACCCCCTCCTTTTGGTAGTAAACCCGGGCGAGAAGATGCGCTGACGAAGCCCGGCGGGAACACCCCGTCCCGAATCCTTGACAAAAATATCGACCCTGCGGTGACCCACATCGTGACGGGCCCGGATCTCAATGCGTCCACCTTTTTCGCCAAGGGCGTCCAGCCCGTTTCTTATCAGATTTTCGAAAACCCACTCCAGGAGTTCCTCGTTTCCCCGGATGGGTGGGATCTCGGCAATCTCGAGCGTTATGGTCGATTCCGCCTTGAGCCGAGGTAACCGACGGTGGAAGTATTTGACCGTACGATCGAGAACGGGTGCCAGATCAACCCGACGCAATTCCGGACGCGAGCCAATCTTGCTAAAGCGTTCTGTGACCTTGCTCAAACGCTTGAGATCCTCCTCCATTTCGACCACCGAGCCGATGGCATCGCTCTTTCGATCCTCGTGCAGTTGGTCTTTGAGCAACTGCGTCCAACCAAGCAGCGCGGACAGCGGAGTACCGAGCTGGTGTGCCGTCTCCTTGGCGAGCCCCACCCAAATCGATCTCTGCTCGCTGAGCTTCAAAGAGCGAAAGCCCTGCAACGCCACACCCATGAACAATAGAAAAAGAACCAGCAGGGTGAGTGGCATCAGCCGAAGCTCCTGCTGGAGCTTTGAAGGACCAAAATGGACGAATCCCTGCACTTCCGTCGACCCAACCAGCCGGATGGGCACCGGCCGGTTGGTCTTGTCAAATTTCCTGGACAGCGCGACCAGCGTGCCGATCTTGCCCGGCGGGGGGTTCTGCGGATCCACATTCAACAGCTCGTTGAAATCCTCGTCCGCGGGCGCCGGGATTCCCACGCGGTGCCAGGCTATCGGGCGTCCTTCGACGTCCGTGATCACAATGGGCAGGTTGATTTCGCGAATGACATCCTGAAGGATAGATCGCTTGCCCACGTCCTCTACTTGAAAAACCACTTCCGCGACAAAACGAGAAAACAAACGCGTCGTTGCTGCTGACTGCGCCTCCATTCGTTGGATGACTCGGCTAGTGTAGAGAAGCACACAAACCACCAGAATGCCCGCACCAACAATCAGATAGATCTTTAGCCAGAAGCGCAGGTTGCCCCGGTAGTTGGAGAATTGGCCGATCATGTTCTCACGGGTGAGCGGGACCCGTTAGCCCAGGTAATCCTTGCCCCCCATATACGGGACAAGCTTTTGAGGGATCTTGACACGTCCGGTCGGCGTCTGGTGACACTCCAAGATGCCAGCAATCACTCGTGGCAGTGCCAGGCCTGATCCGTTGAGCGTGTGAACGAAACGGTGCTTCTCGCCAGCGGTTTTCTTGATCTTGATCCCCGCCCGGCGAGCCTGAAAACTCTCAAAGTTGCTACAGGAGGACACCTCCAACCACTTGTGCACTCCCGATGCAAAAATCTCGAGATCATAACACTTGGCGGCAGCAAAACCGAGATCGGCCGTACAAAGTTCCATGATGCGGTAGGGAAGCTCGAGGGCGTCAAGAACCGCCGTAGCGTCATCAACGAGCGACTCAAGTTCATTGTAAGAGCTGTCGGGGTAAACCATCTTGACCATCTCTACTTTGTCGAACTGGTGGACTCGCAGCAAGCCCCGTGTGTCAGCGCCGTGGCTTCCCGCTTCTCTTCTAAAGCAGGGCGAGTAGGCGACGTATTTGACCGGGAGCTTGTCGGCCGGCGTAAAGGACTCACGCTCGAGGTTGGTCACCGGCACTTCGGCGGTAGGTATCAGGAACAGATCGTCAATTTCACAATGATACATGTCATCCCCCAACTTGGGTAACTGCCCGGTGCCCGTCATCGAATCCCGGTTTACCACAAAGGGCACGACGACCTCCTCATACCCCTGCTCGACATGTATATCGAGCATCATGTTGATCAACGCCCTACACAGCAGCGCACCGTCGCCACGGAAAACGACAAATCCCCGACCCGTTACTTTCCTGCCAGCGTCAAGATCGAGTATTCCAAGCCGTTCGCCAATTTCCCAGTGCGGTTTGATATCCTCAAACGGCTCCTTGATCTCACCTTCGGCCCGCACAACCACGTTACCCTCGGCAGCGGTGCCAACCGGTACGCTGTGGTGAGGGAGGTTGGGGACATGCAGCAAGAGCGTATCGAGCTCCTCGCTGATTTCCTTGTCCTCGGCTTCGTAATCTTTGATTCGTTTTGACAGCGTCCGCAGGTAATTGTGCAACTCGCCCGTATTCTCACCCGACCGTTTTTTCTTCGCAATTTCCTCTGTCTTCACGTTGCGCTCGTGTTTGAGTTGCTCCGCCGCTTTCATGATTTCGAGCAGCTTCTTGTCGAGCGCAATAATCCTGTCAATGTCCAGGTCGATGCCCCTCGCTTTGACCCCTTCGATAAGCTGTTTGGGGTCTTCACGAATTAGACGTCGGTCCAACACTTTTTGATTGCGCTCCTGGGAGATAATAGAAATCAGAGAAGATTCAGCTCTTGCAGCAACGGTTTACCACCCGCATCCAGAATCTCAGCGGCGAGTTTTCGTCCCAACTCCGCCTCATGCCCCACCGATCCCCTGACAACCTCACGAATACGTTCACGACCATCGGGAAGGGCAACCATCCCTTCCAGTTCCAACTTGTTGCCTTCGATGCTGCCGAGGACACATACCGGAGCACCTTCCCGGACACCAACAAAATCCAGAAAAGCAAACTCAGCCGTGATCTCGCTGTAGGAAGCCGGATCGTTAATGGAACGAAACGACTTCTTGGCCGGCTCCTCGCTCGAGCGAACCAACACCGCGAGCGAGCCCTGGCCCGCAGCGGGGATGCAAACCGAGCAGGTGAGAAACTCCACGACCTGATCCTGCTTCTCCAGCCTTTCGACATCGCCCGCGGCCAGCACTGCCGCATCCACCTTGGCGTTCTTGACCTTCTGGATGATCGAGTCAACGCTGCCTCTGCTGCGAACCATTTTCAGATCGGGTCTATAGTAGAGAAGTTGAGCTTCACGCTTGATATCGTTGGCGATTACCGTGGCGTTTTCGGGCAATTCATCGAGCAGACAATCGGTAGAGGATATCAACACATCGTAGGGGGTTAAACGGTTGGTAATGGCGCCGATGGTCAATCCATCCGGAAGCTTTGCTGGGAGATGAGCCGCGTTGAGTACCAGGGCATCCGACTTCCCGCCGAGTAGCTGCTTCATGAGAAGCGCCATTCTTGTGGGTGAATTTGGTTCGTGCTCGCTGCTGGCTGTGGATTTGCCCTCTTCAAAGCTGACTAACTCAACCGAAAGCCTGGCGTGCTGCTCTTTGAGCTTTCGATGAACTTCCTCCAGCTGCAACCTCGAAAGATGGTCGACATCGCTTGCTAATCGACAACGAGTAATCGTCGTCACAGGCACACCCTCCGATTTCAATGCTAGTGTTGGCAGGAAAAGCGAATCCACAGATAACACACCCACAAGCGGTGGTCAACGGCGTAAGTGTACCACGAAAACTTTGAGAGAGTGGAACGATTTTCTATTTCTCGAGAGAGGGGATCGAATTGTGGGTGAACTTGGCAGCCACACTGCCGGTCCGTTCCTTGGAGGCAACCATGATCTTGATGAAGGAGAGAAACATGATCGTCACAATGACCAGTCCCAGGATGAGGGGCACGATCAGGCCCTTCACGGTCAAAATGCCCAGAAGCGCCATAAGCGCTTGCATGCAATACAGAATACCCAAGACCTGTCGAGGTGAGAAGCCGAATAACGATAGGACGTGGTGGACGTGTAGAGAGTCAGCTCGAAAAACCGGCGTGCGCAGGATCAAACGGCGCACAATCGCGAGCCACGAGTCGACGATAGGAATGGCGAGTATGAAAAAAACACCAAAGAACGTGTTTATAGCAGGTTGCAACATCGTGAAAGAACAGGCAATGACCCCCAGCATGATACCAAGAAACATGCTACCCGTATCGCCCATATAGATCTTGGCCGGCGGAAAATTATAGACCAAAAAGCCCAGACAGGCACCGCTCACGGCCACCGACACAGCGATCACCGGCGTCGACGCAAACATGACACCCAACACGGCAAACGTTGCAGCCGAGATCAGCGACAATCCCGCTGCGAGACCATCGAGACCGTCAACAAGATTGACCGAGCTGGAAATGCCCACGAGGTAGAATGTTGTCAAGAGAATTACAAAAAGCCAGCTTTGATCGAAAAGGCCTATTCCGGTGAGCAGGTGGAATCCAACCAGGGCCAAGACGACGGAGGAAAGAATCTGTATGGTCAACTTTTGGCCGGCCTTCAGATTCTTCGTATCATCGGTGAGGCCGAGCGCCACAATCAGGGACACAGGTATCGCCAGCTTGGCGAGAAACGAGACCGCGCCGTTTGCCGCCTCGCCAAACACCAAGCCGACCACCATGACGCTTAGTACAGTGCCCAAAAACATCCCGATGCCGCCGACATGGGGTATGCTGCTGGTGCTTACCTTGCGACCATTGGGCTTGGCGCCGAGCCTCCAGCGCAATGCGTATTTTCTAACAACGGGAGTTATCGTCGCCACAAATGCACACGCGACGAGAAACGAGACAACTATATGCAGTAAACCCAAGTTTCCTCCGGTGGGGGAACGCTGGTGCCTGACCCTCCTGCGGCGTAGGTTACCGCAAAAAGGTCGAAATGTCAAGCGGCTAGTTCCGTTATCCCTTTGATTCTCGCAGTTTACTCACCAAGTTGCGAACATTGCTAAAACTACCCACTCGAAGTGCATAAATTAGAACGAAATACATCGCTGACAGCAGTCCCGCCCACACAAAAGCGCGCCAACTCGGCGCGCGCTGATCGCTTATCAGCCAAACGAGACCACCCGATAGGGCTCCTGCAAGAATCGTGCGAAGCGCCATGCTGATTGCGGACGACGTCACCCGCACGCCGTATCTTGCGAAAACCCCACGCAGGCCCAAAACCAGGAGGATACCGTAGGAAATAATTGTGGCCACTATTGCGCCCCGCGACTGATAGCGGGGAATCAGGACCAGGTTTAGCAAGAAATTCACACCCGCCGACGCCGCTGTGAGATAAGCATATAACCGCTCCCGCCGGGCTGCGATTAGGCTTGGCAATATCACCGCTCCGGCGCAGCGCAGCAGGATTACCCCGACGAAGAAAAGCATTAGCCGGCCGGCCGGTTCGAATTCCTGGGAGAATACAAACGTGATCAGCGGCACACCCAAAGCGGCAAAAATAGCCGCGAAGAGGACACCCGATATCAGCGAGAATCGAAGCGCATTTCGGATGATGTGGGCGCTTTCTGCGATCCTGTCCGAGGCGAATCGCGCTGCGAGGGCAGGCCTGAGCATCATCACCATGGCAAAAACCGGAAACAACGATAGTTCGGCGGTGTTCCTCGCGACGGCGTACTGACCTACCTCACCGACGCCCGAGAAATACCCCAGCATCAGTCGATCCATGTGTGAATAAATCGTCACCGACGCGCTGCTGACCGTAAGCGTCGCGCTCAGGGCGACAAGTTCACGAAGGTTGTGTTGCCTGCTCCCGGCGGGACCGCGAGCCGGCAAATGTCGCCTAAGCAACACGGCGTACACGGTGATAGCCACGACCCAAGCGGCACAGTAACCGCCGAGAATGGCAGTCGCCCCAAACCCGAGAAAAACCAGTAGACACGTCAGAGTTATCCTCGAAACGAGATGAATTGATCGGACTTTGTAAACGATCGCCAGCCGGTTTAGCCCGACGAGAAAGTTTTCGTTGAATTCGTAAAGACTCGCGCACAACACAACCAGCGCGCCGACCCGGATGGCGTAGAGAAGAGAGGGATCATTGAAAAAGACAGCCAATGAGCCGGCAAATACAAACGAAAGGACCGCGACCGATAATGTGAATACGAGACGGAGGTTCAGTGCGGCGACAAAAAGCGATCGAAGTTTTCCCGGGGATGTCATCCCGTACTCGCTCGCCAACCTCGACGCCGCGAGATCGAGCCCGAACTTGCCAAGAATCAGCACCGCCGTGGCATACGACATAACCCACGACACGGTTCCAACAGTGTCAGCACCTGCCCAACGTGCGACCACCCAGGAGACAACAAACCCCGATGCCACGGGAAGGGCTGTTATGGCCAGGCCCCAGAGGAAGCTTCGCTCTAGAGAGCTATCCTCGTAGGACCACCTCGTCGGGTCTCG
>JAOTUR010000149.1 GCA_029863805.1 Candidatus Krumholzibacteriia bacterium | reverse complement strand
ACGTTCCACTGGGAAGCGGTGGCCATCGAGGGCCCGCCACGGGTCAGATCATCGCTCTGTGCGGCGGGAAAATATTCGTAGCCCAAGAAGGTGCCGATGAAGTTCTTTAACGTCCACCCGCTCTCCATATCGAGATAGGCATACTGGCGGTCGCCGCCAAAGTTCCACCCGCTCCCGACTCTCGACTGCACCCACCAGTTTTGAAAAAGCTTGCCCGGTTCGTTCTCGCGATACCTCAGCCAGGACCAGCCATCTATGTCATCGGCAGTCCCCAATCGTCCAGTGTCGTTGATCTCGAAGCCCGGCGATTCCGCACCGACACCACCACCCCATAACCAGTGCTTGCCGCTGGCCTTCTCGAACCAGAGGTCGGAGGTCCATCCGGCCAGGGAGGTACGCGTCGGGTCGAAACCGGCATAGTCGTTGTCGGGCCGCTGAAAATATCGCCTGCTCGAGATCTGCGCGTTCTCTATCGCGCTTTGGCTTCCCTCGATATAGCTGAATCCAACATTGCCGCCCAATAGGTACTTGCCACCCTCGAAGCGCAGATCCCAATCTGTGCCGCCTGCGATCGCGCGGCTTCTCATGATGTCTGCCAACTCGCTTCCCTCTTTTAGATCGCGCTCTACACCGGTCAGAATGATTCCCGCCGTGGACGCATCCTTGCCGAATTCCTGCTGCAGACGGATCACGCCGTATCCAGTTATGGGTTCGACATCGATGTCGCTGGTCTGTCCGGTGCTCTCGTCAAAAACCTTGGCCTTCTCTTTTTGTGTGAGCGCGCTGAGCAAGCCGACCGACAGCCCGGACTCGAGCCGCCCGGTGAGTTTGGCCGCCCCCAGGATCGATGTGTTATGCGGAGAATCGACAAAATCCCCGTCGGGATCCAGATGCGGACGCGCACCGATGCGTCTCGAATAGAAGTACGACGCACCGCCACCGCTCAACAGCTGACTCCCCTCCGTAAAAAAGGGCCGTCGCTCGTCGAAAAATGTCTCAAAAGCGGATAGGTTGACTTCGGCGGGATCGGCCTCCACCTGGCCAAAGTCGGGATTGATAGATCCTTCCAGCGTAAGATTTGGCCCGACACCCATCTTGATATCGCCACCCACTCGGCTGTTGAGATCCTCGGCGTCCGCGAACGGATCAGCGGTGTCGACGCTGCCCGTGAAGGTGGCATCGCTCGCCACATAAGGGAGCACCTCAATTCGCCGCGACGACTGGATGCCGTTGATACCCACCAGCTCGCCCATCCGCGACGACCAACCGTTCTCGTTCTTGGGGACCAAGACCCAGTACGAGTCCTCGTTGACCGTCGGAACCCACCGGTTGAGGTTGACGCCCCAGACCTGCCTGCCCTTGTTGTTGAACCGAAGTTGCGTAAACGGGATTCGCATTTCTGCGGTCCACCCGTCCGCGGTCCTCGCCGCCTTGGCCTGCCACACCGGATCCCAGTCGTAGTCTCTGTTCCCCTCGCTATCGGACGAATGGTAGTACTCGGCCCGCACACCGCTGGCCGTTACGGCAAAGGAGTACGCAGTTCGACGATCGAGGTAGGTATCCAGCGACACAATGATTCGCTCGGACGTACCCGTATTGTCCCGGCGGCTTACCGTCGCTATGATTTTGTCTGGGTCATTGCAGTACATTCGCGCGCCGACGAAGACTGCCTCATCATCGTAGACAAAGGCTACCTCGGTCTTCTCCGTGGCCGCATCACCCTCCTGGGGCTCCTTTTGCAGGAATCCCGATGCAAAATCGGCCTTCGCCCAGATCGCGTCATCGAGCCTGCCGTCGATCTTTGGTGGGTGCGGGTTGACCCTCAGGGCCGTGATTTGTTTGCGTGGGGACTCGTCGCTGTCCTGGGCGGATGCGTGTGGGGTCAAAAAGATGAGCGCTGCCAGACCAAGCCCTATGGGCAAGAGATAGTTACGAGCCCGTCGCGAGGCGTTCGATGGCTGACGCATGACAACCTCCCTAAACCGGGCCTACTTGCAAAGATGAAATGTTTAACGTCGACTTCATGTCAGAAGTTGCAGGAAATGTCTCGATCACTTGAGTTTTCGGATCTCTATGTTGCCGTGCATCGTTTCCAGGACGATTTTTGGTCCGCCTCCGTTAAGAACATACGTTGCATGGATCCCACGCTTGTCTTTGTCCTTCGAGTCGGCCTTGAAATCCGAATAGATGTCATACTCATCGTGATCGTCAGCCCATCCGCGGTGAAGACGGATGTCCGCTTCGATGGTCGCTTTGGCCCCGGCGGGGATAAATAGCTCGATATCGCCGCCCTTGGTTTCGAGGACGCTGCCCCTGCGTCCCTCCGGCGTCAACTCGACCACGACATCACCGCCCGCCGTTTCGGCTTCCACCGTACCCTTGATATCCGCCAGCCGCACGTCGCCGCCAGCCGTCCTCGCTGACACTTCGCCACGGGCGCTCCGCACTTCGATGTCGCCGCCAGCCGTCCTCAGATCGGCGGCGCCCGCCACGCGTCCCAGCTCCACGTCGCCTCCCGCGGTGGCTACGTCGGCATCACCACCGACATCACCGATGATGATGTCACCACCCGCCGTCTTGGCGTCGATGCCTTGACCCACGTTGCCGACTTCGATGTCGCCCCCGGAGGTTTTGACATCGAGCTTCCCCTTGACTTCGCCCACATCGATGTCACCGCCCGACGTGGCAAGCTCTGCGTCTCCGGTGACGTTTCGTACGGACACGTCACCCCCCGATGTAGCCAATTCGACATTTCCATCGACGTCATCGACTTCGATATCGCCACCCGCCGTCGCCGCTTCTACGTCGCCCTTGAGCTTGTCATCGACCGAAATGTCGCCGCCAGAGGTGGCCAACTCAAGATTGAACTCGGACGGCACGCTGATGACAAAACGAGCGTGCTGCGACCGATGCCAGCGGCGATCTTTGCCAAAGTATTCGACGTAGACCGTGTTGCCACTTTCCTTCATCTCTAGATCTACCATGTCATCCTCGGAAATACCGTCGACCTTGACCAGGACCTCGCTCTTGGCCCACACCTTGATGTGAATGTCGGCGGAGACATTGTCGGTATCCACGACGAGCAGCCCCCCCTTCTTGACAGGAAAGGACTTGCTCTGGCTCGAACGTTGTGCGACCGCTGAAACAACGGACAGCACGGCCACCAACACCACGCCCACTACGATTTGCCACTTTAGTCTGCTCATTCTTCAACCTCCTCGATAAACGCTCTCGAACGAGCCCTCAACAACGGATCGTCCTTGGTTTGCAAAGTCGCTCGCAAAAGCTCATAAACATCCTTGCCCATATGGTGCCCAGCCAACGTTGCGGTGGACAGCGAGTTGATGGCCGCCACCCGCATCCCGGGGTTGTCGTCGTTCGCCAGCACGTACAGAGATGCGTCTCGTATATCCTGATCAAACGGCAGATTCTGCAGTGCCCGCAGTGACTGGCTCCGCACACCGGCGTTGGGATCGGTCTTTAGCGCATCGATGAGCGCGAGCTTTACCTCTTCATCGACGACACCCGTCGTTCTGACGTCGAGTGCCTCGATTGCCCGAAGTCTGACACCGGGGTTGTCCTCTGTCAGCAGCGCATGAGCGAGCACCCGCTGCATGCGACTGTCGCCCACACTTGCTCGCAGCCGAACCGGGCGTACCATATCGTACGCGATCTCGATCTGGCCATCGCGAGTATTCCAATCGACAAAACGCACATTGGCGATATCGGGCCCACCCAGGGCCTGGTCTATCTGTCCCGCATCGTAAGAATCGGTGACCACAGGAGCTGTGACGTCACGTGCGAAGGCGAGGTAGCCGACAAAAAAACCAACGGCGATAGCCGCCGCTGCCGGCAACGCCAGTCGCCACCCGCGAAACCAGTCCGTCCACACGCTCGTCGCCGTGGCGGGAGCGCCGGTGGCTACACCCGCGCCCAGCACCCGGGACACCGTGACTGCCAAACGCGACGCACCTGGCAGCGACGATTCTCTGCCCATCGCATGACGAAGCGCCTGCCGGGCTTCCTTGAGCATATGTCGAGAGGGTTCTCTGAAGCCACCCTCGCTGACAAGCGTAACGAGCTGTCGCAGCTCAGCGTACTCTTTGCGGCACTCATCGCAGCGGTCGAGGTGCTCGTCGAGTCGCGCCATGTCTTTCTGGGCGAGCTCGCCTGCAACCGACAGCTGCAACCATTCTTTGTATCTTTTGTGATTCATGTTCACACCTCTATGGTCAGTAAATCTTTTTGAGACGCTGTCTCATTCTTTCGGTAGCGGTGAAGAGATACTTTTTTACCGTTCCCTCGGCGCAATCCATGATGGTGGCAATTTCCCTCAACTTGTAGCCTTGATAGTGTTTGAGCGTAAAAACCAGTCTTTGTTGTGGAGACAAGTCCTCTACGGCTTCTGTTATATGTCGAGATATCTCGGCGTTCTGGGCATACCGTTCCGGAGATATGGGTCTCGACTGAGTGATGGATGGGCCATCCAAAATTCGGTGGTCGTTTTCCAATTCGTCGATCGGTGTATACGACCGCGCTTTGCTTCTTGTCCGATGCGTCAGACATACATTGACTACAATACGGTAAAGCCATGTCGAAAACTCGCTCCTAAACTCGAACCCCGAAAGTGATCTGTAAACGCGCAGAAAAACTTCTTGGTAAATGTCTTTGCTCTCATCCCCGTCATTTGTGTACGCCGCCGCGATGGCCAAAACCTTGTGATCGTACCGGTACACCAGCGCCTCAAAGGCCGCCCTCTCTCCTTCCTGCGCTCTGGAGATCAATTCTTGATCGGCTAATTCCACAGAAACGATTTCCAAGGTCGCTCAATTAGACCCTGGCGGGATCAAAAAGGTTGTAGCGAAAACCCTGGGGCCATAAGCCTATAAAACGAAATGGGTTGCTGTGTTTGGGTGCGGGTCTTCTGCGCGCCGAGCCCGGGTGACCGTCGGGCGGTCTTGCTCGGGTCGCTTTACAATCTCACGGCCCACATTATATTACCATGTAAACACCGGCCGTGGCGAATACGGGGGCGGTATCTCCGCAGGGATCGAGGAGAAGCCAGCCGGCGATGATGTCTACCACCGTTCTGCAAGGAAGGAAAACATGCTCCCGTGGATCACGGCCTGTCTTATTGTGGTTATTATCAACGTCCCCCAGGCGCACGCGGCGCGGCACCCTAGTGTGCTCACGGCCAATTACCGCATCTATGCCGAAGCCAAGGCCATCTCCCACGAAGAACTGGAGACGGTGGCCACGAACTGCGAAGAGGCTTACGAACGCATACAAGATTTTCTGGGACGTCCTGTACCGTCGGTGCAATTAACCTATCACATCTATCCCAGTTTTGAGGCAAAGGGGCTCTCGACCGGCAATACCCAGCTTCGGCACGCCGATGTGGACCGGAAGGAAATCCACATGGTGATCAACGATTGGGTGCGAGGTGATGACGCGACCATGGATGCATTCGTCCTGGCGAGACATCATTTGCCCGTTCCTGCCACCCGGGCCCTGGAGACTGGTCTAGTAACGTTTCTCTCGGATGGGTGGCGGCGACGCGGTTACGAGTACTGGGCCGTCAGGTTGTATCAAGCGAACAACGCTCTCGCCCTGGCAGACCTTCTCGATAACAATGCGTTTGCGGAACAGTCTTACCTCATTCGGGCGCCCCTCGCTGGCACTTTCGTTGCCTACCTCATAAGCGAATACGGCAGAGGCGTTCTTTTTGATCACTACCGCACTTGGCGTCCGACCGACGAGTCCGAGGTCAACCGTCTGCAAACGGGCTGGCGGATGTATTTGGCGAAGCTCTCCGACAAGTACGCGCGCCAGATCAGGTTGGACAGAGCCTCCTTTCCCAAGGCCCCGGGTTTTCAGAAGGGTTTCTGTCACGCCCACGAGGGTTATCAAATATTCGATGGCTACCTGTCCGAGAAATCCGATCACGCTTTGAAAAAGCTGGCCGACATGGGCACCAACGCTGTCTCCATAACGCCCTTCACGTTCATGCGCGATCCGCAAAAACCCGTGTCGTTGCCGTTCTCGCACGGTCCCGGCGCCGAAAACGATGAGTGCGTGATTCATTCTGCTCATGAGGCTCAGACGTTGGGCATGCAGGTGATGTTAAAACCACATATTTGGCTAGGTGGAGGGCAATGGCCGGGCGACATCGAGATGCCAAGCGATAAAGACTGGCGCCAGTTTTTTGAATACTATGAAAAGTGGCTTCGCCACTACGCCTTGCTCGCTGAGATGTATGAGATCGAACTGCTGTGCATTGGTGTTGAATTATCCCGCGCGACCGTGGGGCACGAGGACCGCTGGAGTGAGATCATCGGTAATGTAAGAAGTCTGTACAGTGGAAGGATCACGTATGCCGCCAACTGGGGGGAGGAGTTTGAGAACGTGACCTTCTGGGACCAACTCGATTTTATCGGCATCAACTGCTACTACCCGCTAAGCAACTTGGATGATCCGACGTTCGAAGATCTGAAGCAGGGCATGCGGTCGGTCTTGCGAAGGATTGAGCCTGTCCACGATAGATACCGGAAGCCTGTACTCATCACCGAAATCGGCTACACGAGCACGGCAAGACCTTGGAAAAAGCCGCACGAAGCGGCCTGGGGCAGACGACAGACAAACCTCGATCATCAAGCGCTGTGCTACAAGGCCGTTATGGAGAGTCTGCACGGACAAACCTGGTGCCAAGGTATTTACTGGTGGAAGTGGCCGAGTTTCCTGGAGTTCGGTGGACCCAACAATCCCGGCTTCACACCCAATGGCAAACCCGCGGAGGAGATTGTCAGGGAATGGTTCGGGAAAGCGTGGCCGCAAAGCCGCTAGTCCCGCATTCACAATCGGTTATCAAGGTTGTTCCTTGTATTTTTCCCCCGTATCGCTTAACTTCTTACAATTTCCACGTGTGAACACAGCGGAGCTTGAACCATCCCGCCCGCCGCTTCTGGGTCCGCGTCGACGACATTCGCGCGATTTTATTATTCGTAGGAGAACCGTATCACCCGAACCATGAAACGTTGGCTGCGATCCATCATTGACGTGAGGCGGGGGGAGATCACTCTGACTCTCCTCATGTTCTCCTACTACTATTTGCTTCTTGTCACCTACTACTTTCTCAAACCCGCACGCGATAGCCTGTTCTTGGTCAAGCTCGGCTCCGAACAGTTACCGATTGTATTTATGTTGATTGCTGTGATCGTCGTGCCGGTGACCACGCTTTACGCACGGGCGAGCCGATCACTCAAACTCAACCAGCTCATCAATGGCACGACTGTCGTCCTGATTGCAAACCTCATTGTGCTGCGTTGGCTGCTCGAGTTTAATCACCCTTCTGTGTTTTACATCTTTTACATCTGGGTCAGCATCTACGGCGCGCTGTCTACAGCACAGTTCTGGTTGCTCGCCAACGCGGTATTCGATGCCACGCAAGCGAAGCGTCTCTTTGTCTTGCTTGGTCTGGGTGGAATCGTCGGCGCATTCACGGGGGGCGAGGTGACCAGCCTGTTCGTGAATACGTTCCACGTGTCGACGGAAAACCTCGTGCTTTTTTGTATAGGATTCCTGGCTACCTGCATTCTTCTGGTAAACCTCGTGTGGATGATCCAGCGGAGTGGTGCCGCCGATATCCACATGCCATCACGGGCACGCCGACAGCCAAAAGAGAGTTATGCAGAAATGTTTCGAACCATAAAGCGATCGAGACACCTGCTGTTGATCGTCGGCATTATCGCGATGACCATGGCGACGGCCTCCTTTGTGGATTATCAGTTCAAAACGGTGTCCGTTTCGTCATTTCCATCGAAGCCGGAACTGACGTCTTTTCTGGGCAAGTTTTATGGTCGATTGAGTCTGATCTCGTTTGTCTTTCAGCTGTTCGTGAGCTACCGCTTTCTCAGATTATTCGGTGTGGGTGGAGCAATTTTGCTGCTCCCCCTGGGACTGTTGGGTGGATCGGTGGCCATGCTCTTGGTACCCGGGCTTTTCTCCGCCGTATTGATCCGTGGCACCGATGGTGTCTTCAAGTACTCGATCGATAAGACAGGGCGCGAACTTCTCTTTTTGCCGGTGCCCCTGGATGTAAAGAAACGCACCAAGGTGTTCATCGATATCTTTGTGGATCGTTGGTTCCGGGGGTTCGCGGGCGCCGCCCTTCTCCTTCTTGTCGGTGTGCTGCACTTGTCTATCAGGCAGTTGAGCATCGTCGTCCTTGGGCTTATTCTGATATGGCTGGTGATGGCTTTTCGCATGCGTGGAGAATACGTGAATGCCTTTCGCAGAGCGCTGGAGCGTCGAGAGATCGATGTCAGCGAACTACGCCAGAACATCTCAGAAGCATCAACACTCGATACCCTGAAGGCGGCGCTCACGGGCACGAATGAACGTCAGCTCATCTACTCGCTTGAGATGCTCGCCGGTGTCCAGGACCCGGGATTATCCGACGCCATAAGGCCTCTCTTGAAGCACCCATCCGCCGATGTACGTCTGAGGGCAACCAAAGCACTACGGCCAGATGGCGATGACGGTCTTGACTCGGACATGGAGGCATTGCTCG
>JAOTUR010000148.1 GCA_029863805.1 Candidatus Krumholzibacteriia bacterium | reverse complement strand
AAGCCCTCCCCGCACGAGCGAGGAGGGCTTTGTTCTTGACGCGATAGGTCTCGCTAGAGCTTCTCCAGCATCTCGTCTACCTCGTCGCACGTCTTGCGCACCGCCGCGACGGAATGCTCGAACGCTTTCTTCTCTTCTGCGGTCAGGTCGAGCTCGATGACCTTTTCCATGCCATTCCTGCCTAGAATGGCCGGCACGCCCACAAACAGGCCGTCGACTCCGTACTCACCGTCCAGCTTTGCGCACACCGGGAGGATCTTGCGCTTGTCGTGGATGATGGCTTCAGCCATCTCCAGTGCGGCCCAGGCCGGTGATACGAACGCGGAGCCAAAGCCGAGCAAGCCCACCACCTCACCGCCGGCCTTGCGGGTGCGTGTTTCGATAGACTTTAGCGTGTCGTCGTCGACGAATTTACTCACCGGGATACCGGCGATCAGGCACGAGCTGCGTACCGGAACCATCGTATCGCCATGCCCACCCAGAACCAACGCGCTTACGTTCTCGACGGAGACGTCTGCCGCGTCGGCCACGAAGTAACAATAACGTCCCGAGTCGAGCTGACCGGCCATGCCCATGAGTTTATTCTTGGACGGTCCGAGCCGTTTGTCGAGCGTGTACACGATGGCGTCGAGAGGGTTGGCGATAGAGATGATGATGGCATCGGGGCAATTCTGTTTGATGCCTTCAGCCACCTGACCGGTGACCCTGAGGTTGGTCGCCAGTAGCTCCTCACGCGATGGGTAGCTGCCGTCCGGTCGTGCTTTGCGCGGGACACCCGCGGTGTTGATGATGAGCTCAGCGCCCTTAATGGCAGAGTAGTCCTTGGATCCCACCAGGCGAACGTCGCGCCGGATGGTGGGCAGGCCCTCGGAGATATCCAGCGTCTTGCCAATCGACACCGATTGCTTCTTGGTGACCTCTTGGCGATCGGGCGGGTCTTTGGGATTCACGAACGGCGCCGGGTCGACCAGACCCACTTCACGCGCAAGGCCTCGTTGGGCGATTTCCTGTGCCAGCACCCCGCCGATATATCCGCCCCCAATGAGACCGATCTTACTTAGCATCACTTTCCTCCTTTGACTGTACGTCCCTGCATCACCCACACGTCGCAAAAGTCCTTGCAGCAAAACGTGTCAGGAATAAGAAAGACTGTTTGTGCCCCGATGATACCCCACATTTGGTCACGCATCAACGTCATCCGGTCAGACGCCACTTCATCGGCCGACGGCCACGCCAATCCCGGTGGCGGTTCTTTTGGATCTAAATCCGTGCCTCATAGGTGTACAGCTGGTGATAGCGGCCCTGGCTCGCGATCAGCTGGTCGTGCGTTCCGCGTTCGACGATGCGGCCGTCTTCCAGAACCAGAATCTGGTCGGCACGGC
This sequence comes from Candidatus Krumholzibacteriia bacterium, assembly GCA_029863805.1. GTDB lineage: Bacteria > Krumholzibacteriota > Krumholzibacteriia > WVZY01 > WVZY01 > JAOTUR01. The sequence goes on along the minus strand of JAOTUR010000148.1, from coordinate 7,189 downwards.
GGATGGTGCTCAAACGGTGAGCGATCACCAGGGTCGTTCGCCCCGACATCAGACGGGCGAGACTTTCCTGGATGTACGCCTCGCTCTCGGTATCCAGGTTCGATGTCGCCTCGTCGAGAACGAGAATCCTCGGATCGGCCAGCAGCGCGCGGGCGATCGACACCCGCTGTCGCTGTCCCCCGGAGAGCTTCACACCGCGCTCGCCGATCAGGGTATCGAGGCCGTCGTCGAAGCGGTCTGTGAATTCGGTGACGTGGGCCGCGGCGACCGCCGCTAAAAGATCGTCTTCGCTGGCGCCCGGACGCGCAAAGAGAATGTTCTCGCGGATGGTGCCCTCGAAGAGAAACTCATCCTGGAGCACGACCCCGAGTTGGCTGCGGTAACTATCGAGCTTGACCGTGGCCATATCGTGACCATCGATTCGAACCACACCCCCGGTCGGGATCCGAAACGAGGCGGCCAGACCGGCCGCCGTGGTCTTACCCGACCCCGAACTCCCCACAAACGCGGTGACCGTTCCCGCGGGGGCGTCGAAGCTTACGTTTTTTAAGACATCTTTGCCCTCTTCGTAGGCAAATGAGACATCCTCGAAGGAAATATCGCCGCGGACATTGTCCAACACGACAGTTCGCCCCTCCTCCTCACCTTCGCGTTCCATAAGCAGGATTTCCTCCATGCGATCCAAACCGGCAAAGGCTTCGGTCATCTGTGTGCCGATATTGCTCATCTGCACAATGGGCGTGACCAGGAAGGCAAGGTACAGGGTGAAAGCCACGAACTCGCCAACGGTCATTTGTCCCTTGATGATCATGGTGCCACCCAGACCCATGATGATGACGCTGGTCAGACCCATGAGGAGCGTCGCCATGCTGGTCACCAGGCTGGTGGCGGTCAGGGACTGTTTGACGTTCTGGAACACCCGATTCACGCCGCGCTCGAACACATCGTATTCCTGCGGTTCCGCGTGAAACCCCTTGATCACGCGAATGCCACCGATGGTCTCGGTCAGACGCCCGGTCACTTCGGCGTGGATGGCACCGCGCTTGCGAAAAATCGGTCGAATAAAAGCAAATGCTTTCATCGAAATAAAGCCGAACACGACCAAAGGCAGAAACGCAAAAAGCGTCATTTGGGCATTGATCTCGATCAAGAGAAAGAGCGCCACCACAGCGGTGAGAATACCCCCTACCAGTTGGACCAGCCCGGTGCCCACCAGGTTACGTACACCTTCGACATCGTTCATGATGCGTGAGACCAGGGCACCGGATTTGTTGCTGTCAAAAAAATACAGGGGGAGTCGGATGATGTGCTTTTGCATCTGCGAACGGAGGATCGATATCAGGTGCTGCGCCTCCACGCTAAGTAGTCGCGTCAGAAGGAACGACGTGACCGACTGCACGACGAGCGCCGCACCGACGACGAGTAACAAAAGCCTCAGCAGCGACGTGTTGCCCTCGCCGATCACGTTGTCGATCAGGAACTTGGTGGAGCCGGGTAGGACCAGCCCCGATAGGCGGTTGATGCTAATGAGGACTAGTCCCAGAAAGATCAGCTTCTTTCGCGGCCACACGATGGTTCGAAAGGCGTGGCGAACGCTGGACAGGGAAACGGCGGGCGTCTTTCGCTGGTCACCGTCGAGTGCTCCGCTGGCCGCGCGGCCAACGGGCCTCTTCGCCGCGGCGTGCGGGTGCGATTTGGAATCGACGCTCCTGGCCATGGGTCTTTATCCTCTATGGATTATGTGGTTCGAGGTGGAACTAACAATGTAGGGGATTTTTGGGCGCGGCGCAAACGGAAGCTGATGTTCGATTTTTTGGCCGGTTGCAATGTCCTCGTCGACAACGTACTATGGATTCGGCAAACAGCTATATCGGTTGCAGGGGTCATAAAGAGGTTCGTAGAATGCGCTTTCCGTTACGTCTCGCCGTGGCGTTCTTGCCGTTTGTGCTTGTGGGATGTGCGCCCCGGGGGGTACGTTACGCCCCGCTGCCCATCGATCCTGCGTGGGGACTTCTGTTCGTCGCCAATGATCGAGAGCTTTACGTCGATCCCCGCGACAGCAATGAGCCGCAGCTCGTTTTCGAGTCTTCGGCACAGATTCTTCTCCCGCGATGCTCTCCGAATGGTAAGACCGTAGCCTTCTACCGCTTCACCGACAGACGAGGCGCCCTCGACGTGTTGGACTTGAACGGAGCATCCCCGCGGCCAGCCGAATATGCGACGAACACACTGGCCGAGCTCGATGGCCCCGTTGGCGAAAGAACGGCGCTTTTTCCACCCATATGGGAATCCGGTGGCAACTCGTTACTGGTGGTCGATGAGAGCGGCATCCACCGCATCGCCATGGACCGCCAGCACGAATTGCTGGTTGTGAAAGACGATATCGTTGCGGTCAGCATCTCTGCAGGCGGCGAGCGCATCGCCTACGCCGACGGGGCAACAATCTTTGTCGTAAACAAGAACGGCGAGCCTGTCGCCAGTGTGGGTACGACATCGGCTGTCAATCCGGACCAACACGATATGCAGCCCATCGCCTTTTCGCCCGACGGACAACGCATCGCCTATGCGGCGGGAAGATATCTGCACGTCCTCGACCTGGGCTCGATGACAGCTATCGAGGTCACCGATATGCGCGATGGGATTTTTTGGGTTCAGTGGCTGGCGGGTGAGCGACTCGTCTTCACAAGTGGCAAGACGATTCGCCATATCCGAACGAGTCCTACCGCGACGCCGTACGGGATGGCGTACGGGGCTTACGAGCTCTATTCGATTGGTAGCGATGGCCACGATCTCAAACGGCTGTTCAAAGATGTTGAAATGGATGCGCACCTGGCACAGCCCACCCTGTCGAACGATGGCCGCTACGTGGCGCTGGTCTCGGGAAGTAAAGAGAGCCCGCGGGTGATGATCGTGGCGACGGATGAGGCAAGAGCGACACCTATCAATGCCAGCGTGACATCGAACCAAGTCTCCTGGCTTCCGGCTCCGTTGCAGCTCCCCTCTTCACTCGAAGGCGCGGCGCCCGCGGGACGGTGTCGGGCGGTGGTGGTTTACCCGCTCGACTAAGAGGCTCGCTTGGCTACGCCGATAACATGACAAATATCAGATATTCGGCAGTGGTTTCCCCTCGTGTTTCATGATAAGCTGCCGGTTAACGGTAAACCGGAACAAAGAACATATTCTATTTGATGAATCGTGGTGACCCAGGTCACCGCAGTGACTGGCCCGCACGGAACGATTTACCGCGCGGGCACAAGACTTTCACGCTCAACCATGGAGGTGAGTGATGCGAACCAGTTCAGCAATCTTGGTCATTACTGTGTCGCTCATGATGGCTTTCTTTGGCGCTTGGAGTTGTTCGAGGGAAAACCCTACCTCGAGCGAGCTGTCGCCGGTCGCGGGTACAACCCACAGTCTTGGCGTGCCCGAGATCATAAGAGGTGAACCGGAACCACCGTCGGGACAGGTCGAGATAAGCGGAGCGGGTGCGACGTTAAACGTCTGGCCTTACACGGGCACAAACTTCGCGGGCGCTCCTCAGGATCCAATAAACCTCGTGTTCGTGGGGCAAGCGGACCCGGCAAAGATCCGGGCGGCACTGTTGTCATTGGATGGAGATCGAACCTCGTTTGGTTTTCCGCCCGTGCCACCTTTCAATGGCACCTGGTCGGACGCCCTGGGCAATGTTCAGACCAGCTATTCGGAGGGAGATGGCTGGGTTGGCAACGTGATACAGCTCCAACTCGGTTCTTACGAGACTGTGCGGTTTCACCTACGACTTTTTGCCACGGGAAAACCTTTTGGATCGAATGGCGGCTGGACCGTTGCAAATGCACACTTCGATGTCCAGATCCCTGGCACCGCTGACCATCAAGTGATCTGCTGGGAGTTGGCCGAGGCGATAGTCGCCGCGGATCTGGTCCGAAGCGGTCTCCTGGGAGCTCCGCCCTCGGCAACCGGGATCATCAACCAGGAACCGTACTTCCGGGATATCCCGGCCGTTCTGTACAACGGTTTGCCGGAGGAGTTAAAGGCGGTATGTGACCTGCCCCCGGGGCCAGCCACTGACGCGGTGCCGCTTCCCAATAACGGAGTGGCCACGCTCCTTTATGTCGTCGGTGAGACGAGCGTTGAACCGGAAGTCAAGACCGAGACGTTTACCGTTCAGTTCGGACAGGTCATCCCCAGGCCGTTTTGCAATCGTGGCCCGTTGGATTTCGTATTTGTCCAGGGTCCGTTGAATCTGAGTAAAACCGTGCGCATTGGAGAAACGGGACGTTACCAGTACGAGTCGAGCATCTCGGGACATCTCATCGCCACTCCGGTCGATGTCACGCAGAGTCCGCCAGCCCCCAATGGAGAGCCGTTTCGGGCGATCATAAGCGACGAGCAGCGGGGCTTTATCGACGCACACGGCGCGCGCGTCACCTTTGATAGCAAACGAATCGCCCCACAGGACGGCGGAGCGGAGAAGCTGCTGGTCGACCTCAAGGTATCCACACGCGGGGAAAAAAGTTATCGGTCCATCACCCAATGCGTGGCATCAGTGCCACCGCAATCAGAGTAGGCGGATTTTGAAAAGGAGGGCTGCACGAAAACCCGCAATATGATGTTGCTCAAATGAGCTGAAGTCAACTCATCGGTTACACCGGAGTCTGACCACCGGCCGCGGCGAAAGGCGTCAAACGTCTCGACTCACGCCACGAGTTCACACTCGAGCGCGAAGCCTGGTGATCACGTCACCCTCCTGCTCCGCTACGCTTTGCAAATCCCGACAAATACTCTATAATGAGAATCAATCCCCGCGATTGTGAGGTGCCCAAGATGACGGAAAATCTCTTCTCGCACTGTGCCCCGGTCCTGTCCGTGGATAACGCCGTCGACACCGCTCGCTTCTACAAAGAAAAACTGGGTTTTGAGATAGCGTTTACGTATGGAGATCCGCCCTACTATGTCGTCGTGAAGCGGGGCCAAGGTGTCAGCATCCACTTCTCCGAGAGAGAAGACTGCACGGCCAAGATCCAGCCTTGCTGCGTGTACATTTTTGTAACCAACGTGGACGCGGTTTACGACGAATACCTATCCAAGGGTGTCGACGTCGCTGCGCCGCCGGAAAACCAGGAATACGGGATGCGCGAGTTCGACGTGGTGGATCCCAACGGCCACTTCCTGACCTTTGGCCAGGACGTATGATTCGGCATTTTAGGCGGGCTGGTCGAATGGGTGTGGCCCACGCATATTTCCTGTCCAGAAGGCCGCCGGCAACCGCGGAATCGGTATAATCCTGGCTTCACATCGTTGAGTTGCCCGATGCGACGGAGCCGTATAATATGGAGATGAGGTCCAGTGATCGAATGTCCGTAATAAAAACACTTTTTATTATCCTCTCGAGTCTGGTGTGCCTTGTTGCCGGCGTGAGCTGCGATTCCGGGTCGGATTCGGTCTCGAACGGAGGCGGCGAGTGCCGGCAGGCGAAAGAAATCGAGGACGACCGCGCCCGTGTAGAGGGCTATATCGAGGATGTGGGCTCGAGCCGGCTGATCGTGTTTGCCACGGTCGTGATCGTGACGCCCCAGACCGAGATCACGGGCGAACACGGTGCCGGGTTGCAATTCTCCGATCTGCTCGTGGGCATGTGTGTCGATGTGAGGGGACCCCTGAACGCGGAGGGCGAAGTGGTGGCCGAGAGGATCGACGTCGAAGACCGCGAGGACAGCAGTTGACGGATGCCATCACCGAACCGTCACCCCGGCGACGCGCGCGGCCGGCGTCGGGCACCCGTGACCGGCATGGTCAAGTGCGTGTGACGGTGCGTTTGCCAAACTTCCAGCCATGATACGTGATATGGGTATACGCCAGCGACTGGTCCTGACGATGGCGGTCGTGCTCGTCGCCATCAACATCGTCTTTTGGGTGTTCTATTATGTGTCGCGTGAGAACCTCGAAAAAGATTTGGATCAGCGGCTGGTGGCCGTGTCGCGCCTCATCGCCAACGACATCCGCGGTGAGTTTCTGTCCGCCCTCGGGCCGGGCTCCGAAGAGTCGCGCACCTACCGCAACCTGCAGGCAAAGCTCAGGGATGTGCGTGGCATTTTCGATCTGCACCGGATGATGATCGTGGATGCGGAGCGCCGGCTGCTGGTCGACGCCGAGGGATCGCACGCGATCGGTGAGCCCGTCTTCCTGATCGAAAGCGCCGCCCGCGAGATGCAATCGGCCATGAGTGGTGCTGCCGCTACCACCGTGGTGTACCGAGGGGCGGGTGGTGTCCTCTACAAGTCCGGTTTCGCCCCCATCCGTAGCTCGACCGACCATGTGAGTGGCGTGCTTGTCGTCGAGGCAAGCGCCGCCTTTCTCAAACAACTCGGTATATTTCGCAACGTGATCATTCTCATCTCGCTGGTCTCCGTATTGGGGGTGGTTCTCCTGGGAGTGCTGATGTCTTTTTCGGTGGTGAATCCGCTCATCCGGCTGGTGCAGGCGACCGAAGAGATAAAGGACGGGCGCTATCCGCATGTCCGTCCCGCCGGCAGCTCCGAGATTCGTTTCCTGAGTGATGCCATGGGCAGGATGGCGGAGAGCATCCGCAGCAAAGAAGCAAAACTCACAGAACTCTACGAGGGGGAGTCAAGGAGGGCGGAGGACATCGAGCGATACGCACAGTCCATTCTCGCCGGTATCGCCAATGGCATCGTGTCTCTGGATGCGCGTGGTGTGGTGGTGGTGTGCAATGCCGAGGCCCAGCGCATCCTCGCTGTACACGAGGACGATGTGATGGGGCGACGCTACAGCGACCTACGGGTTCTGTCGCCGCTGGGTGAGGTGCTCGGTGCCTCTCTCAATCGCGGTGAGATCGTGCGCGAACGAAGGCTCGAGTACACAAACGCACGTGGTGAGCGCTTCGATCTTAACGTGTCTGCATCGCCTCTTCGCGCCGACCGCGAGTCGGCCATCGCCGTAACCGCCGTCATCACCGACGAGACAGAGCTGCTTGGACTCCAGGAAAACGTCAAGCGCAAGGAGACTCTGGCCGCCATCGGTCAGATGGCCGCCTACGTCGCCCACGAGGTACGCAATCCGCTGGGCAGCATGAAAATCCACATGGGTCTTTTGTCCCGGCGCCATCTAGAGCCGGCGAAGCAGGCGGAGTACATTGACAAGATCACTCACGAGATCAACCGCTTGAATT
>JAOTUR010000147.1 GCA_029863805.1 Candidatus Krumholzibacteriia bacterium | reverse complement strand
TTCGGGTTCCGGCGTGTCGGTGTCGCCCTGAAGAAACACTTTGATGATAAAGAATGCGACGAAACCCGATACTACCACCCACAGAGCGACCCTCCTGATGAGGTGCTTCTCTTCCTCTTCCTCCGGGAATTCGTATCCCGTCGTGTCAGCAGCTGCAATACCCTGGTTCCAATGGCGATAAGCTTTATCGCTCGCTCGATTGCCCGAGAGCACCAGAGCGGCGGCCTCATCCGCCGTTCCTTTTCCCGGCGACAAATGCCCTGTGCCCCCCACGACCCTCGAGGGTAGAGCCAGGCATACGATTGCAACCGAAAGAAGGGAGACAAGATATTTCCGTAACGTTGGTCGCATTCCCCACCGACTTAATAATAAAAAGCAAGCCTAGACTTGACAATATATATAACTCAAAATAAGTTAGAAGTGCTACCAGCCAATCCATACTTGGTATGGAGGTAGCCAAAGGGGGTTTGTCTTGGTCGGCAACAACCCCCTTTGCTTTTGGTGTGCGCTAGCCGACCGTCTGGCCCGCCAACTGTGCGCAGGCGCTATGAGTTGAGTCTTGCAGCTGAATTGTGAAGAAAGAGGTAACGTCCAGCCGAAAGATAGGAAAGCAGCGTTATCACCAGCAGGATGGCGACCACTGGATAGGTCGAGAATGTAAAGCCATCGCTCAGTATGTAGGCATAGGCGAGTAGACCTATTCCGGCGGTACTTTGCACGATCATCTTGACCTTACCGAGTCTGTCTGACGCGTAGGTGGCGCCGCCTCTTCGCATGGCGAGTGAGCGAGACGCCGTGACCACTAGATCTCTGCCAGTGACCAGAGCGAAGAGTGCCCAGATCACGAGCGAGTCCATTTTTACCGCGATCACACCATAGACGACGGCCATCAGTATCTTGTCGGCCAAAGGATCCAGGAAACGACCCAAATGTGAACACTGTGCAAATTTTCGCGCATACCAGCCGTCCAAGGCATCGAGTATCACCCCGGCGAGACACAGCAAGACGGCTAACACCTCGAAGCTGGCCGTAGCGAATAGCACCCCAGCAGCGATCGCCATCGCGAGTCTGATCGACGACAACAGGTTGGGAATCGTCAGCGGAGTATGGAGTATGGTGCTGTCATTCTGCCACATACAAGCAAATCCTCTCGTTGAATTAGCCACTTGGCCGTTGACATACCCTGGCTGGTTCGAAAACACTGGGGGCGAGCTTTACGCCACCACCCGCCGAAAGCCGTAGCGCTTTCTCGACGCATTGAGGCGGTGCCCCATTATGGCAAGACAAAAGAGGACAAAAGAATGGGTGTTCATCATCGCGGCGGCAGTAGTCCTCCACGTCGTGCTTTTTGTTTTTATCAAGCCGTCGTTTTTCTCCGCCTTTAAGAAAAACATCGCCAGTGATACGCAAAACGGTGTAGGCGAGCGCCTCATGCCGATGTCCGTCTTGACCATACCCGTTGAGATTGAGGACTATCCGGACATTATTCAGCAAAATCCAGTCCAAGAGGATGCCCGAGAGCCGGTCACAGAGAAGAAAAAGCCGGAGAAGATCACCCGGCTAGTGACCGACGAAACCCTACGCGCCGGCAGCAGTGACGAGTCCAGCAAAAGTACCGAAATCGAGAGTCTGGTCGGTGAATCCCCCCAGACATTGCCGCACAATTTCGGGCCCCAGGCAGTCATTATACCACCCCGTGCCCTCGAGATCACGTGGCCAGACACACGAAAACTGAAGCATTGCTTGGGCCACAACATCGACCTGAAGATTCAGGTCGACCGGGACGGCAAAATCGCCCGTGTACAGGCGCTTAGCACCGGCCACCCGGCAGATTGCGTGCGGGCCGCCGTGGAATCGGCAAAACGCATTGTCTTCGAGCCGGGACTGATAAATGGCCAGCCGGCCACCATGTGGACAAAGGTGCGGCTCGATTTCAGACGAAAGAAATGACCCTTTCGGCTGCGGTGCGCGCGATGTCTAACATGCTCGGCGATGTGCCCGGTTCAATCGTCCACCCGGTGCCACCAGGCGTTGTTACACTCTTTTGCACGCTGCTAACCCGTGTTCTCCGGATCCTCCGTGTCGGTGAACTTGTCCAGCCAGTAATCCGTGTCGCCATAGTCGGCTTCATTTGCTCCCGAACTCTTTGGCCCGACTTCAGTATGCCCTCCCTCCATCTGGCCAAGAAAACTTTTGGAACCGACCACCTTTGAGCCCGCTTGTCTTACCTTGCTTCCAATATCCGCCTGGTCGGAGGTCACAACGATATAGGAGCGCGGATTGGCCGATTCTATCACAGTCGATACAATCACCTCGTCTGCGGTCTGCGAGGCAGGGCTGAACATGACCTGCAGCTTGTCGGGAACAATCGATTCGGCCTCTACCACTCCACCACGTCCGTCAAAAACCACGGTGACCTGTAGCCGGCGATGCCGCACGTAGCCCTTGAGCATCTCCAACAGCTCCGCCCGGGCACCCTCGAGATCCTTGCACGCCTTTCGGCGCAACCGATCGTCGGTGTAGATAACGTTATACCCATCGATAATGATTCTTTGAGACATCGGTGACATGCGCATCCTGCAAATAAGTCTCGTGGGGTTCCTCGATCAAAGTCCCGTTATCGGTATTGCCGTTGCAAACCGACCACGACGCTCACGATGTCAACTTCGGCTGCTCTTGTTTTTATGGGGCGTCCACGTTTGTTGGGAGCGACCAGCCGCACCGATTCCCCGCTTCTAAAAAAGCGCCTGATCAGCACGCCCCTCCTTCGCACTTTAACCAGCACCATCGCCCCGCTTCTTGGCGCACTGGTCTGTTCGATGATGAGCGTGTCACCATCGCAAATCCCTTCGCCCACGAGTGAGTCCCCAATGACCCGGATGGCCGTGACATTGCCCGCCCCGGCCAGGGCCCGCGGTACGGCGACCTCGTCTCGACACCGTTCATCTGCGATGGTCAGCCCACCGTTTTTCAATGAGCCTGCAAGCGAAACCACGCGTGCCGCTCCACGCGCTATCGCGCGACGCGTGAGTTCGATCGATCGCCGACCATTCCAGTCGCGCGTCAGATAACCCTTTATGATTAGATTCTCTATATGCTCGTGGACCGTGCTGACCGCAGACAGTCCCAGATGATCACGTATTTCCGTCAATGTCGGCGCGCGACCCTCACTGCTCAAGAAGGTGCCTATATAGGCGACAACCCGCTTCTGCCGGTCCGTCAACCTGGGCAAACGTCTCGGTCGCATCGACATGACCTCGCTCGCTGCAAAGCGTGTACAATCTCGATCACCGCCACATTACAAAAAAAACTCGCGCAATTCTGCCTCAAAGTAGCCTGGGCCGGGAGAAAAGCCCCAAACACGCGTCGTCGGGCATGTGCCACGACGTAGGCGCGGCGTCGATGCCCGATGCCACGCCCCCATTTGCCGCCCCCAACCAACGTGAAGTGAAGCGCCTAACCCCCTGCCAAAAAGAAGACTGAGAACTTTCGGGTGTCCCCGGCCGCTCTTTTCGTCCCCTCCCCCACACGCCGCACTCCATCCGTCGCCTTCGTCCACCTCCCTACCCACTCAAAAGAAGCGGGGCCGTCGGCCTCGACAGCCCCTCTCATCCACAAAACCTATCCATACTCTGTGCCCGCTGATTAGGTAACCACGGCAAGACTCAGTCTGTGGCCGACGGCGCGTAATGACCGATCATCTCGACCAGCGCTTGCTCGCACACTCGGCAAAAGTCCCGGTTCCCTTTTGAAAACATCTTGCAGTCGACGGATGGCCGATACAACCCCTTCGCCGCGTAGCCCGCGCCCTCGAACGCCCCCACGACTTGGGCAAACTTGGCATCGTTCTCCGGCGTGGGAAGTGGGGTGCCTTCGTCCACCAGTGCCTTCCACTTTAGCTTGTCTGGGTTCAAAAGCGCGGTGATGTTTGGCTCCCACGGCTCGACGCCCTGCGGATAGAACTCGTTGTAAGCTACGGATGACGTATAGTACTCATCACCCAACCCCCCGAAGCCGTGACCAAATTCATGGACCGTCAGGTAGTCGTCGTACTCGTTGTCACTGACGAAGACGGTGTAGAGATTGTAAATCGCCCCCCCGCCATATCTGGAGCTGTTGGCCATGAGCAACATGGCGTCGTGCGGAACCAGCGCGGCGGCATCATGCATAGCCCACACCGCTTCGCTCATACAATACCTGGGGAGATCGAACATATTGAACATCATTCCGAACGGCGTATCTCTGTAGATTCCTTTTCTTGGTTCGTCGATGCCCGACTCACTCGAGGCAACAAAGACGGCTCGAACATTGAACTTGTCACGGCGGCTCTTGAACGGCTCTACATCAAAAAACTTCTCAGCAAAGCGGCGACAATCCCCCACGAATTTTGTTCGTTCATCCGCAGCGTAGCCGTCCCCTAGAATAACCAGATCGACCTTCTGCGACGGAGGGCCGGCGAGTTGGACATCGATCACCTCGGCCAACGGCATGATCGGCGTGTGTCCGATCTGATGATCGGCGGGATCGATCGACATCGTGAAGATCTCTTCCATTTGGCCTTTGTCACTGCGTAAATAGACCGATAGCACCACGGGGGCCTTGGGATACGGCATTTCCAAGGTCTCCTCGAAGGCGCGTCGGACCTGCTTTGCCTGTTCCGTCGTTATCCACTCTCCAAACAGAGTGCTAAACCCGTACCGGTAGATAATCGTCCCCGACCCTGCGTCGACAAGATCGAAGCGATACTTGCCCATGTCACGAGAAAGCATCAACTGGGTCTTTGGCCCGCTCCAATGCGGCTCTCGAATGATGCGACGCACCGAGATGACATCCTCGACGTCCGTTCCCGAGTGCACGATGTCGATGCGGAGGGCCCCTTCCACGAAGAAGTCGGCAAAATGAAAAGAGTCCTGCGATGCAGCGGATTGGGCAAATATAAGAACAAGAACAACGACAACGATCGGCTGAAGTTTCTTATGCACGGAAACCTCCTCGAATGCTCCGAGCATATCAGGATTCTGTGGCCACACCAAGCAATCTCTGATAAGGTCGTCGCATGAAGGCGATCCACGTGCTTTGCCTGTTGTGTATTGGCGTTCAGTCGACTACAAGCTTGGGCGCGCCGCAAACCGCTTCACCGGTTGACGCCTTAAAGACGCGAACCTTTCACATCGCTATTGTGAACGATGTCGGCTACCTCGCTGTCACCGCGGGTTTGAAACTCGTGGACCTGTCCGACCCAGCCCGTCCGCAAGAGCTGTCGACGGTTGTCTTACCCCAATCGGCGAGCGCGGTTGTCATCCACGGCGATTTGGCCTTCGTCGCTCAAGGCCCCGCCGGCGTGTATGTGATCGATGTATCCAGGCCATCGGCTCCCAAGATAGTCAGCAATATTGCGACCTCTGGGGCGGCGACTTCGCTGGCCCTCTCAGACCAGCTTCTCGCCGTGGCCGACGGAAGTGTGGGGCTGGCGCTTATCGATGTTTCGGATCCGGAAACGGCGACCACCACGTGGACCGCGCAATGCGACGGTTACGTCAGGGGTGTGGCGTTTTACCGGGACGACCTCTATGTGTGTGCGGGTTCAGCTGGGATCGTCGTGCTCCGCGTTCGCGCGAAGGGGCAGGCCGAAGAGCTGGCCAAAGTCGCCACCGCCGGTGATGCCCGCGATATCGTTTTTTATCGCGACCACGCGTTTGTGGCCGATGGAAAGTCCGGTGTCAGCGTCCTTGATATCGCTAGAAGCGAGCGCCCTTCTCTGGTAACCACTTCCGCGACCTCGGACCTCGCCCATGGAATCGCGTTTCACAAGGGTTATGTCTTCGTCGCCGATGGCCTGACGGGCGTGGCGGTTTTTGAGTTTCAGCAGCCGTCCACACTGCGTCTCGTTGGGCAGTTGGACACGCGAGAGGGCTATGCGGACAAAGTGACCGTGTACAACAGGAGACTATTTGTAGCTAACGATTTCAAAGGAATGCTGGTTTTCGATGTCCGCAGGCCAGGCGCCCCCCGTTTACTGGAATAGGACGGGTCGCCTAGAAACTCTTGTCAAGATGGGTGTTTTTCTAAGTGCCAGCCAAAGAACAGTTCTCCCCGGTGACGGAAGCGGCGCTCACATCGCTGCGCGCTGCGGTGGGTGCAGCCAACCTACGCACGGACTCCGAAGCGCAAGAGCTGTACGCCTCTGATGAGACCGAGGACTTTGTCTTTACGCCGGAAGTGGTGGTTTTTCCCACCACTACCGAGGCCGTGTCCCGGGTCATGCAAATCGCCTGGCGCCACAACTTCCCGGTGACCCCCCGTGCCGGCGGCACCGGCCTGTCCGGCGGTGCTCTGCCCCTTCATGGCGGTATCGTGCTGAGCATCGAGCGCCTCAACAGAATCTTAGAGATCGACACCAAGAACCTAATGGCCGTCGTCGAACCCGGCGTAATTACACAGGAACTGCAAGAGGCCGTCGAGAAAGTTGGCCTCTACTATCCACCCGACCCCGCCAGCCGTGGCAGTTGCCGCCTCGGTGGCAACCTCGCCGAGAGCGCTGGCGGACCCCATGCCGTCAAGTACGGGGTGACCAAGGATTACGTTATGGGCATCGAAGCCGTGCTGCCTGACGGCACCATCGTTCACCATGGTGGAAAGCTCCTCAAGAATGCGACCGGCTACAACCTGACACAGTTGGTCATTGGCTCCGAAGGAACACTGGCTGTCATCACGAAGATCTTTCTCAAACTCCTCTCACTTCCCACCCATCGCACCACACTCTTTGTGCCGTTTCCGTCGCTCGAATCAGCCGCCGCTACCGTGCCCGCGATAATGAATGCAGGCATAACGCCCGCCGCGCTCGAGTTTATGGAGCGTGACGCCATTCAGATTACGGAGAAGCATCTCGGGATCCGGATTCCAAACAGCGACGCCGCGGCGCATCTCCTGATCGAGCTGGATGGAGATGAGGAGTCGCTGATTCAAAGGTCGGCCGAGCGAGTCTGCGAGATCGCCCTGCAACAGGGAGCGAGCGATGTCTTGCTGGCCGAATCTTCCGCAAAGCAAGAGGAGCTATGGAACATGCGGCGTGCAGCCGGCGAGGCGGTCAAATCGTTGTCAGTCTACAAAGAAGAAGACACCGTGGTTCCGCGCAACAATATCGTGCCACTGATCGTTGGTGTAAAGGAAATCGCCAAACGGCACGGGATCACCACGGTGTGCTATGGTCACGCCGGCGATGGAAATCTGCATGTAAACATTCTTAAGATGAATATGACCGAAAAGCGTTGGCAGGAGAGCCTTGACCCCGCAATCCGGGAGATATTCGAGCTTACGGTTGCACTGGGTGGGACTATATCCGGCGAACACGGTATCGGATATTCCCAGAAGGGCTACTTGTGCATCGCCTACTCGCAGGACGAGATCGAGCTGATGCGTAGAATCAAGCACGCCTTTGATCCCAAAGGCATACTCAACCCGGGAAAGATATTTCCGGATAAGCCCCCCGAGAGTTCCTAGAGCGCCAAATAACTAGTAGATGGCTTCGCTGATCTTGCTTTTGCCTTCCGGGTGGTTGTTCATCAAGTAGTCGATGTTGAAGATGTGTTTGGGTCCTTCGTAAGTCGCCTCGGGAAACTTGCCTGTATCCATTCTGATCGCATCACAGGGACAAGCTTCGACACAAAGGCCGCAAAAAACACATTGCAGGATGTCGATATCGAATGCGATCGGAAACTTCTCGACTTCGTCGTGGCCTGTGTCCGAAGCCGTGATCGCGATACAGTCGGCGGGGCAAGCGGTGGAGCAACAATTGCAGGCGACGCAGCGCGGCGTGCCGTCTTCACGATGCATCAGACGATGCTCCCCTTTCCACAGGCTGTCGATGGGCATTGGTGTTTCGGGGCATTGATAAGTGATCCCCACCCGACCCTCACCCAGCCCGGCAATATTCTTGATCAGGTGAGAAATGGTGATTGCCATGCCCCTGGCGATCTCAAGCACGTAGACTCTTTCCCACCACGTTTTCTTGTCGTAATTCAGAGCTTGCGCATCAGCTTTTGGCATCAAGAGAACCCTTTTCTCAACCCTTACAAGACTCGTTTCGACGCAATATATCGTAAAAGTAAGCGAACCCGCGCGTAAGTCAAGGATAAATGGCCCGCGGGGCAACTGTGCCAACCCGACAACTCGGCGATACGATATCGAGCGAGCGCCGTGCAACTCGGCCACCCGCCATGCGGCCGAAAAGGATTTTGCCTGTCGGCGTCAAAGATGTTAGAATTTCCGCTCGACCACAAACCTGCAATACGTAATTTATTTATTGGCTGAACCTTAGGAGAACGATGACGACCTTCGCGCATCATACGAGCCTTTCGCGAGCGGACGAGAGAGAAGCGCTCGATGCGGATGTGCTGTTTGTCGGCGGTGGGCCGGCTTCGCTCGCCGGCGCTTATCATCTCGTTCAGCTGATCGAAACTCATAACAAGAGAGTTTCTGACACCGGTCATGGTGAGCACCTCGAACCGATGATTGTGTTGATCGAGAAGGCGCAGGAGATCGGTGCACACGCATTGTCAGGAGCGGTCATGAATCCTGTCGCTCTCAAAGAGCTGATACCTGATTACAAAGACAAGGGGTGTCCGATCGAGAGTGAAGTGACCGACG
>JAOTUR010000146.1 GCA_029863805.1 Candidatus Krumholzibacteriia bacterium | reverse complement strand
CGAATCGGTTAGCGCGGTCTGTGCGTTTGAAGTTCCTGTGTCCTCGGAGCGCGTGGTCTGGGTGGCTCTTGTAGACTCGTCGGTTCTCGAAGAAAAAGTCCAAATGACGGCAGTGATCAGAACGATCACAGCTGTGACGCCGGCCGCCCGGGGCACCCACCGCCTGCCGGCTTTGGCGCCCCTCGCCGCTTCCATCGCCCGGCTCGACTTAATCATGCCGGTGGCACTCAGTTGGTCGGACTCCACCTCTTTCTGCAGACCTTCGAGTTCGTTTCGGATATCTTTTGCGGACTGAAAGCGTTTATCCGCATTCTTCTCCAGGCACCGGTCAACGATACGACCGAGATGGCGGGGCAGGGCGCTCCTTAGTTCGGACACAGTCGGCGGCGTGTCCTTGAGAATGGAGCTTATGGTCGAGATGTGTGTCTCGCCCTTGAACGGGCGGTCTCCGGTAGCCATCTCATAGAGGACGATGCCTAGCGAAAAAATATCCGAACGATGGTCAACGGGTTTGCCTTCGGCCTGTTCCGGCGACATATATGCGGCGGTTCCCAATATTTGCCCCACCGCGGTGTCGCTGCTGCGGACAACGGTTTTGGCGCTATCCATGTCGGGGCTTGCTTCGAGGAGCTTGGCCAGTCCAAAGTCCAGCACTTTGACCCGTCCGTCCTTATCCAACATGACGTTAGCTGGTTTGAGATCGCGGTGCGTGATATTTTGCTCGTGCGCGCTGCCGATCGCGTCGGCCAGGGGAATGGCAATCTCAAAGAAGCGATCCAAGGAGAGTCCCTCTTGTGGGATGACATCCGCAAGGCGATTGCCCTCGACCAGCTCCATGGTGATGAAGTGACTACCGTCCGCCTCCTCGACCGAATAGATGGTGACGATGTTCGGATGTTTCAAGGCGGCGATCGCCTTTGCCTCCCGTTCGAACCGCCGGCGCCGCTCGGGGTCGCCAGCCATTTCCTCGGGTAGCACCTTGAGGGCCACGTCGCGACCCAGTTTGCTGTCGTTTGCTCGATACACGTCGCCCATACCGCCGGCGCCGATCTTCTCCAGGATTTTGTAATGTGCAAGTGTCTTGCCATGCATCGTGAGTCCAACCTCGATGGAAACCATCAGTCTAGCAGGATATCGAGATGACGTCAAAACTGTCTGCGAGCGACGAATATTGCCCTACGCCGAGCACTTCGGATAGAATGGAAACATGCTCGAACGACTCTTTCATCTGCAAGAGCAGGGCACCGACCTGCGCACCGAGATGATCGGCGGGGTCACGACCTTCGTGACAATGGCCTACATCGTCTTTGTCAATCCCGCCGTGCTCTCGGAGGCGGGGCTGGATTTTGGGGCGGTGATGACCGCGACTTGTCTCTCCGCCGGGATTGCGACGTGGGCGATGGGGCTGGCGGCAAATTACCCGATCGCCATGGCCCCGGGAATGGGCGAGAACTTCTTCTTTGTCAGCGTGGTCGTCGGCATGAATGTCGCCTGGGAAGCTGCTTTGGCCGCCGTGTTTGCCTCCGGTGTCGTGTTCTTTCTGCTCACATCGCTTCGCATTCGCCAGTTGATCATCGACGCCATTCCAGACAGTCTCAAACAGGGTATCGCCATCGGCATTGGCCTTTTCATTGCTTTCATGGGCCTGACTGGATCGGGCATTGTTGAAAAACCCGACGGACCCGGGTTGCTCGCGCTGGGCGATCTCTCGCAAACGCCGACACTCCTTGCCTCGGCGGGCATATTCCTCACCGTTGGGCTACTGGTACGTCGTGTCAAAGGAGCGATTCTGATCGGCATCGTTTTTGTGGCAGCCTGTGCGTGGTTGTTCGACCTGGTCGATTGGCAGGGGCTGATCGCGGCACCCCCTTCGATGGCACCGACGTTTCTCAAGCTCGACCTGCGCAGCCTCTTCGATATCGCGATGTTGCCCATCGTCGTCATCTTTCTCTTTATGGCAGTATTTGATGCAACGGGAACGCTGGTGGGAATTAGCCAGCAGGCGGGTTTTATGCGCAACGGCAAATTACCCCGGGCGACTCCCGCTTTACTTGCGGATTCGTCGGGCACGGTCGCAGGGTCGCTTTTTGGAACGTCTACGGTCACGGCCTACATCGAGAGCGCTACCGGCGTGGAGGCGGGTGCGCGGACGGGTCTTGCAAACATGGTGACGGGGGCCCTTTTCTTTCTCGCTCTGTTCTTCTCCCCTTTGGTGCGAATGGTCGGTGGGGGCGTGCCCATCGAGGGCGGCGTTACGCTGCAGCCGATGACGGCGCCGGCTCTGATTGTTGTCGGTTCGCTGATGTTCCGCGGAATCCGGCACATCGACTGGACAGAAACGACAGAGTCCTTTCCTGCTTTTCTTGTCATCATCGGGATTCCGCTCACGTGGTCGATCGCAGACGGTATCGCATTCGGTTTCATCAGTTATCCGTTCCTCAAGCTCCTGTCCGGGAGGGCTCGGGAAGCCTCACCGCTCACATATGTTCTGGGGTTGTTGTTTGCGGCGCGCTATCTGTGGCTTTGAGCGTGTGGCAAGGGTGGACAGTCTTCAAGCCCCCATAGTCGCCGGACACAGATGGCAGTGTTCCGGTGCCTGTGCCCCCTCCAGGCCAAACTTTTCGGACGTGGTCGACGCAATGCAAACCAGTGCCTCCTCCGGTGAATCGGTGATATAAAGCCGGGTGACGTCGGCGGCGTCAATCGTGTTTTTGCCCAGCAAGGTTTCCGCGATGAAAGCGCGAAGGGGGCGCCAGTAGTTCGCACCCATGAGAACAATCGGGAAATCACGAATCTTTCCCGTTTGAATCAGCGTCGCCGTCTCAAAAAATTCATCCAGAGTGCCAAACCCCCCGGGCATGACGATAAACGCGTGTGAGTAGCGGACCAACATGACCTTCCTGACAAAAAAATAATGAAAATCGATCCAAACATCGAGGTAGTCGTTGGGCTGCTGTTCCTCGGGCAATTTGATATTGCATCCGATCGAGCGACCGCCTCCCTCCTGGGCCCCGCGGTTGGCCGCTTCCATGATTCCCGGCCCGCCTCCCGTCATGACCGTGCACCCCACTTCGGCGAGCTTCTTGCCCACGCGGCGGGCGAGCTGATAGTAAGAATTGCTTTCCTCGAAACGAGCCGAACCGAACACGGTTACACTCGGGCCTATGCCACGCAATCTTCGATAGCCGTGCAAGAATTCGGCAAAGACGTGGATCGCACTTGCCAAATCTCGGAACCGACCCAGCGGACCCTCCAACAGCTTGTTCTCGGCCGGAGTGCTCGGCCCTTTGCCCCAGCGAGGCTCTATCATGATGACCTCCTCGAGTGTGTTCAGGTTGACCACAAGACATTGGCTGCTTTATTGATGTATGTCAATCGTTGTCGCTCACAAGACCCAGATTTGCATCGACTTTGCTTATTGTCTGACTCTCTGCTAGTCTCTCAAAAAGACAATCAAACTTCTCGGTTATCCACGTGTTGATTATACGCGCCAGCGAGGGGACGAGGGGTCGATGATCGGTCAAATAATATCGCATTACAGAATTGTCGCAAAGCTCGGCGAAGGCGGTATGGGCGTCGTGTATGAAGCCGAAGACCTGAAGCTCAAACGCACGGTAGCACTGAAGTTCTTGAGAAGCGGACGTTTTGACAACGAGCAGCACAAAGCTCGTTTCGTTCGCGAAGCCCAAGCCGCGGCGGCACTGATGCATCCAAATATCTGCGCCGTCTACGAGATCGACCAGGAGGAAGACCAGATGTTCATTGTCATGCCCTATCTCGAGGGCATGGATTTGGCGAACATGATTGAATCGGGACCACTGCGGCCCACTCGAGCAGTGAACATCGCCATTCAGATTGCGCAGGGCCTGGAGGTGGCGCACAAGAACGGGATTATTCACCGCGATATAAAGAGCGGCAACATCATGGTGACGCCAGATGATCACGCGAAGATCACGGATTTTGGATTGGCCCAGATGCCAGGGGCCCCGAGACTCACAAAATCACAGAAGACCGTTGGCACGGTGGCTTACATGTCCCCCGAGCAGGCACGTGGCGAACCGGTCGATATGCGCACCGATATCTGGTCGTTGGGGGTTTGTCTGTATGAAATGTTGACCGGGCGAGCACCTTTTGTAGGCGAATACGACACATCAGTGGCCTACTCTATCCTGAACGAAGACCCGGTTCCAGTTTCCTTGGTTCGTGGTGAAGTCACCTCGGAACTCGAGCGTATCGTGGACAAGGCTCTGGCCAAGAACCCGGCGCACCGATACCAGGACGCCGCCGAGATGATATCTGACATGAAATCCGTCCTCGAGCCGAGATCACAAGAGCAAAGATCCTCTGCGATGAAGTCTCAACCGTCGATCGCAGTTCTACCCTTTGCCGACATGAGCCCGGAGAAAGACCAAGAGTATTTTTGCGACGGTATAGCCGAGGAAATAATAAACAACTTGGTGCAGGTGGAAGGGCTGGGTGTCCTATCGCGGACGTCATCCTTTGCGTTCAAAGGCACACTCGAGGACATTCGTAGAATAGGCAACCAGTTAGGCGTGACAACGGTACTGGAGGGTAGCATACGCAAGGCCGGCGACAGGATTCGTATCACTGCCCAGCTGATTGGCGTGGCCGATGGTTATCATATCTGGTCGGCTCAGTATGACCGCGAGATGAAGGACGTGTTCGACATTCAGGAAGAGATCGGCCAAAACATCGTTCAGGCTCTGAAGATCGAATTGACCGAGAAAGAAAAGCGCGCGATGGAAAAACCCGTTACGAAGGACATCGAGGCATATGATTTCTATCTTCGCGGGCGAAAGCTGTTTTATCAGACAAAACGCTCGAATATCGGTCAGGCCCGTGCAATGTTTTCAAAGGCGATAAGAAAAGATCCGGATTTTGCCCGCGCCCATGCTGGTATGGCCGATTGTTATTCGTATCTTTTTTGGTATTTCGATAGAAACGAAAAGAATCTGTCAAAGGCAATGGCGTCCAGTCGCGAAGCGCTCGATCTGGATCCTGAATTGGCGGAAGCCCATGCGGCGCGCGGTCTCGCTTTAGCCCTCAACAAGCAATACCAAGACGCCGAGAGCGAGTTCGAAACGGCAATTCGGCTCAATGCCAGTCTTTTCGAAGCCTATTATTTCTATGCCCGCACATGCTTCATGCAGGGAAAGAAGCGGGAGGCGGCACAGTGGTTTGAAAAGGCGTGCGAGGTTAGTCCGGACGACTACCAGGCTCCGATGATGCTCGGGTTCGTTTTGAAAAGTCTGAATCTGACGAAAAAGGGCAACGCTATTTATCGAAGTGGCCTGAAGAATGTCGAAAGACATCTAGCGGCGAACCCGGACGATTCTCGGGCCCTCTACCTGGGATCGAGCGCTCTGATCGAATTAGGCGAAAAAGAGAAGGCTCTGCAATGGGCGATGCGCGCCGTTGCCTTGGATCCAGATGATTCCTATACTCTCTACGGCATAGTCTGCAATTACTCCAGACTGGGAGAGATCGATGAGGCCATCTTTTATCTGGAGAAGGCGATACTGGCCGGTTTTGCTCACAAGGAATGGATCGATAATGACAGCGATCTGGATCCGCTTAGACCCGATCCTCGTTTTCAGGCCCTGGTGAAGAAGCTGAAGTAAAAAATGTGTGGTGCAATGAACAAGTTGTCTTTGTGGTCCGACGTAGTCGATCGTGCTGTCGTTGGGTGCATACGTGGAGGAAAGAGAATCTAATCGAAAAGGAGGTAAGGACCGTGGCGGACGAAGTCGAAATTGGTCAGGTAACCCATTACTTTGGCAAGGTCCAGGTCGCCGCTATCGAGCTGACTGACGGGGAGCTGTCGGTGGGTGAGACGATTCATATCAAGGGACACACATCAGATTTTACGCAGACCGTCGACTCGATGCAGGTAGACAGGGTGGATGTCGACCATGCCGGGAAGGGGCAATCCATCGGAATCCGCATTGCCGAGCATGCTCGCGTGGGGGATAAGGTATATAAGGTCGTGGGCTAGGGAGACATCATCCCGCGGAAAGACCCGGTGTAAAGGCTTTGTCTTCGGCTCACTTACGGACCACTGCCACCACATCGCCGAGAGGCATTCACAATTACGCCACGGCCGCTTTTGTAGAAGCCCACGGGACAAGAGGCTTCTTCTATAGCTCGCACAGGTGCCTACCCGCTATCCTCGACCAACTTTATCTCATCGGGCGCGTTGGGAACAACGCATAGAAACTCGAATGGCTCGTTGCCTTCGACCTGGTACCAGTGCGGTGTGCCGGCGGGTATGAAAACCGCGTCACCTTTTTTGACTTCGTAAACCTCGTCCCCGATACCAATCCTCGCACGCCCGCGCAACACGTACTGTTCGTGCTCGACGGTGTTGGTGTGGGCGGGTATGCCACCGCCCGGCTGCATGATGAATCGCCTCATGGCGAAGTTCGGTGCCTGCTCGGGTCCGATCAACACCTGACGTGCCGTTCCACTACCAGCCTGCACAGCTTCGGTGGGGACTTCATTGACATTCTTGACGGGCATTGCGGTCTCCTTCGGCGTCAAATCGTAAGTCCTCATTCAATGTCGTTGTTTCACCTCATGGCGTTAGAAGCTATACCGGAGCCGGGCGTACACGTTTGTATTGTCTTGCAGTTGCCCAAAAAACGTATATTCATCACCCCACATCACGTTTGCGCCCAGAGTCATCGTCACCGAGTCGCTCCATTTGTGGCTCACAGCAGGACGGGCATACCCGTCCTCGTCATTGGGTGAAAAAAAGGCAAAGAGTGATAGCGTCACTGTTTCCTGCCGCAGCCGCTGGTTGAGCCGGATTGTAAAGAGGTGCCTGGTTTCCTTCGGTTCGAACTCGGCTGACGGCGAGCTGGCTACGAGTTCTTCATGCTTATGGATTCGTTCGACGTAGTATTGTACGCCCGTCGTAAAGTTGGCCACAAGCTCACGCTCGTAACCGAGGAGGCCACGGATATGCGAGTTGGGTAGGTTGGGGTTGCCCCCGTCGCGATCCTTATAGCTATCGTAGAAGGCGCCCTCCACATTGGCGATACCGCCCAACAGATTGCCGCGTGCGCTCGCACCCCACACGGCGAGTCTCGAGAAAGTCGGTATTGCGACTGTCTGATCGAAAGCCACAGGCTGCTTGCTGAATCCGACGTATCCATACGCGGCTACTTCGTAGCCGCTAATCTTGCGAAAGAGCCGCCCCGCAAACTCGCCGTTTTCCCAGATCCTATCCGGCTTCCTGACGGTCAACGGCCCGCCCATTTGCGCCGCGCTGGTGAGGCCGCCGATCGAGCGGTCGAAGAACGATAAACGCTCTCCCGTAATAAATTTGTCGGGGGCAAAAACCGGTGTCCATGCTATGTCCGCGTTTACGATACCCGAGTAGAACGTTGCTTTGAGCGAATTCGATGGCGCCTTCAAGAATTCATTGTCGCGGCCTATAAAGAATGACACAAAATCCTTGGGGAACAGATCGTTGACAAACAGCAGATCACCGGTTCCCCAGGTTAGCACTTGTCTGCCTACTCGCAAGTCCAGTCGCTCATGCGCACGGAGCAGAATCGCCGCCTGCCGGATGTCGATGTGGGTGCGATGGACAACATCATCCGTCAAAAAATCGCCTTTGAAGTACAACTCGGCCCGGTCGGTATAGTGCGCCAGGTCGAGACGGAAGCGAGCTTCACCCAACACAATATCATCCGCTTGCGCGGAATTGTCCGCAAGGCGCCCGCCAAATGCCCCGTCGGCGAAACCGTGGACCTCAACGGGGAGGTTGCCGTCGTCTTCCCAATCATCCTGGGCAAGCGCAGGTCGTATGAGCAGTAGCGAGACAGCAAGCACAAGAAGGGATATCAGCAGTGTGCACCGGTCCCGCATCTATTTACTCCGGAACCATTGCCGTGACGGGTTGCGCAGCGTGCGTTCTCCAAAAACATCGTTGGGGATTTCAAGATCATACTCTACATTTCGAAACTGGGACAGTGTGTGGCCCCGCCCACGGAGGTCGCTGGCCTTCATTTGCGTGACCGTCGGGTGTCCCTGGACGTCCTGGACCTCCAGCGCTTCGATCCGTCGGTACACCTCGCCACTATCGTCGACGTACTCCATTTTTGTGGGAATGAAGGTTGTCTTATCTATCCACGCCGTCCACGATGCGAACTCTACGGAACCTCCGTCCTTCGGTGTATTCTTGACGACGTAGTGCTGATCTGTGGTCTCAACAAGTTCGTGCGTATCCTCGTGGAGCGCGCGCCCGGACACATCCTCGTAGAAGAAGTGCGATCCGACAAAGCTCGTACGTTTATCGCCGGCTGCGATACGCTTTAGCAGATCGAGGCTGGGGAGATACAGCCACCGATCGTCGTCTTTTGTGACGTGTTTGTGTACAACGAAAACGGTATTGCGCACGTCTGCCGGACGGGTGAACAGCACCGCGTAGTTCTGATCGCCTCCGTCGCTCAGATCTTTGCGAAGTATCGTAAACTGACGCTTGCGCTCTCGGCCCTGCGCATCGGTGATGGTCATGCGAACCGTCGATCGACCGTCGTTGCCGGCATAGTACGCCGCCAGATTGGCTTTGGCCACGATCCGATCGGCATCTTTGAGATCCTGCGCGCGGCTGAGCCCCACCATGCCGGAGCCCAGAACCGCCCCCGCAGCAATCACCGAGACCAGAG
>JAOTUR010000144.1 GCA_029863805.1 Candidatus Krumholzibacteriia bacterium | reverse complement strand
TCACCTCACCCGTTGGTACCGATTGAGGCCTTGGCGAACAGCCAAGGCCGTCCACACTGTCAGGGCGCAGCGGCAACCCGGACGGCGCGTCATGGCCTAGGCGTTCACTGTCGCCTTTTCCGGACACTGGAAAAAAAATAAGACTGAAGCACGCGATGTGCCAAGTGACAACTTTAGCCGACACCAGAACAAGCTGTGAGACTATCTCAATGTAAGAAAAGCAGTTGTGTGGTTAGATCGAGGTTGGCCGAGTGGTTGCGGGATCGATGGAAGGGGTCGCTGAAAACGGTCGGTCCTGACAAGAACTCGACCGGCCGATCCGTCAGGCCGACGGGAACACGTGCGACCTGTGGAACCCATGGTGAGGTGGATGAGTCAGAACCCGTCGGCGGGCCCGGCGTCCCGACGCACACGTCGCGCATTCTCTACTATAACGGTCCGCCGATTAGCTTGCGGATCGGTTTGCTGAACACGAGGAAAAGGAAGCCCGATCCAATCGCCACCAATGCCACCGCCATGAAGAGTTTTGTGAGGGGCAATGCCTCAAACTGGCCACCGATGAGCCCCGCGAACAAATTGCCGAGCGCGGAGCCCATAAACCAGATTCCCATCATCTGGCCCACGAGATGCTTTGGCGACAGCTTTGTTATGCTGCTCAGTCCCACGGGGCTGAGGCACAGTTCACCGGTAGTGTGCAAGAAGTAGGTAACGACCAGCCACATGGGACTCACACCGGGTCCGCTACCCGTGAAGGACGCACCCCAGGCCATGACCAAGAACCCAATACCGAGCAGACCCAGGCCGAGACCAAACTTGACGGGGATCGATGGAGCGCGTGTCCCCAGGACCAGCCACAACCAGCCGAAAACGGGCGCGAGGAGGATGATGAAGAGGGGGTTTACCGACTGTAGCCAGCTCGCCGGAGATTCAAATCCAAAGACAACGCGATTGGTGAGCTGCTCCGCAAAAAGGTTCATCGATGAACCGGCCTGTTCAAACCCGGACCAAAAAAGCGCCGCGCCGATAAACAGAAAGAAGATGACAATCACGCGCTTCTTGGCGGCGTTGTCCAGCTTGCCAAACGTGAGCACGTAGAGGAAGTATGCGACGGCCAGCAAGATCACAAACCCGCCCAGCCCCCGCGCGAACTCATCCAGCGTGTAGGCCCACAACCCCGTCACCCGCACCAGCGCGAGTACGGCGCCGATCACGACGATGCTACTGATACCGCCGATCAGCCTTCGTCGGGCCTGCGACTGACTTGCGGTGTCGTTCTGGGGCGGCAGGCCGACATCCCGCAGGTACTTGTAACCGATCTTGTACTGAATAAGCCCCAGAACCATCCCTACGCCAGCGGCGCCAAAGCCGTAGTGCCAATTGATATTCTCTCCCAGATAGCCACAGACAAGCGGACCGGCAAAGGCGCCGATATTGATACCCATATAAAAGATGGAAAACCCAGCGTCGCGGCGAGATCCCCCCTCGGGGTACAGCCCGCCAACGATGGCACTCACGTTGGGTTTTAAGAATCCCGTACCGATGACGATCAATATAAGACCCAGGTAAAACGCGGCGGTGGCGTGGATCGCGAGCGTGAAGTGACCCGCAGCGATGATGACCCCACCGGTGAATATCGCGCGCCGCTGCCCCATGAGACGGTCCGCAATCCACCCGCCGGGCAGTGCCACCAGATAAACGGCGGCGGTATAGAGCCCGTAGATCGCACCCGCGGTGACCGTGGACATGGCCATGCCACCGTTGATCGTTTCATTGGTCATGAACAGGATCAGTATGCCGCGCATCCCGTAATAACTGAAACGCTCCCACAACTCGGTAAAGAAGAGCGTAGAAAGACCCCGAGGATGGCCTAGCCACGTTTTCTCCGGGACGGTAACGCTACTCATCAGTGCTCCTTGACTGGGAAATTGGGCGAAAGTGTGGACGGATTCTATCGAAACAGCTAACATAAGTCAAGGAAACCGGTTGCTAAATAAGGATTTTGCGCGCACAGCGCTTTGATGAATTTAATCGATTACCCGGTAACGTCTTATGCAAACGAACGCCAACAAAATCACCTTGGACTGTCGAGTCGACTCTTACCGAG
Organism: Candidatus Krumholzibacteriia bacterium; assembly: GCA_029863805.1. GTDB lineage: Bacteria > Krumholzibacteriota > Krumholzibacteriia > WVZY01 > WVZY01 > JAOTUR01. The sequence goes on along the minus strand of JAOTUR010000144.1, from coordinate 6,664 downwards.
CGGGGTGGACGGTGGTTGAGTTTTTGTCGCACCGTTTCAAGTACCATCCTGCGCGGCGTTGGACCCATCGTGTAAAAGACGGCCGAGTACTCGTCAACGGCATGCGCGTGCCACCGGATCATGCGGTCGGCAAAGGCGACCTGGTTAGCTACACTATTTTTCACAACGAGCCCGAGGTGGATTTTCGCTACGAAATCGTCCACGAAGATGACGACATCCTGGCGGTCGCCAAGCCTGGCAATTTGCCCGTGCATGCATGCGGGGTTTACATCCGCAACACGCTGGTCGCGCATGTGAAAAACCGGTTCGGTGAGCACATCAATTTGGCGCACCGCCTCGACCGTGAAACAAGCGGTGTCGTGCTGCTAAGCAAGAACACCGCGGCGGCTCGCAAATTGTCGATGGCGTTTGCCAGTGGAAGCGTCGCCAAAGAGTACGTGGCCGTGGTGCACGGAGCCCCGCAACGTTGCGCATTTGAAGTCGACGCGCCGATTGGTAAAACCGATGACATTGTGCCTTTGGTCGGTGAGCGGGAGACGATGCGAGGTGTCACAAGCGAGCTAAAACCCGATTTTCCTCGCTATGTCCCTCGACGTATGATCGATTATGAGAATGGCAAACCGGCAAAGACGGCCTTCCGAGTGTTGAGATACGGTTCTGGCTTTACGGTTTTGGAGGCGCGGCCTCTGTCGGGGAGAACCAATCAGATCCGCGTCCATTTGTATCACCTGGGGCTTCCGCTTGTGGGCGACAAGGTCTATCGCATGCCGGGCGAGGTGAGAGACACGCTCGAGCTGGGGCGTCACGCGTTGCATTGCCGTTCGCTCGAGTTCGATCATCCCACGACGTGCAGGCGACTGAGATTGGAAGCCCAGCTGCCAGAGGATCTTCGGGTCTTTCACGGGGAGTCGCGGCGTGAGCGCTCAGGCAATGGGGAGGTCAATGAGTGATAATCTCTGACCCGCATCGGCGACAACGCCCACCGTTTTGTCCGCCAGTTCAGGTCGAACGTATCCCAAAAAGAGGGGCTTCTTGAGCCGTGGAGAGTAAACGGCAGAGGTTATCCGACCCAGCGGCTTTTGGCTGCGGTCATTGCGACCGGCGTCCGTACCCGGTTCGTCGTGATACAGGGTGGTGTTGGCAGCAAACAACGACGCCAGGTCGAGCGCCTGGGCGACCGGCGATGCTTTCTGTTTGAGGACATCTTCGTCATAGTTGTTTAGCCCCATCTCAAACTGCTCGGCGAGCTTTATCCACGGTCCCGACACGTGATCTTCATCAAGGGTGAGTCCCACCAGCAGGCGATTCACATGACCGCGATGATGAAGCCGCGCCAGGGGTTCCTGCCCGCGGAAACAACCCTTGCTATAACTTATGGCGTCGTCCAATCGTGATTCGGGAGGCAGGTTGTCTTGGGTATAGTCGACACCGTACCAGGGCAGGCCGTTCTCGACCCGTCTCATGTTCCAGGCAATGCTTCCCACGGGCAGTCCGTCGGATCCCCGTCCGGATTGGACCAGAAAATTGCGCATTCGCTCGACACGGTCGGCGGGAATCATCACATGATACCCGGGTTCTCCGGTAACCGAGTTTGTCATGAGAAAAAGTTCGACATCTGCGAATTCGCGAGTGACTGCTTGCAAGGATTCCTTTGGAAATGGTCCCTTGGAAAACACACGCCACAGGATGTCATACGATTTGGGTCCCTCTATGGCGATCACTCCAAATTGTGGCGAAAGATCCTCGACGATCACATCTTCCGATATGATGTGTTTCTGCAGCACATCATGGGTGTCAGCCACATTGCCCTGAGACACAAAAAGGACGACATCGGCTTGCCTCGCGAATACGAAGAGCTCCGATATAATCTTGCCTTTGACGGTCGTAATCAACGAGTGACGACCGTCATTCTCTGGCAGCGAAGATACGTCGTTGGTGATCATCGCGTTCAGGAATGACAAACGATCCCTTCCAGATAGCCGTAGGATTCCCCAGTGAGTCAAGTCGATAACACCGGCGTCGTTCACTAGAGCAAGATATTCGGCCACCGGATGGACAAAATGCGTCGGGTATTCGACACCGAACGAGCTGGTAAGCTGGACGTTGTTTCTTCTGTAAGCGTCGGTAAGCATCATTCCATCATTGTAAACGATCATCACTGATAATCAATTGGAACTACGATGGGTAGGGCATTGGGGATGACTTCGACAAGAAACGGCGTGGTGTCGAGCGCCTCTCCATCGATCTGAATGGGCAGGGGTGGTTCGGCCTCGACGCGGATCCTCCGCCCCTCCATGTGTTCGAGCGCGGAGAACCCGTAATAACGCTTCGTGATTATCTTGAAAAGGACGATAAAAGATCCCAGCCACGACCGGCTCGACATGACCACGATATTCAGTTTGCCGTCGTGGGGATCGATGTTTGGCGCAAACGCCCACTGGAGGTTGGCGATGCTGCCTATGTTGATGGCCATCACCGTGTGGGCTTTGAGGTGTCGGATTTGATTGTCGATTTCGAGCGTGACCTTGACCGGTCGCAGCTTGAAAAAGTGTTTGGCGCCCGATGCAACGTATGCAAAGAAACCAAGGGTTTTCTTGAGCTCACGTGTAGTGTCGTGGATCAGACGCGCGTCGTAACCCGCCCCGGCCACGAACGTGAAATACCTATCGTGGTCGGGAAGGTAGCCAACATCAAAGCGTTGGACTTTTCCTTTGACGATCAGATCGAGCGCCTTGCGCGCGTCGGTCGGAATCCGCAACGCCCGTGCGGTGACGTTACCGGTACCGGTCGGAACCTGCGCCAGCGGGATCTGCGACCGGCTCCTCATCAGACCTTCGCAGGCTTCGCGGATGGTGCCATCGCCGCCGGCGACGGTAACGAGATCATAACCCTCGGCCCGTGCAGCTCGCGTCCATTTCAACGCGTCGCCGGCCTGTTCGGTTTCCTTGATGTCGGCATCGAGCCCGTGCTGCTTGAAGAACTGATCGACGATTCGGTAGATTTTCTCGCTTTTGAACTGGCCCGCTGCAGGGTTGATGATGGCAAGAATACGCTGGTACGGTGGCATAGTGGTTCCAGGTGTAGGTTAACGGCATAGCGCGGAAATTGCAAGCGGCAGTCGGACCTGGTTTGAACCTCGACCCGTGGTGGGACGCTCAATACCACGGTCGACCGAGCCCGCCATTGTTCGCTGTCGACGGCTCTAGTGCGGTGTAATCACCAAGCACGACCGAGTACCCGCGCAGCGAGAACAACGATGGACCCGGCCATGCGCCGAGAGCAGGGCGTCATCAAACGCCGGTTGGCGACCCGATTGGAGAGTCGGTTCTTTGGGCTTCCTTTTTCTCGAGCGACGCGGAGATCAGAAGCCCAATGCCGATGGCCAACGGGATCAATCCCCATACGCCGCCTTCGGGCCCGGCGACTGTCCACAGCGCAACAGTGAGCGCCAAACCGATGAGTGTCATAACCAACCCCGAAGAGCGATTGTGGAGGTAGGCGGGGCGGATCTCTTTCACCGGTTCCGAGGGGACGTCGATCCCTTTCTCCATGGCGAGCAGCCGTTCCTTATGCCGGAGCTCCTTCTTGCGCCCTTCCATAACGATGGCGACGATGGCGATGGCCACGCCACCAATGATGGCGATCACCGGGATCGAAATGGCGAAGGTCTCTGGTGTCAAAAAGCCCGAGGTCATGGTGTAACTCCTTTCCGTATGATTCGTTAAGTTGCTGGGGAACTGCGCCTGAGTTCTTTGGTCATGCGATTCTGTCCAGTTGGACAGGACAGCGGCGGGAAAGGTTTCAAAAATCTGATCCCTGCCGGTATGATTCTGTTGTGCAGCCAACTGTGACAGGCGCCAATTGGTTGAAACAAAACTCACCACTCCACGGTCTTATCAATGGGAGAGGGGACCGGCGTGACTCGACAGAACGATCCCGAGCTGATCGCGGGTGCCCTGCAGGGTAGCGAGAAGGCTTTTCGAAAACTGGTCGAGCGGTACCATCCCGTTGTCTACTCGGTGGTGAGGGCGGTGTTGGGTGACCGGGATGATGTGGAAGACGTCGTGCAGGAGGTGTTCATCAAGGTGTACCGTGGGTTGGCGAAGTTCCGGCAGGAGGCGAAATTCTCGACCTGGATCTATCGTATCGCAAGAAATGAGGCCATGAACACCGTCGGCAAGAAGCTCGTCTCCGGGCAACCGATCGAGGAGGTTCTCGTCGAAACACCGGCGCACTTGCGACCCGATGAACAATTTCATCGTAGGGCGCAAAGGTCAGAGCTGGAGGGACATATGGCACGACTCGACCAGGACTACCGTATGGTGCTGGAGCTTCGTTACATGGGCGAGAAATCGTACGCCCAGATCAGCGAGACCATGGGGCTTCCCATGGGGACGGTAAAGTCGTATATTCATCGGGCAAAGATCGAGCTCAAGAAGTTAATGACGCGACAGACCACTGAGACGAGAGCAGGCTTGCGGAAGCCGTGACGACATGACCACCAACTGCGAACACATCGCGAGGTTGTTGCCCGCTTATGCGGAGGATGGGCTCGATGCCGGGGATAAGGCGCGGGTGGACGCACATGTGAGCGCGTGTGAAGTCTGTCGTGAGTCGCTTGCCTTCTTTACTCAGCTGGAAGGGTCTTTGGCAGAGCGGCACACGCTGCGACCCGCCGCTTCAGCGTCGGCTCGTCGGGTCGTCGAGCGTATGGGTCTGCGGCCACAGCGCCACGCGGTTCCCCTCTTGACCAGATTCCCGGCCATGGTGAGCGTAGCGCTTGTCATTTCTGGCGTGGCGGCACTTCTTCTGCGCGGATGGATGCAGGAGTTGGCCGCGCGAGTCGCGATGGGCAGCGGTGAGTTTATGCGCGATTTGGGGACTGCGTTTTCGGTCCTTCTCGAGCGTTTGCCGGCGGGTATGGAAGCGGTCGCGGCGGTCAACGAGTGGATCTTGACCACGGTTTATTTTGGAGTCCTGGCGCTGACTCTCCTGACCGGTAGTTGGATGGTTCTGCGATACGCGAGGGAATAGCGGGTTTTCGGCTCATGTTTATCTCGCCATACCCCGTCGGTGCGCCCTGTAGATGTTTTTGACCCACCACAAACTCGCGAGTCCTTCGATGTGATCACCCTGCGCCCTGGCATAGTATAGGCCCGGGGGTGCGAAGTAGCGTATCTTAGAAATTCCGAGCGATTTTAGATCACGGCGGAATTCCGCCCTGTCACCCCGGAAAGACTCTACGTAGACCCACACAACCTTTGCCCCAGGCAATGCCCGGTTGTACTTGTATTCACTTCTGTACTCGCCGATCCACACGACTCGAGGATGGCGCCCCATTTTCTGCGCGGCTGTGGCGGGCGCCCTGACGATCCACGAGCGGCCACCCAGATGCTCTAGTCGTTCGATATCCTTCCCCCGCGCCAGTTCCCAGTCTCCCGCGTCGTACCGAATCACGCACACGAGCTTCGAATCGCCCTCACCTCGGGAAACGAGACTATCAACCGTTGACAGGAAAGCTCGATCCACCGTACACGACGAGATCGAACCGCTCGGTAGGTGAATCGTAGAAGACTCTTGGAAACTCGAACACGCAACAAACAACCCACAGAGGCAAGCGATCCCCCAGCATAAACCACTAAGCCTCGACACAGAACAGCACTGGAAAACCGCTGGATTATTGCCTACCATGAGAGCGTACCTCGTAGAAAGGATAACCTGTTTGCAGCGTTCACGAAAGATCAGCGAGCACGATCTGATCCAGACCTTCGCGCGTACCGCCAAGAAAGCCACAACGCGAGGGGTTGTCGTGGGTATAGGCGATGATGCCGCGGTCGTCCGACCCCGAAGCGGCGAGGACCTGGTGCTCACGACAGATGTCATGATAGAAGGACGTCATTTCAAAAGACAGTGGTTCTCGGGTCAGGAGCTGGGGTGGCGGGTGGCAGCCGTCAACCTGAGCGACATCGCTGCCATGGGTGCCAAACCGCTATATGGACTCATCTCGCTCGCGCTGCCAGGTGATATCGATGTGGCGTATGTCAAAGAGGTGGAGCGGGGGATTCGTGATCACCTTGGCCTGTACGGTGCGAGCATCATCGGGGGCAACGTATCGGGTATAGACGGCGCCCTCGTTTGCGATTTGACGCTGGTGGGATCCGTTGCCAAGGGCAAGGCTTGGCGACGCAGTTGTCGCCCGGGCCGCGACGCCATCGTTGTGGTCGGCAACCTGGGCGAGGCGCGGGCTGGTTTGCATATGCTCGACGTCGAAGATCCCGAGCGACCGTTCCGGCGGTTGGTGCAGGCGTACAAAAAACCCAAACCGTTGTTGGAAGTCGCGGATGTGCTGCGAAACACGAGGGGGATTCATGGTGTGATCGACGTAAGCGACGGATTTTCAACCGATCTGTTGCATATTTGTGAGGCGAGCGGTGCTGGATGCGAGGTGGAGCTGCGTTGTGTGCCGTTGTCCAAAACACTGCAAGAGTTCTGCATGGAACACGGAAAAGTGCCGTTGCAGTTGGCGCTACACGGGGGCGAGGACTACGCTTTGATCGTCAGTGTCGACGAAAGGAAGGCCGAGTCCGTGGTGACACGTTGTCGCGAAGAAGCGGGTGTGCGTGCCACCGTGATCGGACGATTTACCACCAAGAAAAGACTCTAC
>JAOTUR010000142.1 GCA_029863805.1 Candidatus Krumholzibacteriia bacterium | reverse complement strand
CGAGCGTCTTCAACGTCACCCCAGGGCGCATCGACGTGTCGATGGCGGGGACGACCGTGCTCTCCGGACCCGGCACGCTCGTCTACCTGCGCTTCCTCATCACTGGTGGGAACGGCACCTACGGTCTCATCCCGACCGAGGGGATGTTCAACGAGATCTACCCGCCCAAGCATTACACCGGGTCGATCGCAATTACCGCCTTCCCCGTGCTCAACGTGACACCCAACACCCAGACCATCGTGGTGGGAGACAACCTGCAGTTCTATGTGTCGGGGAGCACCACGCCCCCGCTCACCTGGGGGGTCACCAACATGGGGGTAGCGAACATCTCCGGGACCGGCCTTCTCACCGCGACGGCCAAGGGGCAGACGCGCGTCTCCGTGGTGGACAACGTCGGCGGCACCGATACCACCGACGCCATCACGATCTGCGACCTCTACGTGGTCGCGCCGGCGCAGGCCCTGTGGCCCACGCCGACGGACGTGCCCATCTCCCCCGACCGCAGCGTGACCGGGATGGGCATCTACGGCTACGAGCTGCGCCTGTCCTTCGACCCCGCCAAGGTGGCCGTGACGGGTGTCAACACCACCGGCTGCTCGACCGCGCCCTGGGGCACGCCCGTCTACAACGCGGGCATCTCCGGGCAGGTGATCGTGGTGCACGCCGGGGCGACGCCGCTCTCCGGCTCGCTCCCGCTCGTCAACATCACGTTTCAGGTGCTCGTGACCGGCGTGAGCGCCAGTGCGCTCACCATCACCAAGATCCTCTTCAACGAGGGGGATCCCTGCGCGCTCGTCGTGAACGGCTCGCTCTCGATCCCCACCGCCGTGTCCGACCAGACGCCGCGCGCGATCGACCTCGAGCAGAACGTACCCAATCCCTTCAACCCCACCACGACCATCGGCTACACCATCGCCGATCCCGGCCGCGTGCGCCTGCACGTGTACAACACCGCCGGCATACTCGTACGCACCCTCGTGGAGCGCACGCACGAGGCCGGCGGTCGCTTCGAGGCGCGCTGGGACGGCACCGACGACGCCGGGCGGCACGTGGCGACGGGCGTGTACCTTTACCGACTGGAGACGGCTGGACAGCAGGTCACGAAGAAGATGGTGCTCTTGAAGTAGAGGCACGAGTCCATCAACCGGCGTCCGTTATGGGAGAAGCCTGTCACCAACGTGACAGGCTTCTTGTCTAGCAAGCCCGCGGGGTTGCCGGTTCGAGTCCAGCCCCGGGGAGCCATTGTTCATTTACGGAGCCCTCTAAGTGAAAGTGCGGCAAGGGGGACGGAGTTCTCACAAGGCACGACTACGGGGTTGGGGTATAATGGAATTCCGCCCCCGCGAAAGAGGAAGCCATGTCTAGTCTGCACCCGCCTCTGTGCCGCGGTTTTATCCGGTGCTACTTGTCCGGTCGCTCCCTTGTATTGATCATGGCTGTCTCAGGTCTGTTTCTCTCATCCGTTTCGGTGAGTTCTGCCCATGCTCAGACGGCCTCATTTCAGGGCATTGGAGATCTGCCGGGAGGGATTTTCGATAGCCGTGCCTACGATATCTCTCCGGATGGCTCAGTCGTGGTGGGCCGCAGCTTAGACACGACCGCAACTTCGTCATACGTTGCGATCATGTGGACGGAGTTAGGCGGCATTGTTCCCTTGGGGGACGGCGGAATGAGTGTTACGAGAAGCCTGGCACGCGCGGTTTCGATCAACGGAGAGGTTATCGTTGGTCAGTTCTACCCGGAGAATTCTTCGAGTCCGGTAGCATTTCGCTGGACCATCTCGACCGGAATGGTCGCACTAGTGGATACCGCCGCGGGATTCGAGCGGGGGCAAGCGTTTGACGTTTCATCTGACGGTCAATACATCGTCGGGGTAGGCAGCTCTTCAATCACGCCCAACCAGGCGTTTCGTTGGAACGCTTCAACCGGTGTCACCTGGCTGGGGTGGCTTTCGGCGAACCTGCTCGACAGCTTTGCATACGGAACCTCCGCCGACGGATCGGCGATATGCGGACTCAGCTTCTCGGGAGACGAATTCGGCGTAGAGGTATTTCGGTGGACGGAAGCAGATGGAATCGTGGGACTGGGCGACGTGCCCGGTGGTTTGTTTTATGCGATTCCCCACGGCATTTCCGAAGATGGCACTACCATCGTCGGCCAGACGAGAGTGAGCGCCTCGATGGAAGAAATATTCATCTGGCGTGAGGGCACCGGCTATATTTTGCCCGATTCAGCCCATGGTTATAGTGTAGCAACCAGCACGACACACGACGGATCCATCGTAGCAGCCGGCGGTCCAACAATCGGCCCGGTACTCTGGGATGACCAGAACGGGTTTCGAAACTTCGCCGATATCCTCACAGACGATTATGGTCTCGACATAGACGGCTGGTCGGCTATCAGCATCGCCGCCGTGTCCGCAGATGGCACCACCTTCGCAGGGGAGGGTATCAACCCCGACGGAAACCGGGAGGGATGGTTCGCCAGGCTCCCTGTTCCGAGTGCCGTCAACGTTCCCACTCCAGTGCCGCGCCATCGCTTCAGCGTGACACTGGCGGGTGCGAATCCATTTGTTTCTCGGGCCGCATTCAGGCTCCAGAGCGATGAGAATCTGAGCGATGTTCGCGCGTGAGTTTGTCCTACAAAGGCCGCCGAACCGGGAGGGAGTGCCATGTTGCCGGCAAAGAAGTCCGTTGCGCTGATCCTCATGCTTCTGTTCGCAGTAGGCCATATTTCTTGCTCGAGTAGTGGCCCCTCGGCCCCTCCTCCGCCGCCAACGCCCTCCGCCGGGACCTTTCTTTTCGACGGCAGAGTCGAGTTCCCGGTGGGCTCGGGCGCCTTCAGCATCCGCTCCGCCGATCTGGACGGCGACGGGATCCTTGACGCCGCGGTGGCAAACGCAGACGACGACAACGTCTCCGTACTGCTGGGCAACGGCGACGGCACGCTTCAGCCCCGGGTGGACTACGGCACGGGCGACTATCCCAGCAGTCTTTGCGTGGCCGATCTCGACGGCGACCAGGATGTGGATATCGCTACCACGAACGGCTGGACCGACAACATATCCGTTCTGCTGAACAACGGAGACGGGACCTTCGCGCCGCACGTGCTCTATGCCGCCCGTGACAACCCCACATTCATCTGTGCCAGCGACCTGGACGGCGATGACGACATGGACCTTGCCGTTGCCAACGTCTGGTCTGACGTCATTTCCGTGTATCTGAACAACGGTGCCGGCACTTTCGCAGCCGCGGTCAATTACGGGGCTGGCGACGGTGCTTCGTCAGTCGTGGCCCGCGATCTCGACGCCGACCAGGATAACGACCTGGCTGTCACCAATCAGTTCGCCGACAACGTTGCCATTCTAATGAACAATGGCAACGGCACATTCATGCCCGCCGTTCCCTATTCAACGGGGGACTATCCAGTATCCATTGACTCCCGTGATCTCGACGGTGACGGCGACTACGATCTGGCTGTCGCGAATTCGGGAGTCAACGATGTCTCGATCCACCTGAACAACGGCAATGGCACGTTTCAGGGCGGGGTGTACTACGACGTGGAGGGGCGGCATGGCGAAGTCCATCTGACTGATATCGATCGCGACGGGGACAGTGATCTGGTTGTGTCGAAGTTCTTTGCCGACAACATCACGGTTCTAACCAACGACGGGAACGCGACGTTTCAGCTGGCCGCGCATTATGCGATGGGCGACTACGCGGCGGGGATTGCAGGCGGTGATTTCAATCGTGATGGCAAGGACGACTTGCTCGTGACGAACATGTACTCCCAGAGCGTTGCCGTCGTCCTGAGCCGTGGCAACGGGACGTTTCGGGCTGGCCTGAGCTACGAAGTGGGAGATGCGCCCATGGCGTTGTGTTCGAGTGATCTGGATGGTGACCGTGACCACGACCTGGGCGTGGCGAATATGAACTCCAACAACATCTCCGTGCTGCCCAACCACGGCAACGGGGAATTCTCGACGCCCGTGCACTACGGTGCCGCTGGCGGCCCGGCCGGGATCTGCTCGAACGATCTGAACGGCGACGGCGCCCGGGATCTGGCGGTGACCAACAGGAGTTCCGATAACGTCGCCGTGTTCATGAACGCGGGAGTGGGGTTCGTGGCGGCCGTGAGCTACCCTACCGGCGACGAACCCACGTCGGTTGTGTCCAGTGATTTCAATGGCGATCGCCATATGGATCTGGCCGTGGCACATCGAACGGGCAGCAACGTCGCCGTTTTATTGAACAACGGCGATGGGACGCTGCAGGCACCCACGAACTTTCCAGCGTACGAATGGGTCCTCTCCATGTGCGCCAGCGATCTCGACGGCGACAACGACATAGACCTCGCCACTTGCGGGGTGGCCGGCAGAGTTTCGATTCTGTTGAACAACGGCGACGGCACGTTTGCTCAGGCCGTGTATTATGACACGCCTGCGACAGCCTCATCGATCTGCTCGCGCGATCTCGACGGCGATGGAGACAACGATCTGGCCGTGGCCAATGAGTGGCCGGCGGCGGGCGATGGAGACGTTTCCGTGTTTTTGAATGACGGAGACGGAACGTTTCAGCCGCCGGTGTTCTATTCGGTGGGCGAGGCGTCGCGGTCTGTATGCTCATACGACTTCGACCGTGACGGTGACAACGACCTGGTTGTCGCCAACAAATCGTCTCACACAATCTCCGTCCTGCTCAACAGCGGCGACGGGACGTTTCTGAGCTCGTTCGACTATGGCGTTGGGATAGAGCCGGCGTCGGTTGTCTGTGCCGACGTCGACGGCGACGGGGACAGCGACCTCGCCGTTGCGAACGAAGGGTCCAGCACCGTCACCATCATACTGAACCGGACGCGCTAGCGCCTCACGATGTTGAAATAGAGGCGCGGGTCGGGGAGTCTGCCTAGGACTCCCATTCCGCCAACGTCGTAAGTGCCTCCTGTGCGGGTCTGTACACCGCGTCGGCGTTCTTCCACCTGTCCAGGGCTTTTCTGAGGTGTTCCATGGCTTTCGACTGATTGCCCATCTCGTGATACACGAGAGCTAGTTCGTAGTTGGCGAGTGCGTTGTAGGGGTAGATCGTCAGCGTTTTCCCGATCGAGGTTTTGGCGGCTTCGTATTGTCCGAGCTTGCGCTGGCAACGTCCGATCGAACGATGCATCAAAACGTCGGTCGGATCCTCCCGGAGTTTCAGCTCGTAGCTTCCAATTGCCGCTTCATAGTTGCCGCGGGCTTCTTCCATCTCTCCCTCGGCCCAATACGCTTCGCCGCGAAGATGCCCGATGTTGTAGGTGTCGATGTAGGCTGTCAATTGTGTCAAAGCCTCCTCGGTTTTGTCCGGATCCTTCAGCTCTATGTAAACGCAGAGGTATCCAAAGGACAAATAGCCGTCGTATGGCGGCACGAGTTCGGCTTTGGCCGCCTCGATGATCTCGAACGCTTCTTCCGGACGCCCCGCCCAAACGAAGAAACAGAGATCATCCAGCTTTTCGGTGTGTACGGCCACAGGTGGTAGGAACTTCGCCTGCTCGGCCCAGTTCAGCTGCAGCTGCTCCAGCGATTTCTCGATCTGGCCCCGACTCGAGTAGAAGTTACGTACGGACCCATAGATCCTGGCCCGGTCCTGCGGTGTTGTGGCGAGCTCGAGCGCTTCGCTCCACTTCTCCAGGGCACGTTGATCGTTGTTCAGTTTGCCTTCGATATCGCCGATGTCTACCAATACGCGCAGCTGGTTCGGATCGATGACGAGTGCCTTCTCGTAGTGTTCCCTCGCCTGGTTGTACTCGCCCTGGATTTCATACACGGTTCCAAGCGCGTGATAAGCTTCCGCGTCGGCCGGATCCGTTTCCAGGTAGGATTCGTAATTTTGCACGGCGCGATCGAAATTCCCCATACCCAGGTACATTTGCGCGATCGCCTGCAGGTATTCCGTTCGGGACGGATCGATATCGAGTACCGTCTCGAACTGCTCGATCGCCAGCTCGCGTTCGTTGCGGCCCCGCCTGACGCCCGCCAGAATGGCTCGCGCCTCGATGTCGTCGGGATACAACTCGACCCACATCTGCAGTACGCCGAGTAGCTTTTCGGGGTCCTGCGTGTGATCGTAGTACGCTGCCTTCAATACGAACTCCATACGCTCGGGCAGCTTGTAGATATGCTGCATCGCCAAGCGCATCGCCGGATCCGCTTTGTCGCGCACATTGGCCGCTTGATACAACTCGTAAAGCGTTAAATGCCCCCAAGCAAATGTCGAATCCTCGGCTGTAGCGCGTTCGAGCATATGGACACTTCCCAACCAGTCCTGTTGGAAGAGTGCACGGTAAATCCCTACGCAATAGTCTCTCAGCGCCGGCATCGAGGCGGTAAACATCTCGGCTACCGGCAGGTCTTGTGTCGCCTGAATATGCCCTTCGGGCAGTCCGATGTCGCGTCTCAACTTGAGACTTGCCTCATCGGCGAGCGCGAACAGGTCCTGGTTTCTGTGTTCGTTTTCGGCTATAAGCCGCCCGCTCTGTGACTCGTGCAAACGCAGTGTGACCACCCACACGTCTTCCTCGAGTGTGTACGATCCCGTCACGAGATAGTCGATGTGAGCGTCTTCAGCGATCTTTCGCTTCAGGTTCCAGGGCGCTTCGAACCAGTCCGTGAAACCGGCCTTCCGAAGTCGGTGCCGGGAAGACTCGTCTATACTTGATCTTTGATACACGAACTGATCCTGAAACAAGTCCACCTGTAGCAGGGCGAGCATCGCGCCTCCGACCCACAGGAGGCTTTCGTCGCCCGTGTCGTTGTCGACAAAGTACACCGTGAGGCTCTTCCGAAACTCGCTCTTGGGGATCGCCCGTTCGATCGGACGCCCCGCCTCGTCCAGGACCGTAACGGTCTCCGTCGCCGCGCCGATCTCGCGTCCCGCGAAAAGGGCGACAAGGATAGCAACGGACGCGACAACGTTAGCCGGAATACCGACCCTCGTGATCATCGACCACGGGCGCGAGTGTGTGCCGCTGCGCGCCGCCAGGATCCACACTGTGGGGATGAGTGACAGGACGCCCACCAGTACGATGTTGACCAGGTGCGGGGATAGAGCAGGTCGATCGACCACCCAACCGGTAACTATGAACGCCGCCCAAGCAAAAAGCAGATAAATCAGAAGCGTCACGAACGCGCGTACGCTGAAGAGGTCCTTGGACACGGATTCCTGGACCTGGCCGATACCGCTGACTCGCGAGACCGGGCGGCGCGATGATGACCCGGTCTTGACATCTTCATACAACACCTCCAGATCCTGGACCATCTCCGTCGTCGTTTGATAACGATCGTCCGGCTTTTTCGCGATGGCTCGCTGGATCGCGAGCCAGATATCTTTTGGCGCATCCGGCGCGGATGTGCCGAGTGGTTCCGGCGCTTCATTCAGAATCGAATAAATGACCGCCTCGTCGTAGTCGCCGAGGAAAGGGCGCCGGCCGGCGATCATTTCGTACAGCAGAACACCGAGCGACCAGATATCGGTCCGGTGGTCGACGTGATCGCCGCGTGTCTGCTCGGGCGACATGTATCCGATCGTGCCCAGCTTGGCACCGCGCTGAGTGGCATGGGTCAGGTGGGCCGATTTCGCAAGGCCAAAGTCCATGATCGTCGCCCGCCCGTCGCCGGAGATCATGACGTTGGATGACTTGATGTCGCGGTGAATGATGCCGTCTTCGTGCGCTGCCTTGAGACCTCGGGCAACCTGCAGCACGATGCGGAGGGCTTGGGTCGGCTTTAGGGGCCCTCGCGCGAGCCGATCGTTCAGACTTTCGCCCTCGAGGTAGGCCATCGAGATGAACGTTTGCCCGTCGGCTTCGTTGATCTCGTAGACCGTACAGATATTGGGGTGGTGCAGCGCGGCCGCCGCCTGGGCCTCATGGATGAATCTTGTTTTCTCTTCGTCGCTCGAGAGGATGTGAGGAAGGAGGAATTTCAGAGCGACCTTACGTTTGAGCTTCGTATCCTCGGCCTTGTACACCACCCCCATTCCGCCCCGGCCGAGCTCTTCGACGATCTTGTAGTGGGACACGCTCCGACCAATCACGACGGCCCTCATTGGAAGCTTAGGTGAACATTGGCCAGATTGAGCCTGCTCGAGCGAGATCACTCGTTATGTGGCTATTCTAGCAACGATGTGAACAGACGTCAAAATGGATACCAGCAAGATGATAACAGTCTAGAACACAATGAGTTTCTTGGTTTGATCTGCACTTCCGGAAGCCCGCAAGCGTTGCCGCCGCTCTCCCCCAAGGAAATGAAGAAGCCCGTCACCTAAGTGACGGGCCTCTTCTTTAGCGAACATCTGGCGCCGTTTCTTACCGATACAGCGACTTGACCGCTCCCCAGGTCGCCTCTTCGGTGGGCACCGTCACGTCGTGCGAGAAAGCGGTGAAACACTCCCCGGGGAGATCGTGCGTCAGGTTGAAGTTCTCATCCGAGAAACCCCAGACTCGAAAACCCGAGCAGAGCTGAAAATCGATCGCGAACGTCCTCGTGTCCGAGTAGGCGTTCCCGACGGGTGTCGGTGTCGACACGACGAGATCCCCGATGGGGAAGTAGTAACCCAGGCCCGCGTCAAACAACACCGGCTGACCATCCACGGTGATCAATGGGACACAACCACCCGGCTCGATTGTGTCGAACACGAGCAGAATGTTGACGAAGGTCGTGGGAGTCTTGTTGTATCCGTCGATGACCAGATCGTACGAGGTGCCGACCGCGAAGTAGCCCTGGTTGACCTCATCGAGTACGAAGCCCGTCAATCCGGGCGCCTGGTAGACATCCAGCGCGATACCGTCCCCGTCGATGGGATCGATCTTGATGAGCACTTCGC
>JAOTUR010000004.1 GCA_029863805.1 Candidatus Krumholzibacteriia bacterium | reverse complement strand
CATGAGCTCGGTCCACTGGCCGTCGCGGAACACGTGGATGCTGGGCGCGGTAGCCGTCTTGCTGGCCTGGGCAGCGGCGTAATTCGTGGATGAGTACCCGTATTCCACCCAGCCGTACAGAAAGAGGATCAGCCGGCGTGATGGCGTAAGATCAGCGAGACGGTCGCCAAAGTCGAGTTCGACAAAGTGATCCTCGGCGAGCCCCATGAAGCAGCCGTCCACACGGGTCGCACCGGCGCAGCGTCGATCGACGTGGCGCAATTCGTCGGTGACGTCGACACCGCGGTGGTCGACGGCGTGCAACGGCTCAATGGCTTCCCGGTAACAGTAGATCTCGGGCGCAGGCGGCGCCATGCCGATGGCCATCATCTCGTTGGGATAAACCTCGGTCCCGCCGGGGTGGTCCACCGCGATCAGCTTGGCCTCGTCGAAGTAGGTCACCTCCTCGAGCGGTGTCAGGCATTGCAGGACGTACTCGCCGTCGCGCGGTTCGAGCCGGGGGATACGCAAATATTCCGTCGGGTCCGGCTTGGCGTAACTCCCCGGGGCCAGAAAGTAACCCAATCCGCCCACGCCGCCAAAATCGGCGACGAACTCGAACCTCGACCCGTTCCAGGCAAACAGGTAAGGGCAAGAGGACGTTTTGCGCTGTAGTTGGGTTACCTCGAGTACCCGGTCGGCGGCGATCTCGAGCTCGGCTTGCAGCACGCCGTCGGGCCAGACGATCCGCAGCCAGTCAACGGTGGCGTTGTCGCCGAGGCCGGCATGGATTCTTGCCGGCGACATGGCCACCGGACCCGAGTTGCCACCCACCACAAACTGCTGAAAGACCGCACCGGTCTTGATCTCCACACGCGCCCCGATCGCCCAACTGTTGGAGCGGGCCTTTCGATCCCGCTCGCGGGTTCCACGCAGATCCAACTCGATCCAGTGCCCCCCGGGTGTGGCGTTGGTGATGAGCAGCGGTTCCTCAGCGATCGGCGCCAGAAGGATGTCGCATGTCCCGTCACCGGTGAAATCCGCGACAACACAGCTCGCGTCTCCGGACATACGAACAGCGCCCAGGAGATTGCCGGGATCTTCCTCGACGGCGTTTACAAACCGGCGGCGCGGCCAGTCATTAACCAGCAACGCCGGCCCGCGACTACCGTCGCGGCGCTGCGCATCGGCGATCACGATGTCCAGGTCGCCGTCGTTGTCCATGTCGGCAAACTGACCGCCGGTGCCTCGAAGCCAGCCGTGCTGGTCGGTAAAGCTCTGATCTATAGCGAAGGTGAACGTACCGACGTTGAGGTGCAACTCGAGCCCCGCAGCGGAGAATACGAGAAGGTCCCGGTCACCGTCCTTGTCGGGATCGCCGGAGGTGGCGCTTGCCACACCGCGGACGGACAGGCCCGTGGCCGATGATTCGAAGATACGATACTGGCCGACTCGGTCGTTCACCCACGCGATCGGCGCGGCGCCACCGGCGGGAAAGATGACCAGGTCCAGGTCGCGGTCAATGTCAAAGTCGTCTATCACCACATTCGCCACCGGCGTGTCGTCCAGTGCCAGGCCCAGTGCGGCGGCGATATCGGTATACGAGCTGTCGCCGTTGCTGTTGTAGACGCTACCGGACGCGGGCACAGAACCACCGCGCGCCGGTACACTCCCCTCGGCCAACCGGAACGCCAGGAAGTCCAGGTCCCCGTCGCTATCGAGATCGACCAGCCGGGCATAGTGGGTGAGGGTGCCGGGGCCGGTCACAGCGGCCGCGACTTCGTCGGTGCGCAGGCGACCTTCACCGTCATTCGTGAAAACCTGGTCGGTGCCGGCGCACCCCAGCCAAAGATCGAGGTCGCCATCGTTATCGATATCGCCGAAGCAAGGCGAGACTCCGTGCTGGGCGAGCTGCTGTCCCTCCGAGAAACCACCCGTGCCATCGTTCATCCACAGGACCGTGCGTCCTTCCTCTCCCGACGCGGTAAGACATACGTCGAGATCCCCATCGCCATCGACATCCCCGGTGGCGATGCCGGGCAGGTCTACGGATCCTTCGCCCCAGTCCCACGACGCTGGCTGTGTCGGCAAGCGAGTGATCTCGGGCAATAGTAGAATGCGCCGCGTGGGCGAGGTATCGGTCGACGGCAGCGGCAGGTTGTCTGCCCCGAGTACCTGGTAGTACTTACCCACCGTGCCGTAGGTCTTCTGGACGACGAAGCTACCACCGCTAAGCTCGGCGGCAACGAGATCGCCGAAGCGCGTGAAGAGTTTGGCGGCCTCCTGACGACGGTTCGTGCGCTGGTACTCGAGCGCAAGACGGTACACCGCGGATATGAAACCGCCGTCGTTGGCAACGACTTTCTCCAGCATCTTCGCACCCTCATCTTTGCGCCCAAGGGCGAGAAGGGCCTCGGCGCACTTGTAGGCCACGTAGGGGTCATCGCTATCACTCTTGTAGACGGCCTGAAAATGTTCCAGCGCATCGGTGTTCTCCCCCACGTGCTGGTGGTAGAGACCGAGACCGAAGTGAGAGGGCAGGTGGCCGGGGTCGGATGCCAGGACCGCCTCGAAGACGTCGCGGGCCCGGTCGAGGCCCTGCTGGCCCTCCTGCACACCGATCATGTTGAGGTAGGCCAGGCCCAGGTTGAAACGCGCGGCGTCCCAGTTCGGTGCGTACTGCAAGACCTCCTCGTAGGCTCGCGCCGCCTCCGAATACCGATACTGCTCCATGAGAGCCCCACCACGATTGAACTCGACCAACGCCTTGGCGTACGCCGCCGAATTCTCGGGCGAGCGCTTTTCGGTGTCATTCCCACCACACCCGGCAAGCACGCACGCGACAATGATCGGTAGAACGGTTGTCATTACTTTTCCCATTCGAGTCTCCTCTTGGCGTCACGAATGGCGCGGCTGGTCTTCTCCGTGTCCAAGTTCGGTTCGTGCGTCCACTGACCGGGCGCGAAAAAGGTTTTGCGATAAACCGAGTAAGCTTCGCTGCGAAGGTGGGCGGGCATATGGTGGCCGAGGCGTGTCTGTCGCTCGTGGCGAAGGGCGCTAATATCAATCGGCGCCACGACGATCTTGGCGCCCGCTCCCGGGTCCGCCTGCGCGAGTATGCGCCCGTCGAAGTCCACGATCATGCTTCCTCCTGGCCACGAGAATGGCGGGTAGTTGGAGAGGCTGGCCGCTTGATTGGCGCCCACGACATAGGCGATATTCTCCAGGGCGCGACAGCGGTTGACGATCGTCCACCAGTCCATGGGTGCCGTCGCACCCCACGGATCCATGTACGCGGAGACCCGGATCAACACCTCCGCCCCACCAGCGGCGAGCTGGCGTAACACCTCGGGGAATAACCAATCATAACAGATCGCCACGCCGAGGGCACCGATCGGCGTCGAGGCCACCGGAAAGACTTCCTCGTCATATCCCTCCAGATCGTGAGGACTCGCGTGCACCTCCCACGGGATCCACGGATTCACTTTTCGATACTTGCTGAGCAAACCCTCGGGGCCGATGAGGCACGTGGTGTTGAACACGCTGCCGGGCCACTTCGGGTCCTCTTCCAGAAAGGTGCCGGTTTGAATGTATACGTCGAGTTCCTTGGCCACCATGGCGTACCGTTCCGTGTGCTCGTTTGGGATGGGTACGGTCAAATGGCGGCGTAATTCCTCGGATGTCGGGTAGACCGGAGCCGCGTGCGCAAACTCCGGGAAGACGATGAGCTTTACCGGCAGGAAGGGCGAGTACCCCTCGACAGCCATTCGCACCATCGCGATCATCTCGGACACGCGTTCACCGATTTTGTCGCGCCGCGTTGGATTGGGAAGATCGATCTGACAGGCGGCAGCCGCATAACGTAAGACATTCATCGCTCGGGCTCCTTACAAGCTGAATCCCACGTTTCGTGATCAGGGAAATATACAAGGGTCGACCGGCGCGGGCACGACGTCGCCAATGCACCGCAGATCGTGGATACCATTATGACCAAAAAACACCCAGTCGGAAAGAAGATTTGGTGGGGATCGCGACAGGCGAGCGCCGACGCCGTCTCACTCGGCGTCTTTGATCAGAAGGCTCAGTTGCTGATCGAGCTTCTTGTACTCGGCTTCCATCATAGGCACAGAGACCTCTGCGCGCTCCCATGTCTTGAGCGCCATCCAGTGACGCGCAAAGAAACTCCGGCGGCTAGCGCCTTCGGTCAGGATGGGCCCGCCACCCGGAGTTCGGGTATCGCCTTCGCGTGTTGGTGCTGCGGCGGACAGTTTGGCCTGGCTTAGTCTTGCCGCTTGCTGAAGCGCTCTTTGCGCTGCCTGGCGATCGCCGCGTTGCCATTCGAGGTAACCTGTCAGGTACTGTGCTTCAATACTCTTGGCGTTGGTCTGCATGGCCGTCGCGAAATAGGTAAGCGCTTGCTCTCGTTGGCCCTTTAGCAGATACACCTCGCCCAGTTTGAGGACCGGTCCCGTCTCCTCTTTATTGATCGAGTGCGCTCGTTGAAACTCCCGTTCGGCGATCTCCAGATCAAAGGGTGCCCCCTGCGCTCCACAGGAGTGCACGGCTCCCAGCTGGATGTGTGCCCTCGTACTGAGCGGATTCACCTCGATCAACTGCCGCCACATTGACACGGCGTCGTCGTACTGATTCAGTTCGAACATCACGTTACCCAGATAGTATAGAGAATCTTCGTGTCCGGGATCGATACTCAATGCTTGCCGATAGTCGGCGGCTGCTTCCTGCCACGCACCCTGCCGCATAAACCCCGTCGCCCGTCGGTAGACCTCCCAGAAGCGCCGGATCTCGTTTTTATGCTGTGCCGAAATCTGCGGACCGGACTGCACGTCGTCATCGGCCGCATGGCGTTTTCGCTTCGATACCGAGATCGCCAAGAAGCCGGCTAACAAAACCATCCCGAAGATGACGGCCATTCGCTTCACTGTCCACACCTACTACCGGTCTTGATCCCGGTCTGTTCGTCCTCGGTGACAACGAGGACTTGATTGACCGCGATATCGGATAGTATTTGTATCGCCCCGCTGGGCCAGGTGATCACCAGCGAATCGACTCTTTCGGCCTTTCCCAGCCCAAATAACTCCTCCCCAACCGCATTCTGCGAATAGTATGAGGAGCCGCTGCCCACCTCTCGCATCGCTCTGACATCACCGGCGGCCAGGCGGAGTTTGGCTCCCACGCCGAAGCGGTTGCTGGCGCGGCCTATGGTGCGCACCTTCAACCAGTAATTGGCGTTGCCGCCCTCGTTCTTGAGGAGCATTGCGGATCCTCCGTTCACCACCACGAACGCATCGTTATCACCGTCGTTGTCATAGTCGCCCACCGCCAGTCCCCTTCCCACATAGCGCTTGCTGAACACTTCACCGCTGACCGTACCCACTTCGAAGAAACCGTCTTGCGGTCCGCGGTTCCAGAAGAGGAGCATGCGCATGGGAGCCAGGAACCGGGGATCCTGGTTCTGCTGAAACGTGCTGCCGTTGACTACGAAGAGATCCAGTCGACCGTCGTTATTGAAGTCGACAAAGGCTGTACCCCAGCCGATGTAGTCGAGTGCAATCTGACCCAATCCAAACTGGTCCGCAACATCCGTAAAGTTTACCGCCGCGCCGCCGCCCGCACGGACATCAGCAAAATCGGAGAGCATATTATTATAGAGAGCGTTCTCCTGAGCGATCCAGTGCGTCACGAACAGATCCATATCCTGGTCACCATCCCAGTCGCCAACGGCCAACCCCATCGCCCCCCGATAGTCGGCCACCCATGCATTGTGGCTTATATCCTCGAACGTGCCATCTCCCCGGTTGTGGAATAGCACGTTATCGGAAACGTCGTTTGCCACATACAGATCGGGCCACCCATCATCGTCAAAATCACACCACGTCGCCGACAAGCTGCGGCCGGCTAAGTTCTCGACCCCCGCTGAGTGGGTCACATCCCTGAATGTTCCATCCCCCTTGTTGCAGAAGAGCAGGTTGCGGTGCGGCTCGTAAGTCGACGGATTTAGTGCAGCGGGTACCGGAGCATCATACTGCCGAGATTTCGCGCGCGCGGCCTCGGCCTCATAGCTGTACTGCACGTAACCGCACACGTAGAGATCAAGAGTCCCATCGCGATTGTAATCCCCCCATGAGGCCCCTGCCCAATAGCCCTCGACTCCTCCTATGCCGGCCTCCTCCGAGGTGTCTGCAAACGTCCCGTCCCCTCGGTTATGGTACAGTACATTCACGCCGTAGTTGGTCACAATGAGGTCGAGAAAACCGTCGTTGTCGTAATCTCCCCACGCAGCGGCCTGCCCGCACCCGCGGTAACCCACGCCGGCCTGGGCCGTCACGTCCTCGAACGTGCCATCCCCCCGGTTACGGTAGAGGACATTGTGGGCGGGCGAGGATGCAATCTGTTGTGCGGACATGGTCAGCGGTCCGACCTCGTTTACTACATAGAGATCGAGCCAGCCGTCTCGGTCATAGTCTCCCCACGCGGCACCGGAGCCCATGTCCTCGGGCAGCTGCGTGGTGCGCTGTCCCGAGAAATGCCTGAAGTCGATACCCGCTGGCAACGAAACGTCTGTGTAGGTTACGGGGGGATAGTCCGAAGGCAGAGAGCGGGACAATTCGTCCGTGAGCCCCTCGATCGGCTCGCCAGGGACATACGGCTTTGGGGACGGTTTGAAGATGACAACTGCCCCCACGATCAAGGCCACGGTTCCGCTGATCAAAACCGTGAGGGCAATACGCCGCTGGCGCCGAGACCACGTGTTGATCACGACCAACCTCCTCGGTCAAGTGATGGAGATCGTCTCCGCGTCATTCCCGTTTAGTCGACGCGTGACTGGGCCCGTACGACCTCAATGATACCCGTGGTCTCCGATATCGTCGTCACGGGTGTGGTCAGACCCGAGTCTTCTCCATACAAGAAATTCAGAAGAAACTGGTCGATCTTGCGGTACTGGAGCTTGGCCTCCACATGCAACTTCTCAGTACCCGATGGCGGCGCTTCGAACTGAAACGTTTCGACATCCTGCGGCTGCTGGTCACCGGTGTGCAGCGTCGCTGGGCAGTTGAAGGAGTACTCGGCCACATCCGAAAAACCCGGGAAGAGTGTTCGCCGGTAACGCACCCCGACCATCTCCCACAGATTGTGGCGGTCGATCAGATTGCCATACTGATCCACCGCCTCGGCCTTGAAGATGAACGAGCCCGGTTCGATGAAATGTGCGTCGTCCCGGGTTCCCGAATCATACACGATGTTTCCTTCATCGTCTTTTACAACCACTTCCAGCCACGCCTGGATGATATCCAGCGGCCCGGTCGGGAAATCGTGCCCCACCTTGTTGTTGGTGATGACAACCTGAACTTGAACCGGCTCCCCGGGTGCGATCTCTTCCGGCAAGTCCAGCTCAATGGGCACGGCCGGTCCCTTTTGCCACTTGTCGGCGATTTCCGGTATGTCTATCTCACCTCGCAGCCACTTTTCTGTAAGTGCGATATGTTCTTCCCCGCCTGGGAGCTCGTGGAGCCTCGGCATAAATTGGTTTGCCCCCAAGAAGCGGTGACTGCGATGCTTCTTGTCCTTTGACGAACGATTGTAGTCCAACGCATCTCCGCTACCCGGATCCTTCGAGCTGGCGACCAAGGGCATATGGCACTCCCGACACTCGATGGTCTGGGTGGCGTCGCCTTCCTGATTCCAACGGCTCTTACGCCAGTTGTCGAACTGGTTCTGCAGCTGCACCCAACCGACCTTGTTGATCTCTTGATCGATAAACTGTTTATGGCACGCAGCGCAAAACTCCGGGCTCTTAAAGAGGCGGTGGCTCAAACTCTCAACATGTTGTCTGGGATACGCGCGGATTAGAAAATTGCTCAGCATCCGCGCCGTCGCACCCTCCTTCATTTCGTAGGCATACCGCTCCGGTTGCACGATGACGTAGGCGGCATTGCCCTTGACGTCCGTTTCCTTTATGGCATGGCATGCGAGGCAGGAGACCCCCTCCTGATAGCCGGCAAGAGAGGTGAGGTCTTCTACAAAGACATTCTTTGTACCGGAAAAGAGCGAAATAGGATCGTGACATCCTCCGCAGTAACGGGTGGACTCCGGCCCGTTCTGTTCCCCCATCACGCTTTGTACTTTCTGGAATGCCGCATCAAGTGCGGAGTAACGATGTGCGCTCGGCTCCCACTCCTTTAGGATCTCCTCGTGACAACCTTCCGTCCCGCACGACCGTGAACCCGACAGCGACCGCGCATCAAACGCCCCGCCGGTCGAGGTCTGGGCAAGGCTCGGCATGAAGGGCTTCTCCTCGCCGTGCGTATAATTGTAATCTTCCGGAAAAGCATTGTTGAACTCCACGGGCTCATAGGCATACATCCACAGCGCCGTTACCGCAAAGAGGATAACCGTTACACCCACGGTTCCCCACCCGAACAGACGCTCTGCCGCCACCACCGTTGACACCCTCTCCTTGTCTCTGACCCTCCAGTTTCTTATCACCAACGCGATGACGTGCGGCAGCGCGAACGCGATCAAGGCGAACGTGGTGACGATATGCACCGTGTCCCACGCATAACTTATCCGCGTCCCGAACAGCGCCTGGACCGTTAACACGATTCCGGAGACCCCGCAGACAAGAGTGGCCACCAACGATAGGTATCCCGTCACCTTGACATGCGTGAGCGTCTGACGGCGATAGACCAGCCAGTGGCGTATCTGGTACCACGTGTAAGGGAGGATAAAAATAACACCAGCTACGGTGTGAACCAGGACCATGAACTGTATGGGCAGGCTAAACGGCATCAGATAAATCGCAAGCCCGGTCAAGGTCTCGAAGAGCAGCAGTCCCATGACCAGAATTGCTAATTTCGCCCGCCATTCTCTGGCACGATCGTTCCTCAATCCACTGTTGTCTGTGTTCACAGCCGTCCTCCTTTGGCAGTTGCTCCTGACGTGTTACACATCTTCACAACCGGCAAACAGCTAAATGCCTCTGATTCTCCGGGCTCCCAATTGGAAATGCTGGCCACCAGGATAAAAGGCCGGCCATAATGGTCTTCATTCATACAGTCCGGGGCGCCCCTAAGTAAAAAATTGTAAACAACCGTCGTGACAAGTGCATATTATATCACGTTCTAGACATACAATCAATTTCGTCGCCTACGCGAGAATATTGACTTTTGTCAATGAAATCAGCCCTATTTGCCATGGTATCGGCTGGACACGCAGTTATTCTCTGCCATTTGCTTGTCCGCGTCGAGTGAAGCGGCGAAGTCGACTCCCGACCCGTACAGGTTCCCCCAAAAAATGATGCATTTGCATCATTATGAAAC
Source organism: Candidatus Krumholzibacteriia bacterium (assembly GCA_029863805.1). Taxonomy (GTDB): domain Bacteria; phylum Krumholzibacteriota; class Krumholzibacteriia; order WVZY01; family WVZY01; genus JAOTUR01. The sequence continues at coordinate 25,049 of JAOTUR010000004.1, read as the reverse complement.
CGCCCTAGGGGCTGGTATAATTCATGCGAAGCACAGAGAAGAGGTCGTGTCGCCAACCGGGAGTTCGCGTGGTGGTACAGATCTTTTCGCGGGAGTCGTCGCGTCACGGCGCATCACATGCGACGACGGGAAGTACGCTTTCCGGTCGGACAACAACAAGCACATGCCGAGACAGGAGGAGTTATGGCGATTCTCGATGTGATGATCACCTGGATCCACGTCCTGGGAGCTGTGGTGTTCCTGGGAACGATGTTCGTTGGCACGTTCGTGCTCATGCCAGTACTCAAATCTCATCTGGGTTATGAACACAGACAGAAGTTTGTGGTGAACTTCATCCCCAGAGTACGGAGCATCGTCCGCGTCTTCGTCGCATTGTTGGTGCTCACCGGTATCGGGCGAGCCATCTTGCTTCACTTTACGCACGAAGGACCCGCGAGTACGGCACGGCTGGGTGTCTTCGGGCTCAAGATCTTTTTTGCCGCTATTCCCGTGACCATCTTCCTCGTAGCGCCCAAGGTCCTCGGCAAGACCAGCAAGGAAGGCCTCTGCTGCGACCCGGATGCGGAAGATCCGCCCCTGTTCATGGGGGTCATGACCTCCACCGGTGCAGCCCTGCACTACACAGCGATCGCGGGCGGATGGCTGGCCGTGCTCTGCGCGGTCATCCTGGGCCACATGCGCTGACCGCTGACGGCGATTTGGCGCTGGAAGGCGCTTCACTTTGGGAGGACGATCACGATGAAATCTCGTCGAGCCACTTTTCTGTTCTACGCTTGCCTGGCTGGCCTTGTACCGTTTGCCACTCAGACTTCTTACGCATCGAACGGCATGAACATGATCGGTTTTGGTCCGCAGTCCGTGGCCATGGCCGGCGCTGACCTGGCCATCACCAACAGCCCTAGTGCGATGAACATAAACCCCGCGGGTATCGGTCGGTGTGTGTATCCACAGATCGAATTGGGGTTAAGCCTGCTCAGGCCATCCTTGAGCCACGCAGATGGCTTTGGCAACGACCGGGAAGACGTGGCGCAGCGTTATCCGGTGCCCTTTCTTGCCTATGTCCATCCCGTGCGCGATTTCACGTTTGGGATGGGTGTGTTCGTCCAAGGCGGGTTGGGCGCGGAGTACGAGGGTTTTACGACGCCCTTTTCGGCGATGGCCAACTCCGGTATGTTGCCCCCCGGATTCTTTGCTGGTGACGCGGTCCCGATCACGGACAACACGCTGACCAGTATCATGCACGCGAAAATCACGCCCACCGCGGCCTGGCGGGTTCATCCCTCCCTGACGGTGGGGGCGAACCTCAACCTGAGCTACGCGAGGGCCGAGATGAAGCTTTTCCCCAACACGTCGGTGATGGCCGATATTGACCGCAGCGGAACCGAGGGAGACAGCCCCCGCGACTTCTTCTCGGGCATGCACGTGCGCGACATGTCCAGCACCGGCTACGGAGTGCGGGTGGGTTTTCAATACGAGGTAGGCGCGCTGACACTCGGCGGAGCCTATTGCACCGAGACCTCTCTCGACTTCGAAGACGGCACCATGACGCTGAACCTATCGTCCCTCGGATTGGGCAGGGTGGACTATGACGCTACCGCATCGGGCCTGTCGTGGCCCGCGCAGGCGGGCGTGGGCGCGGCTTATCAAGTCAGTCCCCAGTTCTTGCTTGCCGCAGACGTGGACTGGGTCAACTGGTCGGATGCCATCGAGACCCTCACCATAAAGATTGCCAACCCCGATGTGCCGATGGCGCCCCCGTCAAGAGAGATCCCTTTCCAGATGGACTGGCAGGACCAGTGGGTGTGGGCCGTGGGTATAGAGGTGACACCGGTTGAGGACTGGGCGTTCCGCCTGGGTTACAACCACGGGGATACACCCATTCCAAGCGCGACGTTGAAACCCCTCTTCCCCGCCATCGCCGAGAACCACGTGACGGGTGGCTTCGGCGTCACCCGCGGTCGCTGGAGCCTGGATCTCGGTATGGAGTACGTCATCGAGGCCGAGAAGACGAACACCAGCCTCGACCCGGCGGCGAACCCCTTTGGGCAAGGGTCACAGGAGACCCTCTCCCAATTTGTGGGTCATCTCATGGCGCGTTTTGCGTTTTCGAGTTAGCCTATGGGACTCAACTAGAAGGCCGTGTGGAAAGTTGTCCGCCACGTCGGTTTCAGACTCCACCGCAGCAGTTTCCCCTCGCGCCGTCGGCGCCGTGTCCAGCTCACCGCCATCACGGTGACGAGACCGCCCGTGTCGCCTCTGCGTATCTTGTTTACATTTAAACATATAGACAATCATATTTCTTTACGGGGTGCGTCTAATCATTTTCGATTAAAAAGCTTGACATGCGCTTGATATATCTTTATTATTCTGGACAACTAATAGACAGGACTGATGCTTTGCTCGGTCCAAACCCAAAACATCAGGAGGATCTGCAATGCGGGTTTCAAGGATGCAATCGATCATCGCCTTGGTATTGGTGGCCGCTGTCATGGTGACGAGTGGCGTCGAGGCCGGCCCCAAAGGGGACACCATCGTCGACGTCGCCCTCGCGGCGAACGCGCCCGGCGGCCCTTTCGCCGGTCAACTTAGCACGCTAATCGCCGCGCTTCAGGCGGCCGATCCTTCCGTCCTCTCGACGCTGTCCGGTAACGGCCAGTTCACGGTGTTTGCGCCGACCGACCAGGCATTCGCCAACCTCGGACTCAACGCGGGCAACATCGCCGGCACATTTCCCCAGGAGACCCTGACGCAAATTCTGCTCTACCACGTCGCACGTGGCCGCCGCGCCGCAGCTGACGTGACCAGCTCGAGTCAGATTCGTACGCTTCAGCGGGGATTTCTTAGTGTGTCCGGCGCGTCCTTGGGTGACTTGGTAGGCCGCACAGCCAATATCGTCGTGACCGACATCGAGGCCGCCAACGGCATCATCCATGTCATCGACGAAGTGGTTTTGCCTTTCAATCCCTAGGACTCTCGGCCCTCTAATAGAAGGCCAGATGGCGGACAGGAATAGCTATTCAAGGCCGTCGGTCGTTTGCGGGCCTCAACGGTGGTAGACCGAACCCGGGGCGGGCCAGGGGAACTCGAAGCATCGGTGCCGCGTGCATCGTGCTCGCCCCGGGAACGGAAGAAGAGTAGAATGTTAGATGGAGACAAAATGACACGGCGCCTCAACGCCGTGTCGTTCCAATAATGAGCGGATTCACCGATAACACACCTGACAAGCGTCTCGTTTTGATAACAGGCGCCAGCGGTTATGTGGGGGGGCGCCTGGTCGGACGTATCGATTGCGACCGGTACCAAATTCGGTGCCTCGCGCGGCGTCCTGAATTTCTTCGCGACCGACTGCCGGATGATGTCGGCGTCGTTCAGGGTGATGTGCTGAACGAGGCCGGCCTGGTCGAGGCGCTCACCGATGTCGATACCGCGTATTACATGATTCATTCGATGGGGTCCAGCGGCGACTTCCAGCGTGAAGACCGGCTTGCGGCCGGCAATTTTGCTCGTGCGGCCAGCACGTGCGGTGTTCGTCGCATTGTTTATCTCGGTGGGCTGGGCGATTCGCAGCACGAGCTATCCCCTCACTTGTCTAGCCGGCATGAGGTCGGCGAGATATTGCGCACGTCCGCAACGCAGGTCATCGAGCTGCGAGCGTCGATCGTCATAGGATCCGGTGGCCTTTCCTTCGAACTCATCCGCGCTTTGACCGAACGGCTCCCCGTCATGACTACACCACGATGGGTATCGGTGCCAGCTCAACCCATCGCTATCGAAGACCTGCTATCTTATCTTGTCAAGTCACTGGAGATCGATGTGGAGGGCAACCCGATTTATGAAATCGGCGGTCGCGATGTCGTTTCCTATGGCGACCTGATAAGCGAGTACGCGCGCCAACGCGGCCTCAAGCGACTCTTGATCCCGGTGCCCGTTCTGACACCAGGCCTGTCCAGCCGATGGCTGGGTCTGGTCACGCCGGTCTATGCACGGATCGGGCGCAAACTGATCGATAGCCTGAAGCATCCAACCATCGTACGTGACCCCACGGCCAGTGACGTGTTTGCGATCGAACCCATGGGCGTGCGCGAGGCGATGGCGGCCGCCATGCGCAACGAAGACCGTGAGTTCGCCGCGACACGCTGGTCGGACGCTCTGTCGTCGGCGGGAGAGATCACGAGTTGGGCGGGAGTGCGTTTTGGGAATCGGCGCGCCGACACCCGGGTGGTCCACATACCTGTAAGTCCTGGCAAGGTGTTCGGTGTTCTCTCGCGGATCGGAGGCGAGAACGGATGGTTCTACGCAAACTGGCTGTGGCGCCTCCGCGGATGGCTCGATTTGCTGGCCGGCGGCGTGGGGATGAGACGCGGCCGCTCCGATGCGAGCCACCTACACGTGGGCGATGTCGTCGACTGCTGGCGTGTGGAATCGGTTATCGAAAACCAGGCCATCCTGCTGGCCTCGGAGATGAAGACACCGGGACGCGCCTGGCTTAGGTTTGACATCAAAGAAAGCGAAGGAAGATCCATACTCCGGCAGACGGCTCTGTTCGATCCCGTTGGAATTCTCGGTCTGGCATACTGGCATGCGCTGTGGTTGGTCCACCAATTGGTGTTTGCCGGTATGGTCCGCGGCATCGCCCGGGCATCGGTGCGTTCGCCCAATAACGAGACACGGGTTGGCTCGGGCGAGCACCTCAATGGACTCGCAACCCCCACGGAGGATCAAAAGTGATCGCGAGAACGGCCATCGTCATGCTCGTGGCCTTGACAAATGGAACCGCGTGGGGCGGTGCCAGCCCACCGGTACCCGTGGCACATGTCGAGCTCGAGAAGTACGTGGGTCTATGGTATGAAATCGCCAAGATTCCCAACCGCTTTCAGAAGAAATGTGTGCGAGGCACGACGGCTCAGTATTCGATCCGCGGTGACGGGAAGATCGAAGTGATCAACAGCTGCGTCACAGAAGACGGCGAGATTAAGAAAGCCCAAGGAATTGCGAAAGTAGAAGACAGGGTGTCGAACGCTGAGCTCAAGGTCAATTTCTTCCGGCTGTTGGGGCTGCGGCTTTTCTGGGGAGATTACTGGATCATTGGTCTGGGTGACGACTACCAGTACTCCATCGTGGGCACACCCGACAGGAAATATGGTTGGATTCTAAGTCGCACGCCCGACATCGCTCCCGATGTGCTCCAAAGTATATTTGAAGAGCTCACAAATCAGGGCTACGACCCCGAGGATTTCGAACGAACCGCGCACTAAACCAACGACCACCGTAGACGGCGCATCGTCACCGATAAGGCCCGCAGCCACCAGAGGGGGGTCGTCAATAATCCCGAGTCCAGTTGACTTCCAAACCTGACTGCTGCTGCTGACCGATGAAGGTTTCCAGGCGTAGCGTCCGCGTGAGGAAATACTCGAGGTCGACCAAAAAGGCCGCACGCTCTTCCAACGACTGCTCGTACTTCAAGAGTGCCCTGCGCGTGACATACTTGCCAAGAGTCAGCGTCGAACGCCCCGTTGCTTCCCCGCGTGAAAGCGTGATCAGATCTACATGCATTTGCCGCGAAAGACGCGAGGCCAGCTGCGTTCCAAATGTCGCCGCGGTTTGTGCAGCACGCTGCTGCACCAAGCCCACCTGATCCGAGTTCAGCTCTTCCATGCGCTTGCCGAAGACCAGAAACGACATAATGTCACCCTCCGACATAGCAGGCTCCGAACTCAGAGTGACCTCAGGCTCCTCGGTCGTGCCCAGCATGCGAACCGTGATCACCATACCCTCCACCGTTGTGGTGAGCTCGAGGTCGAGCGACGGGTTGATGTTGTCCTCGCCGTAAAACACGGCTTTCCCGCGCGATATCTTGAATGTCCGACCCAGGAACAGTAGTTGGCCGCGGATCGCGTTGAGTTCACCAGTGACGGTGGGCACGTCGCCCTTTTGCGTTAAGGTTAGATTGCCGGCCAGTTCGACGTCGAGACCCTTGCCGCGTATCCAAAGTGCGGATGGAATGACCAGTGAAACGTTGAGGTTGATGCGCGGCACAGGAGCCTTCGCGACTGTGCTGTCCTTAGGCGCGGCGGACTGGCCCGATTCTTCGCGTCCCGCTGCCATCGTCCGCCACAGGATGGACTCGCCTTCGCTGGGATGCAAGTTCTTGGGCTTCTCCGGGACGGTGATCACGCTGTTTGCGATCTGAATCTCCCCCTCAATCGATGGCGATTTGCTGGTGCCCGCCAGTCGCAGCTCGCCCATACCCGCAACGCGGGTGCCGTTGGCGTGTGTGAACTTTAGCTCCCTGCCGGTCACACGGCCCGAGAGCGCGGCTTCAGCAACTGGCCCTTCCAGGGCCAGGTCGAACTCGAGCCTACCCTCGATCCCGACGTCCTCGGGCAATAGTGGTGCGAGGCCGGCGAGCCCCAGCCCACCTGATGAACAACGCATCACCACCGGGCTACGAGCGGCCAACGCGGCCGTGGGCGGTGAGAGCGACCAAACGACGGGCAGGCGAACGACGCCGTCGGCCACGGGTTTGCCTCGCTCAAACACGCGTGCGTCGGCGACAAACCCAACCCCCTGCGCGGGATCCAGCTTCGCCAGTAATGCCGACATGTTGTTGCTCCGCACGGACCGCGGTACCTCACCGGGTAGCGCCCACGCCGAGAGGTGGGCGGCGAGATCAACGCGGTAGCTGGCCAGAGGCGAACCAGCGGGAAAGCTCACGCTTACGCCCGCACCGGCCTCGGGCCTGGCGCTGGTGCCACCGATCCACAGGCGACCGTCTAAGTGGGCAACTTCCCGAGCCGCGTCACTCCCAGGCAGGGGGCGGCGGTCGGGAAGTGGGAAACCTTCCAGGTTCATAAGGACAGACACCACGCCGTCACCGAGTCGCGCGCGGGGCGGAAAGACATCAATCGTACCCGGAAACTGAAAGGTTGCGGAGGCGAGATCGCCGCCAACATCCGACAGTACCATGTCGCCCTCGATGCTATCGCCGGCGGCCGTCGCATTGATGCGCGCCGCCAGGGCCGTTCGCTCGCCAAGTTTGAAGTCCGACACGACGAGCGATCCCCGGACGGCGTCTGTTCCACGAGCGGCCAGCGACGCGGTGACGCGTCCGGGCCATAGCTCCTCGGCAAGGGTGAGCGATTTGGGTTTGGGCGGTAGCTCAACGTCGACATGCACCTCGACATCCGACGAGTCGGGTTGGGCGAAGCCGTGCGCGCGCAGCGTCCCCATTGATCCAGACAACTCCACATCTTCGAGTGTCACCCGCGCCCGTTCTGGGTGCACGCGAACCCGAAAGGGGTGCGAGGCGCGCAGACGTTCTCCCCTCATCTCGAGCATCAACGAGTCGGTGTCGAACAGCCAGCCGTCCTCCCGGCTGACGTCCAGGCGCTGGGTGAACGCGAGGTCGCTACCGGTGGCACCCATGGTGACCCGCGCTGGCAACGGTTTTCTCTGGTGCGAGTCGAGCGTCGCAGCCAGCGAATCCAAGGCGAAGGCTGCGGAGGAGATTCCATTCGGGCACGACACCCGCAAACTCAGATGGTCTCGCGACCAGTCACCATGCGCGACGATGGCGGGCACGCGGGTACCGCCCTTGTCGTAAGCCGCGCTCAGCGACGCGCGAACGCGTGGAACCTCCCGGCGGCCGCTGAACGACACATCGGCCTCACCGGTCACGCCCACGATGGCGGGGACGATGCGCTCCACGATGTTGTCGGCGTCCCACGACACGGCCGCCTCGGCGTCCCACTCGCCGTCACGGACTCCACCGCTTGCCAGCACACGCAGCCCTGGCAGCGCGACGATCGCGGTGTCGATCCGGCTGTCGTCCCCGCTCACTTGCACGCGCACCACGCTCGAATCGATCCACCCCGGCGAGGAGACCCTGAACGTGCCACTAACCTCTCGGCCACCCGAAGAAAGGTCTGCGATCGCGACGATCGTCCCGCGAACCGTATCGGGCCACGCGGCGGCGACCTCGGCGCGCTTTGTCGCGTCGGGTAGCAGATGCCGCAAGAGTATCGCCGGTGGACCGCTCCAGTCGCAATCGACATGCAACTCACCGCGGCGCTTGCGGGACATCGATCCGTGCAATAGGTATCGCCCCGCGCCGCCTGCGATCGTGAGGCGGCGAACGCGCACGTCGCCTTTTTCACCTACATGGATTTCGCCAAAGCGCCCTTTTGGTGTGCGTAAGGGCACGCGTCTCTCGGTCAAAACGAGCGGTGACAACTTGATCAACCAGTCCCCGGGGCGCTCGACCGTGGCCTGGGCGGCGAGGTGCAGCTCCGCAGCCACGATGGACACGTCGAGATGGTAGGGCGGGGACGCCAGCGACGGCGCGTGAAGCCGAAGCCGAGAGTCGGTCAGCGCGAATCCGTTCACGGCACCCCGCGCGTCGAGCCACGCGTCGACACGGCCGTCGGCCGACAGTGTGCCGGTACCCGCTACCGCGAGGTCCTTAATACGGGTGTTCAAGGTATCGACCGCTACTGCGCCTCCGTGAAACGTCAGTCGCGTGTCCAGGCCACCGAAGGGTGGTCGCTCGTCGACGTGTACGCCCAAGCCCGATGACCCATCGGCACTCCGCTCGTAGCGCCCGCTGAAACCGACGTCGAGGGTGCTGAAGTGAGGGAGTTTCTGGGCGCGAGCCCGGACGATGGTCGGGAGCGAGTCGCGCGCTGGAACGTGCAGAGTCCCCTGGAAATCGACCGAGCTGACGTCGAACTGCCGGCGCGCGAGCCGGGCGGTTACGTTGAGCTCGATGTTCGCGGCATCCGCGCGCCCGGAGTCGGCTAGTGCCACGTGGAGGTCGATGGCGTCCTTGCTCGGCGAAAAAAGTTCGAATGATACGGCAAGACCGGACGCGACGCGGCCACGTCCCTCTCCGTTCAGGACGCCGCGGTCGATTTCTACGCGAAGACGGGTATCGTCAACGCCGAAGCGTCCCGCGGAGTCTGTGAGCTGAAGTCGATCGACGGCGATCGACGGCGGCCGCCCATCGAAGAGGTCAATCGATGCCAGCACGTCGATCGACTCGATCGCGCGCTCGTCGGTGAGGCGAAGTCGCGGCGCGTCCATCTCCAGACGCTCCACCGCGACCGCAGGCACCCCCGGCAGCGAGCCCGGGCGCAGGAACCCGCCACCGACGTCGCGCTCGGGCGCCGCGGCACCGCTGTCCGCGGCTCTGAGCCGCCTCCTTATGGCGGGCACGTCGACCTCGAGGCCGAGTAAGATGCACTCGCGTACCAGCAGGCGATGCGACGCGAGAGGTCGTAGTGCGATGGACAAGGTAAAACGATCGACAACGGCGAGCGTGTCGCCTTCATCGATCCACAGGACGTCATCGACCTCGATGCGCGAAAGGGCCTGCCAGCGCGCATGGCCGACGACCAGGCTTCCCGGCAACGATGCACGCCCCTTGCTCAACGCGAACGAGAGCACGCGGTCACGAACTGGCTGGAGCAAGAGCAACGCTGCGGCGACTACCGCCACAACGACCAGTAATGCAAGCGCGTAAAGCGAAGTGCGCAGCGTTCGTTTGTAGATGCCTCGGGATCGCGTACCCATGTCTAGAACGGATTGCCAATCGCAATGTGAAAGGCGAACCGCTTTTCGTTCGATTGAAAGTCAGTGAGGCGATAGCCCCAGTCTGCCCGCAGCGGCCCGACCGGTGTTTGTATCATGACGCCCGGTCCTACCGCTACCTCGACGTCGTCGGCGTCCAAATCCTCTACGTGACGCCACACTTGCCCGACGTCGACGAAGGCGGCGCCGCCGAACTTCCACACAAGCGGGACGCGCAGCTCAACCGTCGCCGTCAGCTTGAGCTCGCCACCGATGGGCGATCCCCCATCGTCCACAGGTCCCAGGCGACGGCGCCCGAAACCGCGCATCGAGGTCGATCCTCCGGCAAAGAAACGCTTGTTGGGGAGTAGGTCAACCGAGCGCCCGATCGGTTCGGCCAGGCCGGCGTTGACACGGCCCCCCAGCACGACGCCATCCCCCAGCCGTTGGTAACGCGTGGCCGAGCCTTCGAACAAAGCGAAGTGGTTTTCGGTGATACCGCCGGGCGGTGCGATCTCGGCGTTGAGCCATAGCACATGGCCCTTGCTCGGATAAACACGATCGTTGGCGCTGTTGCGGCTCAAGCGTAGCGAGAAAATGGTCAGGAGCCCGCCTTCGTCAACAAAGGCCTCCGGGTCGTCGGTCTTACGTTCGAGATCCACCCAGTTCACCTCCACGCCTACACGCCCCGACGCGATCAACGACAAGCGGTATGTCAGGCCGAGTCCGCCCCCAACGCGCAAAAGCTCGTAGCTTTCCTCGTCTTGGCGCTCGCCGCTCAGCGAAAGGGTCGCACGCGTCCGCGCGCCGAGAAGTACCGGCCACCACATCGACGTCTTTGCCGTCTGTGAGAACTTCGACGCCGTGCTTACAAAGCTTACACCGCGTCCCCCTTTCAAGAGATTTCGGTGTTCCCAGCGAAAACGCCCCCGCAGCAGGTCATCGGACCAGTAGCCCAAACCCACTTCGACCGTTCGGGGACGGCGCTCGAGTAGGTCGGCCTGTACGTCGAGCAGGTCGTCACCGGCGTCCACCGTGGATACGCGGACCTGCCGGAACAAGTCAAGCGTGCGCAGGTTCGTACGCACGCGGTCCATGGTGGCGGGCGAGTACGGTTGACCGCGCTTGATGCCCGCACTCTTCTGCACCAGATGCGCGAGGTCGGATTGCGTCCCGGTGACGCGCACCTCGTTGAAGCGATAAGCACGACCGGGTTTTGCCTCCAACGTCACCGTAACGCTCGTGGAGTCCAGCCATTCCACGTTTGTCTTCACCTCGGCTTGCGCGTAACCGGCAGACTTCAGAGCCGACACCAGGTCGCGGACGGCGTTATCCAGCCCGTCGTCGGAGAACGCCTTACCACCAACCAGCGTGTGTACATAATCGATCTCCCGTGGGACGCCGCGAATGGAAACGGCCCCCAGAGTAACGCGATGGCCCGGCGTGATGTTGAGGACTACCCTGAGACTCTTTCCCTGTTCGATCGGCTTTAAGTTAGGCTCGACGCGCGCGTAGGGAAACCCACGCCGCGCCATGAATAAGCGCACGCGCTGTAGATCCTCGTCGAGAACGGCGGGATAAAAAGTAACGCGGCGCGTCCGGTACACCACCCTGCGCTCGGAGAGCTCTAGCCCCGACTTGAGCGACGCTGCCAACGTCGGTTCGAGGCCGCGCACCTCGAGCGTGCGGACCGTCCATCCCTTGAACTCGCTACCCCGACCGCGTGCGCCCTGGCCCCGCACCTGCGCGAGGGCCCACGCAGCCGTGAGCGCCAAAGCGAAGAAGATGTTGAGTGCCAACCTCGTCAAAGCCATGTTGTTGCCACCATGAATGCCAAGTCGCCCATGATTAGGTCCGACGGAAGCAGCCAGTCGGGCAGCGAGCCATAGGGCCAATACGGACGACGTGACGGTCAAGTTAGGAGAGTTCGGTAGAAGCCATACCCCTCGATCGACTCATCCACACACGCGATAGCGGCGACCGTGACGTTGCCTCCACACGTTTCCTTTAAGATACACGAGAACGGCACATTCCCAAAGGCTTCCACAAAGGTTGTACTGCCCGTGACGGAAGGAGTCCAGGGCGTGGGTGAGATCACCGTCATGTCGTCGAGCGGAACGGGCCGTTCACTGACTCGAATTGAGCTCCGAACCGGCCGGGATGAGCCGGCGCATTAAATGTCGAAGTCTCAGCCAAAAGCTTGCGACGCCGGCATCCGGCGAGTAAAATCGACGGATGCAGCGCAAGACTGTTTCCCATTATAGAATCGATGGCGAGCTCGGTGCCGGGGGCATGGGTGTGGTCTACGAGGGCGTCGATACCCGGCTCGACCGTAAGGTCGCCATCAAGTTTCTCCCCAAGGGCGTGAGCGCCGGCGAGACGGCCAGAAAGCGCTTCATCACCGAGGCCAAAGCCGCCTCGGCGCTCGACCATCCCAACATCTGTTCGATCTACGACATCGGTGACACGCCGCAGGGCGATATGTTTATCGTCATGGCCCGCTACGAAGGGCGATCGATGGAACACTTCGTGCGCGAACAACGGCTCACCGTCGCCGAGGCCGTGGCGCTGGTGATCCAGATGGCCGATGGCCTGGCGAGCGCGCACGCCAAGGGTATCGTTCACCGCGACATCAAACCCTCCAATGCCATCGTCACAACCGATGGTCTCGTGAAGATCCTCGACTTTGGTCTGGCGAAGATGGCGGATGGCGAGAGCATCACGCGCACGGGGACCTCACTGGGAACGCCATCGTATATGTCACCCGAACAGATCGAGTCACAGCCCTTCGATCACCGGACCGATATCTGGTCGCTCGGAATCTTGTTGTACGCGCTGATCACCGGTGAACAGCCGTTCAAGGGCGATCATCACACGTCGCTCTTCTATGCGATCCTGAGTACCGATCCCGAACCGATGTCTTCGAAGCGCGCCGGTGTTCCCGAGGGCCTCCAGGCAGTTTTCAACAGGTGCATCGCCAAACAGGCGACGGAACGTTATGAGAGTTGTTCGGATCTCGCCTCCGATCTTCGCGCGATCGCGCGTGTCCTGGACGAAGAGGCCAGCGGCGAATTGTCGACGCAAGCTGTGACGCGCGCTGAACGCCAGCCGTCGAAAAGCGGGCGCCCGCGGGGTACCACGTCGTTTACGCGAGGGTCGCGCTTACGCGTTGCCCGCGTTCTGGGCATCGTAGCTGTCGCTGTTGCGATCGCGGGGCTTGCATACTTCGGGCTAAAAGGCCTCAAAACACTCACCGCCAAATCGCCTCTTCGTATCGCCGTGGTGCCGGTGCGTGTATCCGGTACCAACGAAGAAGGGGCGGCCGTCGCCTCCAACGTCAAGCTGTCCGTTGTGCGCGGACTTCTTTCGCTCGAAAACGTCGCTCCCATCGAAGTCACGCGTGCAAGCGATCTCGAAGGCGGCCCCGCACGGATCGCAAGCCTGGTCGCGGCCGATGAAGTGTTGGAGACGTCCTTGAGCGAGCGGGATGCCGAATGGGCCATTGAGCTTCGCCGATACGACAGGGACGGCACGACGATTGGAGTGCAAAGTTTTTTGGTCCCGAAATCCAAATCACTGCTCACTGCCACGGCGGTTCAGTCGCAGATTGCAAACGTCTACCCGGAGATTGCAAGCAGCGGCGGTGCCATGGCGCTCGATGTCAAGACGGAGGACTACAACACCCATCTTCGTCAGTTGTCATCTGTGCAGGGAGGGATGACGGAAGCTCTGGCTTATAGCATTCTGGATACGCTGGCGATGGTGACTGCATCGTCGCCCCGGTTTGCCGATGCCCATATCTTGGATTCGGGTACCGCAAAGTACCTCTATGCAAGTACAGGCGATGAGACGATGTTGCAGCGAGGTTATGCCTCGGCTGAGAAGGCACGTGCACTGGTGCCACGGGATCCGCGGCCGATCCGCAACACGTTCGAACTCGCCAAGCGAGCCGGAGACATGCAAAAGGCCCTTGCGGCCGCCCGCGATTATAAGGAGAGGGACCCGTCCAACGTCGAAGTTATGCTACTGGAGGCGCAGCTTGCCGAGCTACGAGGTGAAACGGCTGAAGCATTGCAGCTTCTAAACCAGGTCGTCCATCGGCGGTTCTCACGCGACTACGTATTTCGACTCGCTGATGTGGAATACCGTACGGGCAGAGTGGACGACGCTCGCGCACATCTCGCGGAGTTGCTCGATCGTTTTCCAGGTGATCCGTTTGCACGGGCGCGGCTCGCCGAGATCGAGCTGTTGTATGGCAAAATAGCCACCGCAGAGACGCTTTACTCCGAGATGGTGGCAGAGTTGCCCAACGTCGCCAATCTGGTCAATCTGGGTATCGCGCAGGAACTCCAAGGTAAGTACGGCGACGCAGCCACGAATCTCGAGCGCGCGCTGGGTTTGGCTCCCGGTGATGCGGTGACCATGTTGAACCTCGCCGACTGCGAGAAACTCGCCGGTCACGCAGCCCGGTCCGATTCGCTCTACCGTGAGGTCATCGACCTTATCGATCAGCACTCGGGATCCGACAGCTGGGATTTTCAACTCATGAAGGCTCAGTGCCTGGCCCATGTCGGCCAGCACACGCAAGCGGTGTCGCTGGTGCAGGAAGCGTTGCGCAAAGAGTCTGACGACTCCGAGGCACTGTATATGGCCTCGCTGGTCTACGCCATTGTGGGAGATCGCAATTCCGCCCTTGCCAACGCGAGTCAGGCGCTGGACAAGGGCGTGCAAGCGGTTTGGTTCGGGTTGCCCTGGTTCGACGCGATTCGTGATGATCCGGCATTCTCCGCGGCGATCGGCGGGCAAACCTCTGACGGACCTTAAGGTGTCGGCGGCGGCGGCTCTGTGTTCTTGATCTTTGGGTCGTCACTCGGATGATATCCCTCCACGTGCGTGGTGGCGCCGCTCCCGGTATCGACTTCGACCCAGATCTTGTAACCGTATTCTTTGTCTCCGACCCCAGCCGTCACATTGTTGTTGTCGGTCAAGATGAGGTCCGACGGTGAACCGGTCTTCGCCGCACCATAAACCACATGGTTGGCGTTGTTCATGAGTTTTGTATGCTTGTCAGCGAACACGTGCTCGGGAGCATAATCGCCCGTTGGCTCGTCCGGCTTTCCGAACTCGACTCCGACGATCTTCGCGCTATAACCGCTCGGTAGCGCCGGTACGCACCGCAAATCGAACTCGATATCCGACTGTGTCCTGTTGACGTCGATCGTCGCCGACGGAACCGTGACTTTCCCGGTCTGGTTGTTATAGGTGATGGTCACCTTGTGGTCAGCCATGAGAGAACCTCCAGGGATTTGGGTGGATAATGTGCGGGAATCGCCGACTCGAAATGACGGAAGGTGCCCCGCTTGTGCATCCGACCAGTGTAATCGTTTTTTGAAAGCACTGCAAGCGGGTCGACGACGCGTGAAGACATCGCTCGAGATTGCGATTTGTTTCACCATCGCGTGGCTTGATGTGACGCCCGCGCTGTCAACTCAAATTGACACTTCGTGCGACAACATGCGGGCCACTCGTGGCTTCGCCACCGCGCGCCGCTACATTGCCAAGCCGCCTGGCGAACGTGCTCGCCAACCAGGATTGGACCTGGCAGGTGGGCCATCGTCGCGTCCCTTATGAGCCATACGAGCGTTGCGACGGGTTCGGCTAGCCCGCGAGCGCTCTTGGTGTATAATGTTGCAAAAGCATCGAATGCGGTTTGGGATAAAGTGCAGGGTAGCAGCAGGACCGAGAAAGGGAGGCGATGACGATGCCTGTCAAAAAACTGAGGGACTTTTTGGACAAGAATAAGGTCAAGTACGTCACTATGAGTCATTCGACGGCGTACACCGCGCAGGAGATCGCCGCATCGGCGCACATACCCGGCAAGGAACTCGCCAAGACTGTCGTGGTAAAGCTCGACGGCAAGATGGCGATGGCCGTACTGCCGGCGTCCTACAGAATCGATTTTGATCTTTTAAAGGAGGCCTCCGGAGCCAACAAAGCCGAGCTCGCCGGTGAAAAAGAATTCAAGGACACGTTTCCGGGATGCGAGGTCGGCGCCATGCCACCGTTTGGTAACCTGTATAATATGGATGTCTATGTGGCGGAGAGTCTGGCCGAAGACGATGAGATTTCGTTCAACGCAGGTTCTCATACCGAGCTCATTCGATTGCCATACGGAGATTTCGCACGGCTGGTCAAACCGAGGGTCGTTAAGTTTTCCGCAAAGTACCGGTAAGTGTCTCTGGCGGCGCCGCGTCGGCGGCACTGAATTCCCCACCGGTGTCTAGTCAACTGGCGGAAGGAGACGGTTCAACTCTTCAAACCAGTTCAAAACGACCTTTATCGGCTGCATGTTCACTTCGCCATCGCTTAGCGCCGCCACAAATCGGTCGCCGTCCGGGTGTAAAACAAAATCGAGCAATTCCCCACCCAAATCGTTATTGCTGAACAGGGCTCGCTGTGGACCAATGGAAAACTGGGGCGAGTGCGTAACCTCCACCACAAACATGGTGCCGGCATTCAGGAAATAGATATAGCGCCCGTCCGCTGACCACTGGGGTCTGGCTCCACCTCCGACCGACACCTGGTGGCGTCCGCCTCCCGGTGCCACGGTCTGCACAAAAACATCGGAGGTTTTGCCCCTCTCCGAAGCGTAGGCCACCCACTTTCCATCCGGCGAAAAGATGCCGTAACTCTCATCTCCGGGAGTCTGAGCCACCGGTCTCACCTGTCGCGCGTCGGGATCGAGAACGTGGAGATCCTGCTGATTGACGTCACCGGCATACCGAGAGAACAATATGTCCCCCCCAGTCGTGGCGATGTCGTAAACCGACAGATCCGACCTTTCCTCACCATAGAATAGCTTTTTATCAGAACTACCGTCGGCGGGCACGACGTAGAGCTCGAACGGCCCGCGATCCAGATTCCCGGCGAGAAGCGCGCTGCCATCCGCCATCCACGCGATGCTGTTGTAGCCGCCATCGAACGTAACCTTTGTCATTACGCCACGCGCAACCTCACCCACGAATATATCCACACCGTCCGGCTCATAGACGACCGCGGCGATTCTACGGGCGTCACCCGACAGCTCGATGTTGTCGAAATGCATCTTCTCACCCATCAGTGGGTGGACCGCCCCTTTCATGTCGATCCACACGATTCGCCGCCTCGGCTCGGGAACCTCCAGATAGGCAAGGGTACCGTTATGCGACACGGCGTACGTCGCATCCCCGTTGGCCGGTCGGATGTTGACATTGCGTAGCACTGGAACAGCGTCTCCCAGCACCGTTGCGGCGTCTGCATCAAACCGCGCGGCCATCACATCCGAGCCCCGGGTGAACAGTAGATGTCCCGATTTCGTGTAGACAGACCGGGCGGCTCCCTCGAGGACGAGACGGGTCTCCCCGGTCTCCAGGTCGACGACACGGATGTCCGTGTCGCTGACTCGGGTTCGCCAGGCGGTATACAAAAGCCGTCGCCCGTCGGGTAGAACGTGCGGCCACCACACCCCGAACTGCTTATCCGTCGTATCGGGCCGGGCCACCTCTGTCCCTCGGCCTCCGCCGCTCGGCAAGACAAAGAGTCCGCCGGTCATGGTCGGCGTGAAGGTTATCCGTCCGTCGGGTAACCACCCGTTGCCGACATCCTCGCCTGTTTCTTGCAAGATAACTGGCGCCTCTTCGTCGATCGCAATTTTCTTTAGCTTGCCGCCACCAGTGAAGAGGATCCAGCGCCCATCGGGAGAGAACTTCGGATTATTGGCGAAGTCAGTCCCATCGAGCACGCGAAACGTTTCGTCCGCCAGGTCGCGTACACACAATTTGTTGTTGTCCTCGACCCCTACGTACGCGATGCGCCGTCCATCGGGTGATATGTCGACGTACTGATCGGTTCTTTCCGCGACCGGCAAAAGCGGGTTCAACTCAAACCGACTGACGTCTCCCCCGCTCGTTTCGGATACTCGGTTCCGGCCGGACAAAACCATGGCGGTCACCGCAGCGCCGATCACGACTCCGGTCAACAGCCACAGCCATCCGCGTGAGCGTCTACCCGCCCGACCAGTGACCGCGCTGGCCGCAGACCCCGGACCCGACGCCGCTCCCGTACCACCAACCGTTTCCTCCAGCTCGATCACGGCATCACCGATGTCGCGCAGCCGGCGCTTCAGGTCTTTTTGCAGGCAACGTTCGAGGATTCGACGCACGCCGACCGGGGTGCCCGAGGGCAACGCGTTCCAGTCCGGCTCGCGTCCAAGGACAAAAGCAATGGTGTCGCTCACTGTCTCACCGGCGTGACTCTGACGCCCCGTGAGCATCTCGTATAGCACACACCCAAACGACCAGATGTCGGTCCGCTTATCCAGCTCCTTCCCCCGCGCTTGCTCCGGAGACATGTACGCAGCCGTCCCCAGAATGACGCCGGCGCTCGTGGCTGCGGACACAATCGTGGGTGACTGGGTCAAATTGGCTCCGGACTTATCGGGGTCGAGCGCTTTGGCCAGTCCGAAGTCGAGCACCTTCGCCGTCCCGTCGGGCGTGATCATGATGTTGCCCGGCTTGAGATCACGGTGAATGATTCCCTGTTCGTGTGCGACGTCGAGCGCGACGGCGATCTGGTGGGCGATGCCAAGTGCTTCGCGCACCGGCATGGCCCCGTTCGAGATCTTCTCGGAGAGATCCTGACCCTCGACGAGCTCGAGCGCCAGCGCGCGACGGCCGTTGTCTTCTTCGATCCCGTAGATGGCGGCGATGTTGGGGTGATTGAGAGAGGCAAGGACTTTAGCCTCGCGCTCGAAACGGGCGAGGCGCTCGGTATCCTGCAGGAACGCTTCGGGCAGCACCTTGAGCGCAACATCCCGGGCCAGCCGCGTGTCGCGCGCGCGGAACACCTCCCCCATGCCACCGGCTCCCAAGGGGCCAACGATTTCATAGTGTGCGAACTTTTCGAGCATGAACGAGAGTGTAGGTGATTTTTGTCACGGCCACAAGGCGTTCATAACGTATTGATTACGCCGACGGTTGTGTCGCGTGGCTACCCTGAGATATTAGGGGATGCCAGTCAGCAACTTAGAACCTCTCGACTCCGGGGTCGGGGCTTCTTGCCATCGCTTTTCGGGGCCGCGCGGTTTATAATCGCTCACATGCCTCCCCGTGCCCTTTCGATAAAACGCCCCAGCACGCGTATGCGTTCGCTCGCTCTCCTGGCGTGCACACTGTGGCTCGTCGTGAGCGCCACGACAGCACCCGGCTACGCCCAGGAGAAGTCAAACCCACCGACCAACCGCGACATCACGGCCCCGGAGATTTCCGTGGCGATGGATCTTCTGATGCGAGCTGGCGCCCACCAGGCGATGTCTTACCTGGACTCGTTGCAAGCCGTTTGCGACCGTCAGCCGCTTTTTCTCATCACGCGCGGTCGCGTTCTCATCGAGTTCATTCCCATCGATGACCACAAAAAAGATTTCACCAAGGAGATGTCGAAGGCTGCCCTGTCGGTGTTCGATCGGGCTATCGACATCTGTTCGCAGCGCATGGACGAGGGCGACCCTGACCTGCGACTCCAGCTCTACCGCGGTTGGTCGTGGATGCAAAAATCGCACATCCGCGCACTCGGCCGAAGCTTTTACACGGCCGGGCGAGACGCCGGACGCGGCAAGAAGGATCTCGAAAAGTATCTGGGCGCGCACCCCGACGACCCATCGGCAAACGGTCTGCTCGGCGCGTTTCTTTATTTTACGGACGCGATCCCCAGCATCTTCAAGTTTCTGTCGAAGCTGCTTTTCCTGCCCACTGGGGATCGCGACCGGGGTCTGGATTTGATGCAGCGCGCCGTGCGAGAACACAATCCCTTCGAGGTCGACTATGTGCAACTCTTGAACAACGTCTACGTCTTCTTCGAAGGCCGGTACGAGGAAGGATTGCAAGGGGCGACGGAGCTGGTGGATCGCTACCCGGCGTACCCGCGCCCGGTGATCGCCCTGGCGGTTGCGAGCCTCTTTGCTCCCTCGGGGCATGCTAAGTACATCGATCGTGTGCAGCGGGTCATCTCCGAGCTCGAGGCCAGGGACCCGCGACAGGTGGACTTGGGCTCACTCAACATTCTACGTGTGGCACGGGCATACACGGAGCGATTCCTGGGCAACCCGGACCACGCGATGGATCGGTTTGAGAGCATTGTCGGTGACTCCCCGCAGCGGCCCGACTGGGTAGAGAGCTTCGGCCAGTTCCAGCTCGGCCAGCTGTACGCCGACGCAGGTCGGATCGATGAGGCAGGTCAAATGCTTCGCTTGACGATCGACAATAACAAAAGCGATCTGTTCCGCGACCCGGCAAAAAAAGTGCTCGAGGATTTGGAGAGCTTCACAGACCTACTCGAGAGACCCGCCAAAGGTCCCGACGGGCGGTGGATTAAAAACATCTACACGGCGGGCAAAGATTCCCTCACGGCCGTCGCGGCGCGCTGTGAGACGCTCGCCCCGACTTCCCTCCCAGCCGCTTTCTATGTCGCCGAGTGTCGCCTGTTGTTGGGCGAGCTGGACGCGGCGATCGACGCCTACGATGACATCATCGAACGTGAGGCGCCCGCCTGGCAGCACACCTATCAAATGATTGCTTGTACGCGCGTCGCGGAGATCGTCGCGCTTTCCGCAGACTACGAGCGAGCCGCGGAGTACCAGAAGCGAGCGCTTGATTTCTACCAGAACGAATATCGCGTCGACTGGATGATCGAGGGGCGTCAGCAGTATTTCGAGCGTCTGGGCAATGGCGACGGACACGCACCCGCGCCGACGCTGTTATTCGTTCCCGAATAGGGGCTTGTCTTATCGACCCCCGAAAGTCGTCCCTGTTTTTTTGTGCTTGACGTTCTCCTATAAACATAGTAGTTTACCTATAAGCCTAGTAATTCCAACAGAGGAAAGGATATGGCGAAGCGAAACAACCTGACGCCGGCGGAATGGGAAATCATGGAGGTCGTCTGGGCACTTGGGACTGAGGCGACCGTGCGCGAGGTTCTCGAGCGCGCCTATCCCAAAGGGGAAAAGGCATATACCACCGTGCAGACGGTGATGAACACGCTGGCGAAAAAAAAGCTCCTTCGCCGCAAGAAGACGGGGATGGTCAACTTCTACCGCCCCACGTGTTCGAAGGACGACATGGCGCGGGCCGAGATGACGACGATGGTGTCGAGGATCTTCGGCGGGTCGATACCCGCACTGGCGAACTCGCTATTGTCACTCGATGACTTCAGCCTCGACCAGATCGAGGAGATCAAGAAGCTCCTGGACGAAAAAGCGCGGGAGCTGAGGGAAGGTGACCCGTGATCGATCTGGTGAACAACGCCGGCTCGGTGTGGGCGGAATATTTCGGCCTGGCGGTGGTACAGAACACCGTCTTCCTGGCCCTGGTGTTCGTCGTGCTTTATCTACTCAAGAACGCCTCCGCGAGCACAAAGGTGGTCGTGGGGTCAATCGGGCTGGCCAAGTTGCTGCTTCCGCCTTTTCTGCCCGCGCGCGTGGCGTTTTCGTCGTACGAAGCCGTGCACGCGCTGCCCCATACCATCACGTCTCCCCTACTCGGTCGCCCGCTGGGGCCCGATCACGAGACCGTGGCGGCGGGCTTCGAGATGCTCGGTTTCGCGTTCGCGTTGTGGGTGTTGTGCGGGGTGTTGTATTTGCTGACGATGGCGCTCTCTACCGCGCGCCTGGCGTGGAAGCTCAGAAATGCCGTCGAGGTGACCGACGACGCCACACGTGCCATCATTCGCGATCGGCGCGTGCGCGTGTACAGGTCGGAGCGGATCGGCATGCCGCTTTGCCTCGGTATCTTTCCCCGCAAGATCTTCGTCCCCGGCACGTGGGACCAGTGGACGGGCCGCTGCCGTCGAACCGTCGTTCAGCACGAGCTGGCGCACATCCAAAGGCGCGACGGCGTCTTCCTCGTGTTCCAGACCCTGACCCTGGCGGTCTATTTCTTCCATCCATTGGTGTGGCTTCTCAACCGGCGGTTGAACGAGTACCGGGAGATGGCGTGCGACGATGCGTCGGCCGGGTTCCGCCCGGCTTCGCGTATCGAGTACTCCCGGTGCCTCGTCGAGATCGCCGAGTCGGTGATGCACAACCCCGTCGGGTGCGGACCGGCGTCCGCGCTGCTCGGCCGCAAGCACGAACTCTTGAGCCGGGTCACATATCAAATGAAAGGGGAAATCACGATGTCGAGGAGGAAAACAGGAATCGTGCTATCTGCGCTTGCGCTGATCGCGCTGCCGCTCTCTTGGTACTACATTGATGCGACGACGTCCGATTCGTCCGTCAACGCTTCGCCGGCGTACGCAGCGAGTCCCAAGGCGGCACCCGGTGAGAAGGCGGGCGGCTCGTCGCACATGCAGATTGTCAAGGTGTCGATCGGCGGCAAGAGCGAGCTGGCGATCAACGACGCGGCAACCTCCTACGAGAGTTTCCGCAAGAACATGGAAAAGACCGTGGCGGGCATGGAAGATAAGGTCGTCGTCGCCCTGGCGTGTGACGACGGCGTGCCCATGGGTACGGTGTTCAAGATCCACGCTCAGCTGCGCGAAATGGGCCTCATGAAGATGTCCTACGTGACCAGCGAGGGCAAGGATCTCACACTCATGCTACCGCCGCTTGACTATAAGAAGACACTGAGCGAAGTACCCGAGAAGCACATCTCAACGTTGGCGGTCAAAGGCGGCGGAGTGCTGGTCCTGCAAGGCAAGAAACTCAAAACGGCAAGGCTCGGCGACGAGATCAAGAAGATGCTCGCCATGGACGACAAGATGATCTTGTCTGTGAAGATTTCTGAGAAGGCGACGTACGGCGACTTCATGACCGTGCTCGATGTCGCGAAATCGGCGGATTGTCCGCGAATCCTCATCAACGATCCGACGGGCTAGGCAGACGATCGACCTGCCGTTCAAGCTTCGCCCAAGAACCGGACTTCCTTCGTCGCGGCGTTCACCACGAATACGCGGTCGTTATTATTATCGGTGTCCGACGGAAACACGAAGAATCCGAGGGCTGCGTTGGAGTAACTTGTCGCGTATCCGAGAATCATCTCGCCGTCTTTGAAATTGACCATTATTTTCTTGCCAAGACCCTTTCTCTCAGCGTTTAGACTACCCCGACGATCTTTGTCTCCCTCGTAGGTTTTGACAAAGAAGATGGCCTTGAGTTCCAAAACGCGTACCTCTTTCATTTTCCCCGTCCCGTTGACCATTACGTGAAACGTGTCCTTTGTGGGGAAGAAATCGCTGGTCGTCCCTTTCAACATGGATCCATCGACGAAACGTGCAACAATCATGTTCTGCACGTGACCACCCCCTTTAGACTCAATGCCTTCCTGGGTGCCCGAGCCCATTCGGTGATACTCCGTTTTGAGGCCGCGGGCATCGCCCCCGTACGGATAGCATTTGTTGTTCAATGACTTACGTCAGATAAGGCCAGGGCACTCACATGGGTACCCGTTCGCAATATCCTCTGACGACCACGCAAGATCGAGGCCAGTTCGGGCCCTCTTGAAGTTGTGGTGCCCCGATTGGGAAAATGGCACGAGCTGCCGGGTCAGGTCCAGCTTGCGGTGATCGCTTTGGCCGAAACCGGTGATCCCGAAACCTCGGCCCGACAATGTGCTCCCGCCACAATCTGTCCGCGCGAGTCGGGGGATTGGAGCGGGCCCCCACCTTTTTCATGAACGTTTTTCTTCTCTCGTGTGTTCTATGATCACAAAGGGGTCTGCGAATACTCCACAGGAGGGAGTCCGTCATGTTCCGTCACGCGACAAAGATCTTTGCTGGATGCTTACTGATCGTTGCCGGCACCGTCACACTCGTGCCCGCACAACCCCCCTCCGTTCCCAGGATGACGGAGCGGATACTCGACAAGGCGTCGTATGTCGAGCTCGCAAAGCAGTGGAAGGAGTACATCTCCAAGAACGGGGAATCGCCGGAAGCGCTGATCAACATGGGGATCGCTCACGAGTACAGCGGGCAAAAGGAAGCGGCCATGGCGGCGGCGCGGCGCGCGGTTGAGATCGGTCCGGACCATGCGGAGGCACTGGCATATCTCGGCAAGTTGCTCGCGAAGTTCAATCAGGACCTAGACACGGCGACCGAGTATCTCGAACAAAGCATCGCGCTCGCCCCCGATCAACAGTATGCGCTCACCGAGCTCGCCACGATTCACCTGAAGCGGGGTGAACTGGCGAAGTCGAGGAAGGTATTCAAGACTGTTTTCGAACAGCGGATCTTCTCCCGTCCGCTTCAGGATTACGCTTATAATATGTTGATAGGGCTACCAACGGGTGCCATTCTCGTGACCAACGGCGATTGGGACACGTTTCCACCGCTCGCACTGCAGTCCGGGATGGGTTTCAGGACGGACGTGGCGGTTGTCAACCGGAGCCTCCTACAACTGAGCGACTATGCGAGGGCTGTTTTTGACACGTATCCCGCGATCAAGCCGAAGGGTAAATTGGAAATGGTGGACGGTCCGGCATTGCCAGCCACGCTGCTCAAAAAAATGGTGGCCGATGACGACATCGCCGTCCATTTCGCCGCTACCGTCGCGATCGGGGCGCTCGGCTTCGAGCCCGACCTGGTGCTCGACGGCGTGGGCTGGCGCTCCTACAAGAAGGGACGCAGCCCGGAAGCGTCGGCGGTTCTGTTTCTGGGCACGTACCGGTTGGACTCGGCGACGGATTGGAGCTTTGCGTGGGACCTCGTCCCGAATGTGTCAAGAATGATGAAGAACTACGTTGCGTGCGCAATCCAGCTCGCCCAGGATGCGGGTGTCAGCAATGCGACGAAGGAAAGACTCCTCGACCAGGCGTCGGAGATCGCCACTTTCCACGATATGGAACAGATGTTGGCTCTCATCGAGTCTTGCAGGCAAGGTGAATAGAGAAAAAGCAGATCCGAGCGACACCGAGCTGGCCGCTCTGGCCCAGGAAGGCGACGTGTTGGCGTTCGAGGCGATCTACGACCGCCATGCCGCGGGAGTCTCCAGGGCGCTGGCCTCATACGCGGGGCCCGACCGGGACGTACTGGATGATTTGACACAGGACGTATTCTTCCGAGTCATCGACGGCATCGCCACCTACGTGCCTAGTCATCCGTTTTCGCACTGGCTCTACACGATCGCTGTCAATGTCGGACGCAACTACGTGCGCCGACAGTCGAAGGTGGTGTTTCTCGATCCGCACGAGTTCGAGGGAATCTCGAGCGCAATGGATGGGGGTGCCGACTGGTCGGAGGCGGTCACCTGCGCGAAACTGATGCGGCTGGTGGCGCGTCTGCCGGAGACGATGCGTGAGGTGGTGTCGCTGAGAATCGGGTCGGGAATGTCATACGGTGAGATCGCGGAGATCCTCGGAATACCGGATGGAACCGCGAGGAGTCGCATGCACAATGCGCTCGGCGTGTTGAGGAGACAGATCGGGTTGCCGGACGCCGGAAAAAAGGAGAAAGGATAA
>JAOTUR010000141.1 GCA_029863805.1 Candidatus Krumholzibacteriia bacterium | reverse complement strand
GTCGATGACCTTGACGATTCGCTCCGACGCATTGCCGTCCCACAGTTCGGGGACACGAACGGATTTCGTCCCTCGCCGCAGTGCCCGGCGCCCCTCATCGAGTATTCGCTGGGGACTCATGCCCACGATGCGGTTGGTGCCGAGCTCCGTGGTAATGGGTCGCTCGGTGTTCTCGCGAATTGTCAAGCAGGGTACGCCAAGTACCGTGGTTTCCTCTTGAATACCACCAGAATCAGTAAGAACGATTCGCGCGTGCATCATCAATTTTACAAAATCCAGATAACCTACCGGATCGATGATGTTGAGATGTTCGCTCCGAATACGGGCTTTACTGTTGCGCAGCACCCTCCCAGTTCGTGGATGAGCCGGAAAGACCAGGGGACACTCGTGCCCAAGCTCCGCCAGCGCAGTCAAAATACCTGTCATCGTCTGCGGATCATCGACGTTCGCGGGACGGTGAAGGGTGACCAAACCGTAGCCCCCAGGCTCGAGGCTCAGCTTACTCAAAATCTTGGAGCGTTCGGCCATGGGGCGGTAGTACGTGAGGCTATCTATCATCACATTGCCGACAAAGTGTATCTTCTCCTGCGAAATGCCCTCGCGAACGAGGTTCTCGCGCGCGCTGGCTTCGGTCGTAAACAACAAATCGGACAGGATGTCGGTCACCATGCGATTGATCTCCTCGGGCATGGTCCGGTCAAAGCTGCGCAAGCCCGCCTCGACGTGCGCGATGGGGATGCCAATCTTCGCGGCGACTAGGGCACTGGCCATCGTGGAATTGACGTCACCGACGACGATGAGAATTTGAGGCTTCTCGGCGGTAAGCACTTTTTCTATCTCGACCATCACCTTGGCCGTCTGCACGCCGTGCGACCCAGAGCCAACCCCCAGATAGACATCGGGCTTGGGAAGTTTGAGCTCGTCAAAAAACACCTTGGACATGTTTTGGTCGTAATGCTGTCCGGTGTGAACGAGCTGCTTGCTGATATGGTCGAGGCGACCCAGCTCCCGCCAAATTGGCGCGACTTTCATATAGTTCGGGCGCGCCCCCACCACCGCAACCACCTTATACGTCATGGGCCTTGCCTTTTCTCAAGCGGTCGCCGTAGTGTTGCTCGTAGTAGTCGCGAAAAGCGCCCGACTTGACGCGCCTCCACCATTCTTCGTTATCCTTGTACCAGGCAACGGTTTTCTCGAGCGCTTCATCGAAGGCGAATTCGGTCTTCCACCCCAGCTTGTGTAGCTTGGAGCTATCCATCTCGTAGGCGCGGTCGTGTCCTTTGCGATCTTCGATAAACACGATGCGTGACCGTGCAGGCCGGAGAATTTCCAGTATCTTCTCGGCGACGCTCAGGTTGGTCTGGCTCTTGCCAGCGCCGATGTTGTAGACATCGCCGGTTACTCCCCTCATCCCGATGAGCTCCAGCGCGCTGCAATTGTCCTCGACATATATCCAGTCACGCTTGTGCAGGCCATCACCGTAAAGCGGCAAGTCTTTGCCCTCTATCGCATTGGTTATGAAAAGCGGGATGAACTTCTCGACGTGTTGGTAGGGTCCAAAGTTATTGGAACTCCTCGTGATGACGACCGGCGTCTCGAATGTGTTGAAGAATGCCTGACACATTAGGTCGCCACCGGATTTACTCGCCGAGTAAGGGTTGCCAGGTGTCAACGGCGTCGCTTCCGTAAAGTCTTCCCCATGCGAGCTGCCGTATACCTCGTCCGTGGAGATTTGCACGAACCTCTTGACACCCACTTCGCTGGCTACCCGCAACAGAGTATACGTGCCAAAAACATCGGTTTGGATAAAGGTCCCTGCTTCTGCGATCGAACGATCGACGTGGGTCTCGGCAGCAAAGTTGAACACCGCCTCACAACCCTGCGTCGCAGTCCTCACCACCTGCGGATCCGTGATCGATCCCTTGACGAATGTGACCCGCTCGTCATCGAGCAAGGAAGCGAGATTCTCGAGGTTACCGGCATAGGTCAGTGCATCGAGAATCGTGATCCGGCAACGTCTGTGACGTTTAAACACACGCCGAACAAAATTGGACCCGATAAAGCCGGCGCCGCCGGTAACCAGTATCGACTCAAAAAAGGCCAACGGGTGTCCCCCTAGCCATCTTTCGCTGCCCAGTCATACGGAATATCGTTGTCGTGTGGGTCGACTCGGTACTCATCCGGATTATCGTAGTCGTAGAGCTCGGTTGGACAATTTATGATCAGGGCACTCTTGTGGCCGATGCCTTTCATACCGTGCAGCACCAGGGGTGGAATCACCAACAGGACCGGGTTCTGCTCACCCAAGAAAAACTCGTTGACCTCCCCTTTGGTCCCGGAGTCCTTTCGGTTATCAAAGAGCACTACCTTGGCCATTCCGGATACCCCAACGAAATGGTCGGTCTGTTTCTTGTGGTAATGCCAGCCCTTTACTACACCCGGATACGCCACGGTCAAATAAACCTGTCCAAATTTTTGAAAGAACTCATCATCCGATCGCAACATCTCCATCAAGTAGCCGCGCTCGTCGGGGATGACTTTGAGCTTCTTTACCACGACCCCTTCGATCATACCAGGCCTCTCCTTCAGAAAGTCCCGCGGCCAAACGAGCTATATCTAAAGCCCTGTTCGCTCATTGGTCCGGGCTTGTACACGTTTCGACAATCGACAAAGACAGGATCCCTCATGGCCTCTTTGAGTCGGCCAAGGTCCAACTCCCTGAACTCGTTCCATTCGGTAACCAAAATAAGAGCGTCACAGCCTCGTGCCACGTCATAGGCATCCTTGCAATACGTCACGTTCAGGCCTGCGGTATCTTTGAATCGATTCATCGCAGCCGGATCAAAAACCCGCACCTCCGACTTATCATCCAGCAAGCTGGCTATGATTTTGATCGACGGCGCGTCTCTCAGATCGTCCGTATTTGGCTTGAACGCCAGTCCCAGCACGCCGATGGTCTTGCCATCCAGCGTGTTGAGCTGCTCCCTCGTTTTTTGCACGGCGAGAGAGGCCAGACCATCGTTGATCCTCAGAACAGCTTCGATGAGTTGTGGCGCGTATCCTCTGGATCTCGATTGATGGATGAGCGAGGACACATCTTTTGGCAGACAGGATCCACCAAACCCAACGCCTGCGTGCAAAAATTTGGGCCCAATCCTGCGATCGAGCCCCATCCCTTTGGCGACATGGTCGATATTCGCCCCAAAAAGTTCGGCAATCGCTGCGATTTCGTTTATAAAAGAAATCTTCGTGGCCAGAAAGGCGTTGCTGGCGTACTTGATAAGCTCGGCCGTTTCCAACGTCGTGAGGACGATCGGCGTCTCTATCAGATAGAGCGGGCGATACACCTGCTTCATAATGTTCCTCGCCCATTCGGATTCCACGCCTATTATCACACGGTTGGGACGCAAGAAGTCATCGACCGCCGAACCTTCGCGCAGAAACTCCGGGTTGGCGACAATCTCGAATTGAACATTCTTCGGCGCCCGTTGCTCGATGAGCGCCGCAATGCGACGCGTAGTGCCCACGGGGACCGTGCTCTTCTGCACGATGATTTTCTTGCCGGCCAGCTGGCTCGCCACCGACTCAGCCGCCGCAAAGACACTTCCGAGATCCGTCGACCCATCCGATGCCGCAGGGGTCCCGACTGCGATAAATATGACATCCGAGTTTTCAACAGCTTCTTTGAGATTCGTACCGAAAAGCAATCGCCCGCTGCGCAGGTTGCGCGTGACCATTTCGCCCAAACCGGGCTCATAGATGGGAATGCGTCCATCCTGCAACATCTTGATACGTCCTGCATCGATATCCACGCAGCGTACGGTGTTGCCAAAGTCGGCTAGACAGGACCCCGACACAAGCCCCACGTACCCCGTCCCCAGCATGCAAATCCGTATCATTGGTCTCTCTCCAAAACGCTTCCAACCCAGTGTGTCAGTGCCCTAATCTAGCGATCGACTCAGACCAGTAGTCCAGTAGCGAGCGAAGCGTCTCCTCGATCGGCGTTTTTGTGGTCCAACCGGTGTCCGACGCTATTCTCCGATTGTCACCGCAGAGCTCATCGATGTCTACCGAACGAGTCCGTTCCGCATCGACATCAATCTCAATATCGACATGAGCCATCGAGGCCAGCGCCTCCAGTAGATCCCTCAGGCTATGTGACACGCCCGAACACACATTGTAGATCCTACCCCGCTTTCCTTCCCGCAACAGCAAGGTGTATGCTTTGCAAACATCCTTCACATCCGAGAAGTCCCGTCTCATATCTATATTCCCCACTCTAACTCGGGGCTCCCTCAACCCCTCCTTTATCTCGACTATCTGTTTTGCAAAGCTGGGAAGGACAAAGGTGTCTCGTTGCCCCGGACCCGTATGATTGAAGCTGCGCGTCATCACAACGTCGATATCATACAATGAGGCGTATTGTCGGCAGCACTCCTCCTGGAGCCATTTGCTGAGCGCATATGGGCTCGCCGGGTTGGCCTCGTGTGTCTCCTTTAGCGGAAGATCTTGCTTTGCGACCGGACCGTACACCTCCGCAGACCCAACGACCAGCAGGCGAACGTCTGCGTCGTTCGTCCTCAAGTAGTCGAGAATGTGAAGCACTGGCAGCAGATTATTGACGATCGTAAAATGGGGGTCGGCAAACGACTGGCCTGCGCTCGACTGAGCGGCGAGATGAACGATGAACCGAGGACCTATCTTGTCCAGAATCGAGACCACTTCGCTTCGGTTCTTGAGGTCGATCGTAATATTGCGCTCACGCTGGGGTTCGGTGGAGTCCGGGTGCTGATCGATGCCCCACACCTGAAAACCCTCGCGCTCGAGCACGTCGGTAAGAACCCGCCCCACAAAACCAGCTGAGCCTGTTACCAATACCTGCTTCATGTGGTCCGCTACCTCTGTCTCCAGTAGTCGAGAATGTCCGCTAACGTGGTTTCAAACGGTATCTCCGGTTTCCAACCCGTGTCTTTTCTAAACTTCGAACAGTCACCTAGAAGCCTCGGCACATCAGACGGGCGCAGACGACTTGGGTCCTGTTTGACTTCGATCTTGGCATCACTCATTTCGAGCAGCATGTCCAGGACGCGACGGATTTTCCAGTTTTTCTCCGCACAGATATTGTAGACTTCGCCCGACGTACCTTTGTCCAGCGACAGGAAGTAAGCCCTTACCATATCGCGAACATCGGTAAAATCACGACTGGCTTCGAGATTGCCGACGTAAATAACGGGTTCTCTGCGGCCCTTCTCGATATCCGCGATCTGCTTTGCAAAGTCTGACGCGACGAAGACCGGTGGACGCCGCGGACCCGTGTGATTGAAACCACGCGTGCGAATTATGTGCATGTGGTAACTCATGTGATACTGATATCCCAGGAGGTCCTGTCCGACTTTGCTAACCCCGTATGGACTCAGTGGCCGCAACGGATTTTCCTCCTTGATCGGCATCTCGCTCTCCTGGACAATCCCGTATTCCTCGCTCGAACACGCAATCTGTATCCGGCAATCGAGTTTAATCTTACGAGCGGCTTCGAAAACATTCAGCTGGCCTATTACATTGGTTACGAGACTCTCTGTGGGAGCCCGCCAGCTGGTCGGCACAAAACTCTGGGCGGCCAGGTGAAATATGTAGTCGGGACGGATCTCGTCGATGACATCGCGAGTGGAGGTGGCATCGCGGAGGTCACACTCCACCAGTTTGATCTTGCCCTCGAGGTGCTCGATGTTCTCCGTGCGGCTCCGCCACCGAACCATCCCGTACACGTCAACCCCACCCCTTTCGAGACAGTAGTCTGCCAAGTGACTGCCCGCGAAACCCGTGACACCCGTGATAAGCGCCTTCATTTGCAATCCTTTCGAAAAAGCGACAATAATCGTTTAACTTTAGGCAAGAATATAAGTAAAGTCAATGAGTTTCGGGGTTTGGAAGCATAGCACAATCCGCGACTCGCTATCGCTCTGCGGGCATGGCGTTGCGGGTGGGTCTCGCGGCCAACGTCTCACCACCCGTCGGCTTCCCTGACCGTTTTTACGAACAGACCGCCAGTTGCTAGGGTGTTACTCTGTGCTCACGCCCGGTTCTTGCTGTCGGGAGAAGATCCCTCGAGCCTCACGTTGTCGGTGCCGGACATGAATCAGCGTCAAACATGCCCAAACTGTAAGCTAACCCCCGTCCGACCCGTTTTTGCGATAGGACCGGGCAATGACGTCGTCGAATGCGCCGGTTGCCGGCTTCAGTTTGCAGAGGCCTACCCCGAGTACGACAGTGCGGATGCCGCAATTTACCCATACGAGTACTTCTCTTCCGCTATTGCCCAGAATGACCGAAGGGAAAAAATTTTTGCGGACCTGCTCAGCGAACTGGAGTCGGTCCTGCCCAAAAAGGGGCGTCTTTTGGATGTCGGCGCAGGGGAAGGAACACTACTCAAGGTTGCGACCAACAACGGTTGGAAGGCGGAAGGCACCGAGATCTCCTCGGCGATGATCGAACACGTCCGCGCTCTTTCGCCACTGACACTTCACCATGGCGTCCTCGAAGACATCCAGCTCCCAGAGGATTCCTTTGATGCGGTCATTCTAAACCACGTCCTCGAACACGTGAGAAATCCGAGAACAACGCTGGAGCGCGTGGCGCGTCTTCTCACACCCGACGGAGTGGTACGAATCGAGGTGCCAAATCTGGCCAGCTTGTCGTCGCGCTTCAAGAACCTGCAAAGCCGACTGAGGTTAAAGAGCAACCCGTGGAGGCATTACTCGACAGGACATCACTTTTGGTTCTTCACTCCACTAACTTTGAGAACGACCCTGCGTGGCGCCGGCTTGGATACGATCGTGCTCGGCGCTCCGGCCAAACAGTGGGGGAACAAGAGCCCGGTCGTGCGATCGCTGAATGGCTTATACCGCATAACGATGTGGGGCGGGCACATCGTCGCCTACGCTCGCAGGGGCGCCACGACGCAGGACACGACCATACGCCCGAGTTAGACCGAGAACCCCGTCGTCTGGCGACGTTGAAACGACCGTATTGGGGCGGCCCGTGTCGCGCAAATCGAAAGGTCGAATAATGTGCTGGTTGCAGAGAGAAATCTTACTAAAACCAAAATCTCGAGGGTTTCATCTGGTTACATCAGAAATCACCGAGCAGGTGCCGGAAATTCGAGATTATCACAATGGGCTCGCGCACATCTTTATCCTGCACACGTCGGCAGCGCTAAGCATCAACGAAAACGCGGACCCCACTGTACGCAGCGATATGGAATCGCATTTCAACGTGATGGTGCCAGAGAATGCCCACTATTACGTCCACACGGCCGAAGGCCCCGATGACATGCCTGCGCACATCAAAGCGGCGATACTGGGGAGCAATGTGTCTATCCCCATAACCGGCGGCCGACTCAATCTGGGCACGTGGCAGGGCGTTTATCTGTGCGAACACCGGGACCACGCACGGGGACGTCGTCTAATAGTGACGCTACACGGAGAAGTACACACATAGACGGCGGGATCTCGATCTTGCCCGTGCAGCGATGGCCTGAACCCGAGTTGCCGTATAAACTAGGGGCCATAACGAAGGATGGTGCCGCCGTCGCCCGTCGAAAAGATATCCATGGTGGCCGTGCCGCTAACGCCGTTTAGCGATCGTGTGATATCGCTGTTTAGCGACTTCCAGGTGTTGCCGTCATAACGGAGGATTTTGCCGATGTTACCCACCGCGAAAACGTTCTTGTCCGAGCTTCCCCACACTCCAAATAGGTGTTCGGTGACGGGGCTACTCATCGCAGCCCATTCGACACCGTTATAGTGCAGTATGGTGCCGTTGTCACCAGTTGCAAAGACATCATTGCCAGTCGAACCCCAGACGCCCGCGAGGTTTTGAGAAGTGCCGCTGGTCATGGCGTGCCATACGGCGCCGTCAAAGCGGCGGATAACACCGCTACTCCCTACCGCAAAGACCTCCTCGCCCGGCGAAACCCAGACCGCGGTCAATGACAGGGATGTCCCGCTCGCCATCGTGCCCCAACTGTCACCCTCAAAATGAACGATAGTGCCGTTATCGCCAACGGCAAAGACATCGAGCCTCCCGGCACCGCATACCCCCAACAGGTTGTGCGTGTTATCGTTCCTCATCACACTCCACCCGCTACCGTCAAAATGCAGGGTGGTACCGTTGTCACCGACGGCGAAAACGTCGTCTGCAGAAGCGCCCCAAATGGCTGTGAGGTTGTGATGAGTGCCGCTCGTCATCGCGTTCCAGCCGATGCCATCGAAGTGACGAATGGCACCACCGTTTCCCACTGCGAAAACTTTGTCGATCGAGTTCGTCCACACGCCGGACAAAGACTGCGAGGTGCCGCTGTTCATCGTGGTCCACACGCCGTCGCGGGTGCTAAACCTCCACAATGGTCCCCCATGTTCGTTTTGGTTTTGATCCTTGGCTACAATCCTCCAGAAATACTCGGTCGACACCAGTAACTCTGGAGGAACGTAGAAATGATCGGGGTGATCGGCCACCGCAAGAGGGGGATTGTCCGCAGAGCCAAAGTAAACATCGAAGCCGGCAACATTTGCATGGGGCTCAGAAAGGGCCCAGCGCAGCGTAGGTGCCGTACTCTGGTTTACCGCGTTGTTTGACGGTACGGGAGCGTCCGGCACAGCTACACCCTCGTCAACTTCTGATGGATCGCTACAGGAAAACAAGAATGCGAAGACGATAAAGACAAGGAGAATATGGATACGCCGCCGCGCGACGTACGCGTTTCTTACTATCATCATGACTTCACCTCACATGACCTCAGCCCGAACAACATGGCGGTTACACCGACGGGGTCGAGCCGCCACGGTTCGTTGGTAATGGACCGGCTCCGGGGAACCCCGCAAAAGAATTGCAAAAACCGCTCCAGCCATACTCTCCATGATAACCCGTGTTTTTGCAGGAGGTTATCGTGTGACGTGGTCGACCTCTTGCACCATGATTGCCCAACTTCCTGGCAGGTATTGGCGGAAACCGGAACCACCAAGACACGGGCATGAGTG
>JAOTUR010000140.1 GCA_029863805.1 Candidatus Krumholzibacteriia bacterium | reverse complement strand
GCGATTCCCCGCATCACCAATGGCGTGTGCGCACATCTGAAATCCGCTCTCCAGCGCCCGACGTGCCATCCGTTCCAGGACAGCCGAGGAATTTATATGCAGACCGCTATGCGCTGGCTCATCCGAGTACGGTTCGAGCAGCGCGGCGCCTCGAGAGCCCAGCGCCCCATCCGCATAGAGCTTGATCGCGCGGACCTTGACATACGAGGAATCAGCTACAGCCGGGCCGCGTTCGAGCTGACCCATAACAAAGGTACTGTCATCACCGTCCAAAATGGCGTAGATGCGAAAGCCCAGTTCTCCCTGCCGTTCCAGTCTACGATAGATTGCCAGTTCGTCGGCGCGCGTCTGCGCGTCATGGATGCCGGTCAATCCGTAGCGCTGGCACTCCTCAATCGCCTGTTTGACACGCCGCTCTTTTTCATCGAGTGACGGCTCCGGGATCCTGTCCGAGGCCAGAACCATCGCCCGATCGACGAGCACACCGGTCGGGTTGCCGTCGGAATCTCTCAGAATTCTGCCTCCGCTCGGGTCGGGCGTCTGCCGGTCGATCCCAAAAAACTGCAACGCCGTCCTGTTCAACCAGGCGGCGTGACCATCGACACGCCGCAGAAAAACCGGGTTCGAGTCGGTGCCATCCAGATCGCGCCAAGTCGGAAATTCCTTGCTCTCCCAATCGTTCTGATCCCAGCCCCGACCCAAGAGCCACTCCCTCTGGCCCACGTCCCTCTGTTTATTCAATACGATGCGACGAATCTCTTCCGCCGAGGATGTGCCTACAAGCTTTATCTCCGCAAGATACTTACCAAGCCCCATTAAGTGCGCGTGCGCATCCACCAGCCCCGGGAGCATGGTGTTACCATCGAGATCGAGCACCTGGGTCCGAGGCCCGCTGAGTCTCTGCGCCCGGGATCTACTTCCCGCAAAAACAATCCGATCCCCCACCACCGCCACGGCCTCCACGTGCGGTTGCAGTGGGTTCATCGTATAGATGGTGCCCCCGGTAATAAGCAGATCCGCCGCCTTGCGGTCAGCGCACCCTGCAGACAACAACACGCCGGCTAAAACCAAAATTATTCTAATAACGGCCACCATTCGACAGACGCATCAAGAACCCAAGACCTTCTTGGCAATGTGCATGCTCACCAAAACATGCGGGACATCCACTACCTCGGCGATGTGAAGATCGCCCGCAATCGAACACAGCACGTACGCCTCGGTGCGATCCATCCCGTGCCGGCCCACGAGATAATCAATCATATACCGAGTGGCTTTCTTCGCCGCCTCATCCAGCGTCGGCGCAAAGGCGGTGACCGCATAGTCATCTTCCGTCTCGTAGTGTGGTTCTTTGATCCAATCCCTCTTCTCCAACACACGCACTTCATAAACGATGGTCATCGGTGCCTCGATCGCCGTGCCACAGACTTCACCCATACCCTGCGCAGCGTGCGTGTCGCCGATGGAGAAAAGCGCTCCCTCGACAAACACCGGGAAATAGACCGTCGTACCCTCGATCAGGCACGGGTTATCCATGTTGCCGCCGTTGGCGCGCGGCGGTATGGTCGACAACAGCTCGTCGGTAGCGGGCGCGACCCCCATGACACCGGCAAAAGGCCTCAGGGGCACCCGGATCTTGTCCGTAAAGCGAGCCTCCTTGGCACCTTTTTCGAACGTGAACGTCTTCAGGTACGGCTCGCTGAACTCGTCGGCCAGAAAGCCAAAACCGGGGAAGATCCCCGTCCAGCCCCAGGCACCGACTTCGATGCGGTGAAGGGTGACGGCGAGCACGTTTCCCGGTCGCGCCCCGTTGACATAGACCGGTCCGGTCAACGGGTGAATCGGATCAAATCGGACCTTGGCGATTGCATCTGCCGAGGAGTTCCGGTTCAACTGCCCATCAGTGGCTTCCTTGATTTGCGCCTGGATAACGGCACCCGACGAGACCTTGAGCACGGGCTTGATGGTGCTGCTGAACTTGCTGTGCGTACGTTTCGTGTCCAGAAAATACGATGGATTGAGGGTTTTCTGGGCTGGCGCCCGCGCAAAGAGCGCGCCGAGGGATAATATGACCGCCAATACGGGGAACATCAGCCGACGGGCAACATTCATCAGATATCACTCCTTGTGCGGACGATCCGCGGGATTCCTAAAAAAAAGCGACAAACCGATCGAGAGGTGATGCTCCGAGAAATCCGAGCTGGGATCGTTGAGAATCCGGCGAAAGCGATACTCCACGCGAAACCCGGCGCGCCTTCCCAAGAGGCTGCGGACGCCGACGGCGAAGCCAAGAGGGTACCACGTGTGGTCAAAGCTTCCGACCTCTTCATATCGTAACCCACCACCCACCGATACAAACGGGTAGTTGGTCGTGCGGCGAAATTTTTTCTGCATGCTTGCGACGACCTCGAGGCCCCCCTGGTCAAACGACCGTACATGTTGATAACCGGCTGCCAGCTCGAGTCCAACCAGCCCTCCTGCCGCCTCGCCAAAGACACCACCGCGAAAAAGAACCGCCCCCGTGGTAATCCCTTCGACGGTCGTCATTGATGCGTCGACACCGATCTCGATGGCGCCGGAGGCCAGGGTCGGCGCGGAATCCGGCGCTACGGTGTCAGCCCGCGCACTCGCCACCCCGGTAAACCAGAGAAGCCCCAGCACCGGTGTCGTGAGCAGGACCCTTACAGGCATTCGCGACTCCCCCTTTCTGCGGATCAACGCCAGGCCGAGATAAGTTCGTTCTCGGCCGGTTTTGCCTTCGGCGTATAGTCCTTGACTTCCTCATCGCTCGCGCCATTGGCGAGCCAGTTCCACCAATACACACCCCGTATCCACGGTATGTCGCCGATGGCCTCGAGGGCACCCCAGTATAGATCCGATTGCTCGACGAGATCGACGGCAGCGTCGGAATCGAAGTCGTACGGGTGCATGCCCGCACCATCGACGCTGCGGTACCCAATCTCGGACAGCAGGACATCGCGGCCCGTCAGTTTGTGAAGCAGCTGCAGGCGATTGAGCCACGGTTGCCAGCCGCGTAGGATCTCAAAACGGTTGCTGTCTTTGCGACCACTTACCGGTGCGTAAAAATTGACGCCCACGAGGTCAACCGCATCCCAAAACGGGACCTCGCGCGCCTCATCCCACGATGCGGCGTAGACCAGTTCTCCGGAATACACCTCGCGCACGTCGGCGATGAGCCCCCGCCAACGGTTTTCGTGTTCGAG
The DNA here is from genome assembly GCA_029863805.1 of Candidatus Krumholzibacteriia bacterium. Taxonomy (GTDB): domain Bacteria; phylum Krumholzibacteriota; class Krumholzibacteriia; order WVZY01; family WVZY01; genus JAOTUR01. Next base: position 5,835 of record JAOTUR010000140.1, on the reverse strand, counting down.
AGTGCCCGCCAATTCGGTCCCGACGACGAATTGACCAGCACCCCACGCTTCGGCTTGCGCTGCCCACGGCAGAAGAAACGCCCGATAGCTCTCGAACCAACGCGCCGGGTCCGACGGCGAGATACCGCCTCTCCATGCACCGGTGTCCACATCAACGTGTGGTTTGAGCACGAGCTCCAGCGGAGCGGACAGGGACTGCACCTGTAGCACGATGGGGGTCAGCGACGCCTGAGTGGGGGTGAGCTGGTTATCGACGCGAACTTCATTCGCCGCGACATCGGTTTGATAGGCGGTGATAACGACGGGTAGTGTGTTGGCCCCGGTCATAGCGATGCGATCGACCGCCGCCGCCGCCGCCGCGGTGGAGTAACCACCGGCCGTCCAGTCCGCAAGCGTGATTCCCTTTACCTCCATGCGCGAGGCAGCTGCCGGAAGAAAAGGCAAATCGCTGCAGCCGATACAAGCGCCGATCAACACCATGGCCAGCGCAGCTGCGGCTGTCGGGAAGAAAAGCCGTTGTCTGCGCGCAAGCCGTTCTATGTCATCCGAAAAACGCATGCGGCGTGGGGTCATGCCTCGTGCCGCTTTAGCACTAGAAGAGTGAGGTCATCGGTTTGCGGTGCCGTACCCGCGTGCTTTTTCACCGCGTCTATGATGCGGTCGATAATGTCCTCGGCCGATTGCTTTTGGTGCTGCGTAAGGATCTCCACAAGCCTTTGCTCGCCAAACTGGTTATCCTCTGGGTCGAAAGCATCGGTAATACCATCGGAAAACACCACCAGCGTATCACCCGGCTGGACGCGAACCACTTCCTCCTCGAACGGAAAATTCTCAATGACGCCAAGAACTGTTCCCCCGGTCTCCAGACGGGTCGGTGGCGAGTGTGGGCCAAACAGAAACGGGTTTTCGTGCCCGGCATTCGAAAACGTCAGCTCGTGTTTCCCAAAATCCAGAATGCCATAGAACAACGTAGCGAATTTCTCGGGATCGGTGCTCCGGTAGAGAAGCTGGTTTGACCGGCGAATACTCTCGCACGGCGGCGCATCGAGCAGCGTTTGACTGCGCAACGTTGCCTGTAGATTGGCCATCAAAAGCGACGCGGGTAGCCCCTTACCCGATACATCGCCGAGGCATATGGCAAGTCGATCTCCCTCCACCGGGATGAAGTCAAAATAATCACCCCCCACCTTCTGAGCCGGGATGCTCCTTCCCGCGATATCGTACTCAGGAACGCGTGGTGCCTCTTTGGGCAGTAGCTCGAGCTGAATGACAGCAGCCAGCCGCACCTCCTCCTGCATCCTCAGGTACGCCTGCTCTTCCTCATATAGTCGAGCGTTCTCTATAACCTGCGCGGACTGCATGGCGATGATGGTCAGCAGTCGTTGATCTTCTTCGGTAAAATCCCTTTCGCTCTTCTTGTTGTATGCCGTCAGAACTCCAATCAGTTCTGATTTCACCATCAGCGGCACGCACAGAATCGAATGAATCGACGGGTCCCAGGTGATGCCGCGAAACCGTTCATCGGCCCTCGGCGAGTTGGACAGCAGCGGCCGCTTATTCAGGTGCATCCACCCCAGAAGATTCTGATTGAGATGAAACTGCTCGTGCTCGCTCGACGTGACCATCGCCCGCACCAGCGTTTTCATGGGTTCACGGGCCTGTTCGCTGACCAGAGTAATCACCGCCTGCTCGGCGTAAACGGATCTTAACGATCGACGGATGATGCGGTCCATGATCGCGTCCGCGTTTCGCGAAGCACCGATTTCCCGGGCCAACTCGTTGAGCATGGATAGCTCCTCGAGCGCGCGTGTGAGTCGAAGGTTCTCTCGGCGTAGGTTCTCGAGGGTCTCTGCGTTGGACGCCCTGTCGGCATCCCCCACACCCTCACCCTTCGAAGAAAACGCATTGGATAACTGACCGAACAATCGCTTCTTGGCCATCGTACACCTCGTCGGCAAACCCTTGCAGCGATCGCGCGAAGAGCCTGACAAATCAAAGTGGAATCAGCAATTGTGTATATCGTACTTGAAGACCCAGAATCAAGTCAACGACGCATACTGACGGTGGAAGCCGCATTGGCGGTGCTCGGGACGACACCGGGCTTAGCGTGAGGGCCAGGAGCGTATCTTATTAAAGAAAATAATGATACACCGGGCTGCCAAAGAGCGACTCGCTGGGGACGCGGATGCCGCCGGCTATTTGCCCGATGCCTTTGCACGCCGCACCGTGATGACGGAGCCAATAGCGCAAATCGCAAAAACCGGCCCGAGGTAGGTGAACTTGCCGTTTCCTTCGGTGAGAATCGCGGTCGTCAAGATCGCTATCAACCAAAGGCCCAAAATCGCGAATTCGTGTTTCATCTCTACTCCCGTGGTGTGTGTCTCACGGCGTGGTACAACGGCGGCGAGCCAAGACTCATGACTCATGACGAGGGCTCCATTTTTAGTCTAGTCGACGCTTTGCCGGGTGTCCATCTTAGACTTTGGCTGACAAAAGGCGGCCGCTAGCGACCGGACCGACTCACTTTCTCCCGACGCCATCTGGCAGGGCCTCCATCAAGAGTCGGAGTGTGTTGCCACCCATGATCTTGTAAACGTCTGACTCTGTAAAACCGGCCACCGACAGCGCTTCTGTCATGCACACGAGTCCCGCGGCATCGAGCGGTGTCCGCGTGGCGCCATCGAAATCCGATCCCAAAGCGACATGGTCGACTCCTACCAAGTCGGCCACGTAGCTTATCGCACGCACGATCGACGTGACGTCATTACCGCACACGGCGCCTTGCCAGAAACCAATTCCGACCACTCCGCCCGAGCGCGCAATACGAACGATCTGCTGGTCGTTCAAGTTGCGAAGGCTCTCGCACGTACCCCGCACGCCGGTGTGAGACACAACGACCGGCCGAGTGACCATTGCCAGAATATCATCGGTCATTCGAGGCGAGGCGTGCGCGAGATCCACGATGATATTGAGCTCCTCCATTCGTGCGATGACCCTCCGCCCAAACATCGTCAGCCCGCCTTTCCTCAGCCCGTGCGCCGACCCGCCCACCTCGTTGTCAAAAAAATGGCTCGGCGCCATCATGCGAAATCCCGCACGGTATAGCACGTTGACGTTTGCCAGCTCGCCTTCCAGCGCGTGAAGACCCTCAACCGACAGAATTCCGGCCACGGCATCCGGGTCGCGCCGTCGACGCTCGATATGATTCTTGAGATCCCCAGCGGAACCGATAAACACGAGTTTCCCCTGGGACCTGGCGACGGCGCTATGAAATCTCCTGGCCTGGTAGAGTGCACGCTCTCTCAGACCAAACCAGGTCCCCATCGGCCAGCGCTGCGCCACGACAAGCGGCGCCGTGATATCCGATACACCGCTATTCCTTTCGTAGTTCATGCCCCACGGTACCTTGGTTACGACCGAGAATACCTGTAGCGTTACGTTACCCTTTATCAGTCGTGGGACATCCACATGGCCGTAGCGGGCCATGGCCAGCGGGTCTCTCTGCCACAGTAGCAGGTCGCAGTGCAGGTCGGCGATGAGGAGTCGTTGGTGAAGTTCCTTTGCGTCACGTGACGCTTCACAATGTGGAGGGCGAGCGACCAGGTTCAGCAGTTGGTCGATGTGACGGGCGCCCCATGTGAAGAAATAGAAAAGGCCCATGGAAAAAAGTGCGGCCGATCCGATTAGGATACGTTTCATGAGCATGGCACAAGGTTAGACAGCGTTTTCGGACGAAGCAGATCACGGCGGTCAACGGGCCGACGCCAGCGCAGATCGTGTTTTGGACTCTCCGCCAGTTTCCACCCTCGCTCCGGATCGACGCGCGGGCCCAGCCCCGCGCCTCTTGTATCCACTACAGAGAATATACGCCGCGACCATGTTTGCGGTGGTTATTCGTCGGGTTACTCAGTAAAGTAGTTAGCGTTTAAGCACATTAGCAGTTAGAACGGGTGCTCCATCACGGGCCCTGCGTGCCTGAAGCGGCTCCGAGCTCGACCGGCGCCCGCAACAATCGTAGGATGGTGCCCGTTCCCATTCTGCGCAACGCCCATGAAGCCACGCCGCGCTCATAAGGCAAGACCCAACCGCCGGCATATGGGTCTCCGATATCTGCCGGCCGCAGCCATTGTGATCTTCGCCGCTGTTCTCCTCAAGAATGCGTGGTTGTCGGACGACGCGTATATCACGTTTCGTTCGGTGGACAATTTTGTTTCCGGTTATGGGCTGGTTTATAATGTCGGTGAGCGCGTCCAGAGCTACACGCACCCGCTGTGGATGCTCTCTTTGTCGCTGATTCACTTTGCCACACGTGAATTCTATTACACGACCATCATCTTCTCTGTTGTCATCACGCTGGGGACCGTCCACTTTTTTTTCAAACTGTCGACCCGAGCGGCCGCTTTGTCTGGCCTAGTCGTTCTTCTCGCATCAAAGGCTTTTGTCGACTACTCGACGTCCGGACTCGAAAATCCTCTCTCGCATCTGCTGGTCGTCGTCTTTCTCTGTTACCTTTTTGGCGCAAAGGCGCGAAAAGCGACCCCTCTGCTACTGGCAACTATCGCCGCTGTGGCAGCGTTAAACCGCCTCGATACGCTGGCCATCTATCTGCCCGTGTTGACGCTCATCGCTGCGCAAATCGGTTGGAAAAGATCCTTGCCGGTGATCCTGTTCGGTTTGTCACCGTTGTTCGTATGGACCTTTTTTTCTCTGTTGTATTATGGAGCAGCCGTCGCGAACCCCGCCTATTCAAAACTGGCCACCGGCATACCCGCGGGTGCGCTGATGCAGCAGGGCCTGTTCTATTATCTCAACTCACTCACCCAAGACCCACTTACGCTGGTCGCGATAACCGCGGCGTGCGTCACCGTGTCGATCCGCCGTGATGTGAGAGAGCTTGCCGTGATGGCGGGCGTATTGCTCTATCTCTTTTATATCGTCCGCGTGGGTGGTGATTTCATGAGCGGGCGTTTCTTTAGCGTGCCCTTGACCGCATCGGCAGTGCTCCTCGCACGCGGCATGGCGGATGCGGGCCGCCGCCGATTTGTGATTTTTTACGTTGCGGTAGCGGCGCTGGCGATGTTGTCGGCGAGAAGTCACCTGCTGAGCGGGCCCGGTTATGGGGACGTGCCGCTGGTGCAAACCCGATTCTTTGGCCCCCTGCCTCTGTCTCTAATCGACGAACACGGTATAAGTGACGAGCGCGCGTTTTATTATCAGGCGACGGGGCTCTTGCGCCCGGGTGGTGGATCGGTGCCGGACCATCAGTGGGTCAGCCAGGGGCTTGATGCGTCGCGCGCGGGAGCGCGCGTGCACGAGTTCTATACCCTGGGGTTTACCGGATTCTACGCGGGGCGCGGGGTGCATGTGATCGACCCCAATGGACTGAACGATTTCCTAATCGCTCGCCTGCCCATCGCCAAGTATTCGCGCTGGCGTATCGGACACTTCACCCGCAAGATCCCCGAGGGGTACACCGACAGTGTGTCATCGGGCCACAACGTGATAACCGATCCGGGGCTGGCCAGGTATTATGACATCGCTACCTTGATAACACGAGGTGATCTGTTTGCGGAGGGCCGTATGACGGCAATTTGGAAAATAAATACAGGGGTTTATGACCACCTGATTGACAGCTACATGCGCAACGCGGAACAATAGGGGTTAGCCATGAAGAACGTTAGAAAGAATTTGAGGCGCTTCCTCATGCCGCTCTTACCCACCCTGGTGTTACTGCTGATCGCGGAGACAGCACTCAGAGTCACCCGCGTAGCACCCTCGGGACGCTTTGATTTTCTGCAGCCCACAACGACCGGACTCTATCCACCAAACGCGACC
>JAOTUR010000229.1 GCA_029863805.1 Candidatus Krumholzibacteriia bacterium | reverse complement strand
ATGCGGCGGGCGCCACGCCTTGCGTGGCGCGCCGCCGCGTGGTAGAATAAGCGCACTCTGACGCCCCCGCCCCGAGACACGGTCTGACCATATTCAACGAGGTGAACACCATGCGCCGCACGATCTCCTTTATACCCCTGTTGATGCTGCTGATGGCGACCGGATTCGGCTGCAGCGGCGATTCCGTGGAGCCGGCCGACGACCAGGCGGTGCGAAGCGGGGTCGTGTCGGGCGAGGTCGGCGGCGCGGACTTCGAGCTCACGTTCGGCCAGGCGGGAGATCCGGCCCGGCCGCTCGCCGGCCCGTTCGTCCTGCGCGGCCGAAACATCCACCACGATCCCGACCTCGGCGCCCTCGTGGTCGATCTCTCGGTCGTCAACCGCAGCCGCACGGCCTTCCCCGAGCCGGTTAGCCTGCGCTTCCTGAGCTTCCTCCCGGAGAGCGCTATCGTGCTCAACCCGACCAACGAGGTGCTCGGTCCGGGCGCGGCGATGGTCTTCGAGTTCGACAACGACGACGGCATGTGGACGCCGGGCGAGGAGAGCCTGCCGGTGGAGACGCACTTCCGCGCGGGCGAGGGTGTGTCGGTGGGCTTCACCGCGCGCCTCGACGTGGGCGAGAGCCCCATGGGCGGCACCATCGGCGGCATCGTGTGGAACGACCTCGACGAGGACGGCCACATAGACGACGACGAGCCTGGAATCGGCGGCGCGAAGGTCTTTCTCTATTCCGACGCGCCCGACAGCATGCGCGTGGCAATGCCGGTGCGCATGTGGGAGACCATGACGGCGCGTGACGGCACCTACCGTTTCGACGGCCTCGCCGCGGGCCACTACCAGCTCGTCAAGCCGCAGGCGGACCGCTGGCGGCCGACCACCGAGCCGGTCATCCAGGTCCTGCTCGTCGAGACGGACGACGGCGTCTCCGATTTTCTGCTCGGCAATTTCGGCTGCGTCTTGCGCCGCGGCACCGACGAGATCGCCGTGGGTGACTACGTCGAAGCCAACGGCACCTACATGCCCGACCCGCACCGCCTGATGGCGCAGGGGATCGAGGTGCGTCACTGCCGCATGGATTCGATGAACGTGGCGGTCCTGAACGACTGCGACGACGACTACGCCGATTACGACTGCCCGTGCTGGTACCGCATCGGCAAGCTGCGCGGACCGGTCACCGCCGTGGACTTCGAGAGCCCCGTGGTCCAGGTCATGGGCACGGACGTGGAGATCGTCGACGAGCACGCCGCGCGGCCGTGGGGCCTGTCGCTGAGCGACGTCCGGCCCGGCGACCGCGTGAGCGTTCGCGTGATGCGCGCGGAAGACGGCCACCTGGTCGGGTTCATGCTCAGGGAATGGGGCGGCACCCACGAGCAGGTGCACGGGCGCGTCGACGCGTTGATCCGCGACAACGGTCACGTCGTGGGGCTCGAGGTGCTCGACACGGTGATCCTGCTCCCCCGCCCCAAGGACGAAGGCTGAGCGGTCCGGGAGCGGCTTGGCTGCTGGCGGCCGGCCGTCGTTTGCGTTACACTCGCGCCGTGTCGCGGCGCCACGTCTGGTTCAAGCTGACCGTTCCCCTGCTCGCGCTCGCCCTGGTGGTGCTCGCGATCGAGGTCGCGCTACGCGTCGCGGGGTACAACCCCCTCCAGAAGGCCACGGAAGGAACCGGTTTCTTCCTGGCGGCGTCGGCCGATCCGGACCTCGCGTACGTGCTCGTGCCCGACACCCGCGGCCGGGCGTGGGGCGCGGACATCTCGATCAACTCCCTGGGGTTTCGCGACCGCGACTATGACCACAAGAAGCCCGACGGCGCCTACCGCATCCTCGTCATCGGCGACTCCATCACCTTCGGCAACCGCATGCTTGTGGCGGACACCTACCCCGAGCAGCTCGAGGCCATGTGCGTCGAAGCGGACCGGCGCGTAGAGGTGCTCAACATGGGCGTCGGGGGTTACGATCCCTTGAACGAGGTAGCCCTCCTCGAGCGCCGAGGGCAGGACCTCGCGCCCGACCGCGTGGTCGTCGGGTACTGCATCAACGACGCCGGCGTGCAGTCGGCCAATCTTTCCATCATCCGCTTCCTCGAGCAGCAGCCAGCGCTCGTGCGCGCCTCGAGGCTCGTGCAGCTCGTCTCCGTGCGCATCGACCGCACCGCGCAGGCGCGCGACTTCCAGGAATCCAATCGTGAGGACGTGTTCGAGCGCCGCTACGAGGACCGCATCCGGCCCCTCGACGACGACCCCGAGATCCGCGAGCTGATCGCCGCCGTCGACCGCTACATCGAGGCGCACCCACCCGGGCCGCGGCTACCCTACGCGTCTTGGTACGCATCCACTGCGCGCGTCGGACGCATCCGCTACGCCTTCGAGCGGCTGCGGGACCTGGCCGCCCAGGGCGCTTACGAAGTAACCGTGCTGATCATTCCCCTGCTGGACGAGGAAGGGCACGCCCCGCTCTACGACGGCGTCTACGCCATCGTCGAGCACGAGGCGCGGCGGGTGGGATTCGACGTGGTGAGTGCGCGCCCGACGTTCCAGGCGGCCGGCATGCAGAACCTCGCGCTACTGCGCGGCCGCCACCCCGACCCCCTCCACCCCAACGCCGCGGCGCACGAGATGCTGGCCCGCCTGCTCTACGATCACCTCTTCGCCAAGGACGCCCGCGACAATCGAACCCGATAACTCGTGACCCAGCAACGAAGTCATCGTCACGGGCCGTTTTCGGGGCGAGACATGTCGAACTCAGCCATTCTCTGTAACTCGTTGCTACAAAAAAACCTGCCACCGCAGTGGCAGGGTCACCTGGGATCAAAATGGCGGGGCCAACGAGACCTTAGCCGAACTGCCCAGCCCTTTCTGGAGGCGGTTCTACCTGTCTAGCTTTCGCTCCGCCTCGGGAAACGGCCAATTCACGTCCTGCGAAGACGCCGCGTTTACTGGTACAACGCCTTGATGTAGCCCCAGGTCGTCTGTTCGACAGGCACCAGGGGGGCACAGTCTACGTCGGTCGTGTCGTAGAGGTTATCCCCGTTGTTGTCGAGGCCGCCTGTACCGGCCGCACTGAGGACATCCTCCGGGTAACCCAACGATTCCAGATTGCACGGATGGGTAGGCATGTTCGGGTGGTTGGCGCCAGGATTCAGGTAATACGGCGGCAAGACGACCTCGCTGGCCGGAGTAAAGACGGCCGGGTTAGAATCACCCGGATGGCATCCCCCACAGCCTGTAACTCCGTTGTTCCAGTGGTGCTGGCGCAGGCCCGCCCCGGTCACACCCGAACTCTCGTCCCGTCCGTGACAACCAAGGCAACCAAGCGGGGCGAGGCCATCGCCGCCGTCAGAGGACTTCAGGAAGACCGGCGAAAACCCGGGGGTCGTGTGACAAGCGGCGCAATCACCGTTGAGCATGTCGGATCGGTGGCCGTTGTGGAGGGAGGTTCCCCAGGCCTGGCCATCGGCAATAGAAACGTAGTTGGCAGCCCTGAAATCCCCGTGGCAGTTTTGACAACCCTGCGCATACTCCGAATACGCCATCACTTGCGATGTCCCAGCACCCAACAACGCTGCCGTCCCCAGCGCAAGCACCCCAATCGACAATCCGTAAAGAACCCTCATGCGTGTCCTCCTTCGGAAGGGTTCAAAAAACTGGTGGACCCATAATGCTCGACCTTATTCCATCGTTTCACCAGCGTCAAACCCCAATTCTCTCACGCCCAATAGACTTCAGTTGGATCACATTTACGAGTGCGCGCAGTCGTCTCTTAAGCCGTGTGCAGGTAAGGATTCGAAGCGGCAATCCATTGACAAGTTCGAGGGAGGAAAACGCCCCGCAACCTAACTGGTTGCAGGGCACTAAATCAAAATCAATGGCGGACGAAGAAGACCACGCCCCGCTCTACAACGGCGTCTACGCCATCGTCGAGCACGAGGCGCGGCGGGTGGGATTCGACGTGGTGAGCGCGCGCCCGGCGTTCCAGGCGGCCGGCATGCAGAACCTCGCGCTACTGCGCGGCCGCCACCCCGACCCCCTCCACCCCAACGCCGCGGCGCACGAGATGCTGGCCCGGCTACTCTACGACCAACTCTTCGCCGCGGACGCTCCCTAGGCCACAGGTTCAGGGCTGGCTTTCATCGACGATGCCGTCACCGGGCATCTTCATTCTGGACTCGTCAAACGGATTGTCGAACGACCAGTTCGATACCTCTCCCGCGACCACCTTCGAGCCGTCGTGTTTCCAATAGACGTTGTACGTAGTCAAGACCACGAGGCCGTTGACCTTGGCAGTCTTCTCCCATACGAAGACGGACCGGGGTGTTTCGTCGGCTCCCTCCGGCAGCATGCTCTTGTAAGTCATCCCGTATTCGGAAGCCTTGAGCTGGTACGTGTCGGGATCGATATAGAGCACATAGCGATCCTTCGGCGTATCGCCGGTTCCCGTTTCGAACGACATGGGAATCGTAATGTACTCTTTCGAGCCGTTTGGGATCGTCGCTTTGGCCGGCTCACCCAGGATCACGCCGGCGTCCTGCGTCAGCCAGGGGGCATTGAACAGATAGAAATTGCGCCAGGCCGTGAAGCGGGCCGGCGCCCTCGCGATCCCTTGCAGATTACCCGCACTCCACGCTCGCTGACCGTCGAACGCGATTTGCCCGCTCGTACCATCCGGGTTTGGCAGGTCGGCGTAAACGCGTCGGGTCCCCTGCTCGACCGTCACCTCTTCCCAGAAATCGACCCAGTTGCCCCCGCCAAAGTCCACCCTGAGATGTGAATCAAAACAGACGGTCGGACACGCGCGCCACTTCTCCATCCCCCCATGGGCGTCGAGCATCTTCGTGACAATCTCTTTGGTCTCTGGTGAGGCGTAGCTTGGAGCGCCGTCAGCCCCGCTTGAATTGCACGGCAACGCGGCGAGGACAAGTCCCATGAACATCACAAACAGTCCTTGGCGATGCATAGTATCCTCCTCTGGCTCTGGTCTGGCTTGGTCGCGGCAATCGACAAGCCGGTCCTTAACCCATCTCATGGCATGTCGGTCGATACGCAAGACACGCCACACGGGTTGCGCCAAAAGCCCGGTTCCTTCCCTGGGTCGGGACGGGCTAGGCGGCCCTCGTGACGGCTCTGTCGAACACGCGATCGCCGAGCCATTTCCGGATGAAGATCAGTGATCTCGCATACTTGCCTGCGGCATATCGCGTTTGGGGTCTTTTGGATTTGACCGCTCGAGAGACAACTTTTGCAATGACCGATGCCGTTGACCCACCACTCCGCTCATAGGACCTTCTGGTGGCGATCTCGATTCTTTTCGCCATGTCCGAGTACGCGGAATTCCCAGACCGCTCCATCATGCGTCCAATCAAGACATCGCCAAAGTCTGTTTGAATGATCCCGGGCTCTACGACGACGACTTGGATATTGAAAGCCCAAACTGTAACGACGTTAGAACCGCCGAGGCTTTCGCCGATGCCGCTACTACAAGCAGGTTTGACGGGAAATTGAGAATGGCGTCCCCAACGGTAACTTTTTCGAACTGCTTCTGATATTGTTACAGCACTTATGGCTGCGTAGGCAAGGAGATCCGGTGAGATGTCGGGTTTGGGGCGTCACCTAAGGTTGCGTGGTCAAGTACCGCCCCGGTGTGTTGTTTCTTGTTGTCGCCGCCCACGTACATCGCTAGACTTAAGGCGTAGGTTCCCGCCCTGCGAAGCCGATGGCCACTCGTTGGCCCCTCCGGGCGGAGACGAGCAATGAGGTGCTTTCTCATGCGCATTGACGTCTCACCAAGGTGCCTTGCGCCGGCACTATTTGCCGTCGCGGGCTTCTTCACAAACCTACCCGCCGTCGGATCCGCATCGCTTCTCGAGCCCTTTGGTTTGGCAGGACGCCACGTTACGTCGCTTGGCATGCACGGATCGCTGTACGCGGGCACCATCGATGATGGCGTTTTTCGCCGGGACCTCTCCAATCCGCAGGCCAGCTGGGTGTCTCTCGGGCTTCCCGGCAAGCGTATCCGGGCCGTCTACCCGCACACGTCGGGGCCGCTCGGATTCACGACGAGCGCCGGCCTCGAAGGCAACGCGCCACACCTCGATTCCGCGCTCGTTTATTGTTCCGAAATGGACCAACTCCCCTGGGTTGAATCCGATGACGGAATGACACGCAACGACATCATCTCGGTGT
>JAOTUR010000139.1 GCA_029863805.1 Candidatus Krumholzibacteriia bacterium | reverse complement strand
AAGCGGCAGCGCCACCATCGGCGTGCGGGCCACCGACACAGGTTCAATATCGGTCGTGGATACATTCGTCGTTACCGTGACCGCGGTCAACGACTCCCCCATGGTCGTCGCGGCCATCCCCGACACTACAGTCGACGAAGACAACCCGCCGATTGACAATTATAGAGACCTGAACGATGTCTTTGCCGATATCGAAGACGGCAACGCGTTGTCATTTGCTATGCAAAGTAACAGCGACTCGTCGCTGGTCGCCGTCGTCATAGACGCCGATAGCGCTGTGGATTTGACCTTTGCTGCCGATCAAAACGGCAGTGCCACCATCGTCTTTAGAGCAACGGATAGCGGCGGCTTCTCTGTCGACGACACACTGGTCGTCACCGTGAGTCCCACCAACGATCCGCCCACCGTGACATCGGCCATCCCCGACACGACGGTCATTCAGGATAACGCACCCATCGACAGTTATCGAGACCTCAACGAAGTCTTCTCGGACATCGAAGATGGACCCTCTCTGAACTTCGCCATCCAGGGCAACACAAACCCGGCGCTGGTTAACGCGATAATAGACGCGGACAGCGCCCTCGATCTCAGCTTCACACCTGGCCTTAATGGCACCGCAACGATAACGATTCGGGCAATTGACTCCGGCGGTCTTTTTGCGCAGGACACACTGGTGGTCGCGGTGAAGCAAAAACCATCACTCATCGATGTCGCCGGCTCTCTGTATCCGAATAGCGCTTTTGTCAACGATCCCCAGCTGGCCCTCAGAATTGGGGTCGACAATACGTCGGCAACGGGTATCACGCTCGCCACCACGACTCGTGTCTTCTTCTCGGATGGAATCAACGATTATTGGGCTACGCTCACGAATCCCACATATGTGCCAGCAAACGCGACCAACTTTACACTGACGTTCTCTTCGACGGCCGTTCCGTCGGGCATTGCCGCTCCCGACTTCTATGACTTGAGGCTCGATCTCAATGGCGCCGACGATAATTCCTTCTCGCACACGGATACGGTGTGGACAACCGGCCGCAACAGTATCTTTGTAGACACGCCAAAAATAAGGCTCAGCGCTCTGCCGCTCGACGTTGAAACGGTCTTTCCGGGTCAACGAGACGCAACCATCCTCCTACTTGATCTTCAGAACGGGTACGCCGACGATCGGTTTTTGGATTCGCTCATCATTTTCAACACTTCACTCGGCTCGGGCAGCGCCGCGCAGTTGGACGGCGAGATAGAAGTGATTCGCCTGTTCGACGACGTGGACTCCAGTCGGGCTCTATCGGCGGCTGACACACTCGTCGCGTCATCCAGTTTTGACGCGAATACGGCGCTCTTCTCGATCGCAGGCTCTTGGCGTGTACCAGGCTCGAGTCACCGAACCCTAATCGCTACGGCTCACGTCGATTCGTTTCTGGCGACGGACGGCGATCACCTGGACGTGGCACTTCTCTCGGCGGCGGACATCGTATTTCAGGGCAATACTTTGGTCGCAGACGATTTTTCTCCGCTCTACCCGGCGGATTCGTTTGGACGGCTGGTCATCGACGGCATGGTTCCCCACCAGATATCGATCACCGCCTCAGCTGTGGATACTCTCGAATCGGGTACGACAGATAATTGGGTTGTCACGCTGGTCGCGCCCCAAAACGGATACCAGGTCGACACCCTAATGGCGCTTGCGATCAAGAACTATGCGGCCGATTTCTCACCCAGCGACATTTCCGCTTGGCATCTGTACCAGGACACCGGGGACGGCGTTTTCGACCCCGTCACAGACGCAAGCTTGGGCCAAATGGTGTACTCCGGCGACCTGATCGAGATCTCCGGATTGAACCAGCCCATCGTCACGGATCTCACGTTGTTCATAACAGCCGACGTCGCCCTCGATGCCACCGACGGCGATCACTTTCAGCCTGGAATTCCGATCAACGGTATCGAGGTCGTCTCGGCCAACGACGGACCAAACAATGTACCGGTCGTTCTCACAAAATCCTTCACCATACGTAGATTACAGAAGATCGACATCGCCAATCTGCCCTTGTCTCCGTATTCGCCTCATCCGGGCGACGGCGATGCGCCGCTTCTGCTCCTTGCCATCGGTAACAATACGCTAATGAACGTGCAACTCGACACGCTGACTCTAACGAACGCCACGACGGGCGTCGGAACTGGCACTGATCTCGACAACACCTTTCTTGATGTCAAGATCATCGAGGATGACGGTGACGGTGTCGTGGACGCCACCGATAACGTGGTCAGGGAGGGCCTGACCTTCGTGGGAGGAAGCGTGACGGTGACCGGGTTGGGCTTATCCTTCACACCCGGGGCGACGAAACACCTTCTGATAGCGGCCCATTTCGACTCTTCCTGCTCATCGGATGGCGACACTGTGAGCGTTCGCGTGCCGTCCCCGTCATCGCTTGGGTTCGACCAGCCGTTGAGCAAGGTTGGCACCTTTCCCATGGCAACCCCCACGCCCTTGGTGCTCGACGGCATGATGGCGCACCAAATCTCAGTCGCACCCTCGGCCGACAGCCTGTTAATCAGCGCCGGTATGGATGTCTTGCTGTTCGATTTTGCGGTGCCCGCCAACGGTTACCAAATCGATACCTTGCAGTCGATCCACATCCAAAACCTCGGCAGCGCCAACTCCGAGCATTTTGCGCGGCTCGCTCTTTATCGAGACGGGGGCAACGGGACGTTTGATGCGGGCATCGGAGACGACAGCTACCTGGGTGACTTTGTTGAGGATCCGACTCAGCCCGGCGGCCGCGACTATGACATCACCGGCCTATCCGATCCGCTGGTCAATACCTGTGGGAATCTTGCCCGGTATTTTGTGGTTAGCGATATCACTTCCGATTATACAGTTGGCGGCTCCATACAATTTGCCATCCCTATTCAGGGTCTGCAGCTGGCATCAGCAAATGATGGTCCGATCGATCAGAGCGTCCAGGATCCTTCGATCCAGGTGCTGCCCAAGCCGGATCAGCTTACGATCTTTCCCTACTCGGTTAGTGACCAGACGGTCTACCCGGGTTCAACCAAGAACCTCAACTTTGGCGTCGGTTTTTACAACGGCTACACGTTCCCGTTGCAGCTGCAGCAGCTCAAGGTCTTCCAGGCGGGAACGGCGGCCAGCACCGAAATCGACAGCGTATTCGCGTACGCCGATATCGATAGTAACGGCTTGTTCGATCCGGTTGCGGACTCTCTAGTGGCTGTGGTTGCATCGAGCGGCATCTCTTATACGTTGAGCCAGCTCGATCTCCAACTTGCCCCCCAGCAAATCTCTTACGTCTTCATAAGTTATGACTTATCTCTGAGCATTCGGGACTCTGTCACCGTTGACCTCAAGATGTTCGACGTAGATGGTATCTCGGTCAACCCGGCCGGTACCGATATTCAGGGTGAATTTCCCGTTAATTCCCCGGGCGTCGATACCAGCGACGGCATGATCGCGCGACAGATCCTATTGCATCCCGTGCCCGTGGTACGTGCGGCGCCGGGCGACGCAGACGTGCTGGTCCTCGCCATGACGGTGCCGCCCAACGGCATTTTGCCCGACGTACTCGATTTTGTCAGTATCGGTAACCTGGGATCCGCCTCGCCCGGGGCGGACATTGCGCTCGTTCGCTTGTGGAAGGAATCCGGTGGGGATGCGAATAACTTCGACCCGGCAGACGATGATATGCTCACGACACTCAACTGGAACGGGACAACGTGGACAAACCCGGGTGCCTTAGGCGAGATAATCCCGCTCGCGGCTACACGCCTCTACGTAACATTCTCGGTATCGAATGCGCCAAGCGACGGAGCCACCTTGCGCGCCAGCGTTCCGCTGAACGGGATCCAGGTGGCGTCGGGGAATGACGGCCCGATCGACGCCTTTATAGCGAACCCCACCGAACAATCGGTCTCCACGGATCCTTTGATCACGTCGCTGACCACCGACCTTGGTAGTTACAGCGTGGGTCAGGCCATGTCACTGGTCATGAGCGTGCGCAACGAAGGCGTGGACACGCTATTGGGGATTACACCTTCCGCTATTTCGGTGCTTGGCTCGGCCGCCGTTTCACTGTCGTCTGGACCCACCCCTATTTCTCTTGACCTCTTGCCCGGGGCAGACTCTGTATTTGTGTGGAATTATGTCACCAACGCAGCGGGCGATATTCACTTCTGCGGCTATGCCCACTCTGGCGACAGTCTCTTTGTTTCGCAGGAGACTTGCAGCCAAGACGCACAGGTTCAGAATCGAGCCTCTGCCATACCAACGAGCTTGTCGAATTTTGCACCAGCCACGGCCAATCGCGGGCAAGACAATGTGACGATGTTCAAGCTCAAGCTCACGTACGATGACTTCGACAGCTTATCGGCAGCCGTTGAGCTCGACGGTCTCCGCCTGGTCATAGAAGATGAGGCGGGCAACCCCATACCCCCGAATACAGTTGTGGACCGGCTCAGCTTCCTCGCGGCGGGTGGCATCAACTACTCTTTTTCGTTGATCGATTCGACGTCAAACCCACTGCAGCTGTACGTACCAACACCCATTGTCATACCTGCCAGTGACTCGCTCGTTTTGAATATCACGTGCGACGTCGGTGAAAACGCCGCCTTTGTTGCTTATCGTGTGTCCGTTGCCGCTCCGGGTGACATTCGTGTTGCCGACCGCAATGACGGTCTCCCGGTACCGCTCTCGTCCGGGGAATCCTTCCCCTGGAGCACCACCAGTGTAGTCTTGAATCAAAGCGCCGACAGCCTCCTCGTGTCGTCGGACACCAGCTCGACCCTTTCCGCCAATACTGGCCAGGATGACGTCCGTTTGTTTTCGCTATCGATGCTCAATCGGGGTGACGCGAACGCGGCCAGCGTCATCGTCACTGATATGACGCTTGAATTTTTTGACAGCACCGGTGCGCCGCTACCTCCGGATCAGGCTATCCGGGCGCTTCACGCCGTATCCAATGGACAAACGTTGTTCACCACCCAGATCATACCCGACGGCGACAATACACTTAGCATGAACCTCGGTACGCCGCTCATCCTGGCCCCCGGCGTTTTGGAGTACTTGGATATCGTTGTCGATTTGAGCGCCGTTCCACAGACCGGGTCGTTTTACTCCACCGTGGCCGCGCCGTCGTCTGTCGTTGCCCGAGATATCAACACGGCACAGATTGTTGGAACGTATGCCATGAATCCCTCGATTGCGGATTTTCCTTTTGCATCGAATCGGATCTTCTTCGAAACGCCGGCCTCAGCGCTCCTCGCGAGCTTCGTGGATAGAATGCCCCCGTCGATACTTCCCTCAACTTTCGGCGCGCCCGTAGCCGACCTGGCGCTGGGTCACGTGGATTCGGCGATGTCGTCTTCGCTGGTACTCGACTCGCTTGCGGTCTTGTTCACAGACGCCAGCAGCGGGCCCATTTTCCCCGGCGACTATTTTAGCAAGGTATACGTTGTGCACGGTGCCGATACGCTATCGCAGGTCACTTCTCTCAGTAGCACGCAACCCATTGCCGAATGCAAGCTGCTGCCACCGATTGTGATCGCGCCGGCTGAGACCGACACCATATCTGTCCTCGTTGATACCAAGGCTGTCTTTGCCCCAACGGTCTTCGAGGTGTGGCTCGATCGACAGCATCTGGTGGTGTTCGATCAAAACGACGGCTCTCGCATGTTGGGCATATCCGGAACGTTTCCATTCGTGGCTGGGCCGGCCACGCTACAGCTTCCCAGTACGCAGGTGGCTGCCGGCCTGGCTTCACGTTTGCCGCAGAACGTCGCCACTCGAGAGGCTGGTGTGCAGGCCTTCGATTTGCTGCTGCGGAATGGCAATCCCCCGGGTCACACGACGGTTGCACTTCAGTCGCTCGCCGTCAACATCCGAGATGCCAAGGGCAACACTCTTGAGCCCAGCAAGCTGCTGAGTGGCGCTCGCCTGCTGAAAGCAGACAGCCTTATCGCGGTCGGGCAACTCAATGGCGGCAACGTGACTTTCTTATTTGCTGGCAGCGCCCCGCTCGTCCCCGCCGCGGCTGTGGATACGCTCAGCCTGGAAGTGGACGTCGACGCGCAGATGAGCGATGTAAACTTCCAATTCGTCATTGCGGACGGCAATGCGATCCGCCTCACGGACGTGGTCACCGGCGACACGCTCACCACTGCCACGATAAACAACATCGGTTTCCCTTTGAGAAGCACGTTCACCCATATATTGGGCAACAGTCCGGAGGCTGCCTTTACCAACTATCCCAACCCGTTCGCCGC
Source organism: Candidatus Krumholzibacteriia bacterium (assembly GCA_029863805.1). Taxonomy (GTDB): domain Bacteria; phylum Krumholzibacteriota; class Krumholzibacteriia; order WVZY01; family WVZY01; genus JAOTUR01. Next base: position 2,878 of record JAOTUR010000139.1, on the reverse strand, counting down.
CGGCAAACAAGGAACCCGCATAACTTACAAGCTGGCGCAAACCGCCACTGTGACTCTCAAGCTCTACACGGTTTGGGGCAATCATGTGAGAACGTTGATCGACAATAAGACGCAGTCACCGGGTCTGTACCAGGATGTCGCTTGGGATGGCCAAAATGCCGATGGTGATGTGGTCAACAACGGCGTGTACTTTCTAATCCTCGAGATTCACGGGGCCAACGGTTCGCACGCTAAGTTCAGGCGTAAAGTGGGAGTAGTGAGATGATAACACGAGTATTCCACTGCATGCTCTTGTCGCTTCTTTTTGCAGCGCCGCCTGCATATTCGCAGTCCTACGGGACGGAATTGCCATTCGTCCTGGGCACGGGGGCCCGGGTGACGGGAATGGGAGTTGCCGGCGTCAGCGTACGTGGTGACGCGTCCATCCAATACTACAATCCATCCGGCACGAGCTATCTCGAGTGGAGACAATTTGTCTTCTTTCGATCTGTTCTTTTCGATTCCGACGTCGTCTACCACACGGTGAGTTATGCTCATCCACTGCTAAATTACGGCACATTCGGTTTTAGCGTTCTGCGGCTTGACATAAGCGGAATCGAAGAGCGCGATCCCACCAACCAACTCTTGTCGAGCGACCTGCACAATACGCAGACAAGACTGCTTCTCGGATACAGCAAGCACGTCACCTCCTCTCTTGCCGGTGGCGTGAACATCAAGGTCGACAACCAGTCTTTCGGGTCATTCAGTGGCTCCGGTGTCGGCGTTGACGTCGGCATCTCTGCCACACAACGCAGGCGAGGCAACTCGTTTGTGAGAGGTTTTCGACAAGGTTTCGTCATCCAAAACTTGATAGAACCATCGCTCAAGCTCAACCAGGACAAAGTAGCGGATCCGATGCAAATCGCGCTCGGTTTCTCGGTTCTTTCCTCTTTTGGGGGCGCCTATATGGAAACCGCCATCGATCTGGTCAACCCACGATTCTCGCCTTTTCGGATCCAGATCGGGCAAGAGATTCGCTACATCGATAAGTTCTCGTTGCGATTTGGCCTCGATGACGGCTCACCCGCATACGGTCTGGGAGCACGCTACAAGAGTGCCGCGCTCGACTATGCCTACAGAAACACGGATCTTGGCGGCAACCATCAGTTCTCCGTCTCAATTCGCTTCGGCGCCTCGCTGTCGGAGCAGAAGAGTAAGGCACGCGCGAGGCTCGAGCGCGAGGTAAATGACAAAATAAGCCTTCGCATGGATGAACTCGAGCGCACTCAAATCCAGACGACACTGCAAAAGGGTGACAGCCTGTTCGCACGTCGTGAGTACGGTAAGGCGCTGGGTCGGTTCGAATCTGCGTTGCTTTGGCAGCCAGGCAACAAACACGCGGAAGACCGGTCGATAAAGTGCAAATACCACGGCCTCATGGACCAGGCTGGCGCGGCCCTCACGGTTGAGGACTATGTGCAGGGTCTGTTTTTCGCCAAACAAGCGCTCGAGCTTGTCCCCCAAGATCCTCAAGCCACAGCCGTGATCGAGCGTTGCAACCAGAAGCTCGCGGATTTGCAGAGCTCGGCCCAGCTTGCAAACAGTCTGCTGAAGACGGCTATCGATTTTTATGCAAGCAGGCAGTATGCGAAAGCTCTCGCGGCGTTCGACGAGTTGCTGCGACTCGACCCCGGCAATGAACTGGCCCGCGAGTACCGTAAGAAATGCCTGCTTCAGATCGAGGAAATCGTCCACCGTCACAGGCTCGAATCGCACAGTGCGGCAGGGCGGGGGGATTACGTGTCCGCCATCGAATCACTGCGCCGCCTTCTCGCCTACAAACCCAGCGACGCAGCTGCCAAGGCTCGGATCGCCGAGCTGGAACGAGAAAACCGCCAACCACGTCCGGTGCCCGCGCAACCGCAACCTCCCCCTACACCCGCTGCTGCACAAGAGGTACGTCCCACCGTCGATACCAGCTTGCTCGAGCAGAAGTACAGCCGGGGCATGGAGTTCTTCAACAAAGGGGATTTCGACGGTGCCGTTGGACTGTTTACCGAAATATGGGCTGCCGATCCCAGCTTCCACGATGTTGCCAGACTGCTGACAAAGGCCTACCTGCTTATGGGTATGCGTTTCTATTCACGAGACGACTACGCCTCCGCGATCGAAGTATGGAAGAAAGCCCTGACCATCGATCCCGACAACGTCAAAGTAAGACGCTACCTGAGCAGGACCGACGCCGAATTTCGACAGTCGAAGGCCTACGATGAATAAACAACAATTCAAGGTCAATCCAGTTCATTCGTTGAAATTCCAGCTCCTGTTCGGCGCTGTGGGCCTTTTGGCATTGACCCTTACCCCCGTCAGCTACCTCCTCATCAATTACCAAAAGCGGATTCTGACGCATGACTTGCAGAACACCATAATCCTGCAAGCGCGAAACGTCGCCTTGAGTAGCGCAAAGGCCCTCTTTAGGTCCGACCCAGAGTTTGAACTGGTACCCCTGGTGACACGAATTGCGGAGAGCAGTGACAACATTACCTCGCTTGTCATCACCAACTCGGATCACATCGTTCAGGCCGACTTGCATCTACAAAATGTCGGACAGAAGCTCGATCTCGATCCAAGTCTGCAAAAGCGGGCGCATAGTGATTTGTTGGCCAGCGGCGAGGCTTTGTTCGAAGACAAAGCTTCCTTCTCAGTGAGAACACCGGTCACCAGCCTCGACAAAATCATCGGTTACGTCTATATGGGCTATTCGAAACATGAATTGATCGCTTCGATTCGGCGCGCCATGACCATTACCTTGGTGTGTGGCGCGGCCGCATTCGGCTTGGGTGTCATGCTGTCCCTTATGATATTCAGGCGTATATCGAATCCCTTGGACGTCGTTGTT
>JAOTUR010000404.1 GCA_029863805.1 Candidatus Krumholzibacteriia bacterium | reverse complement strand
ATTTTCATCGCCTCAAAGCCTTTTTCCCTCAAGGCTTTTGCCTGCATACAGGCATTGCGCAGCACCCATTCTCCCAATGGGATTATTAGACCGGTGTCCTCCGCCAGTGGAATGAAGCTCGCCGGGGAGATCAATCCCTGCCGAGGATGTTCCCAACGGACGAGTGCTTCGATGCCTTTCACGGTCCCGGTAATGCAGTCGACGAGCGGTTGATAAAGCAGCCTCAGCTGGTCCTCCTCGATTGCTTTTCGCAGGTCGCTTTCCAACGCAAAGCGCTTGAACGCCATTGTGTTCATATGCTCCGAATAAAAACGAAATGTGCCCTTTTCGTTCTTCTTGGCATGATACATCGCAACATCTGCGCATCTAACCAAAGATTCCGCACTGTTTCCGTCATCCGGGTAAATTGATATACCCATGCTCACGCCCACGTAAAATTCATAGTTACTGATGACAAAGGGCTCTGACGCTGCCGACAGAATCCGCTTCGCAACTTTGATGGCGCCCTCTGGTCCGCGAACATCAGGCAGAAGAAGTAGAAACTCGTCGCCGCCGACACGGGAAATCGTCGTCTGAGGGGTATCGGACACCGCGAGATAGTCCGACCCCCGCACACACTCAACCAGTCGCCCCGCCATCTTCTTGAGGAGATCGTCGCCGGCGCTGTGCCCCAAGGTGTCGTTTACCTGTTTAAAATTGTCCAGGTCGAGGAACATGACCGCCAGCGATTCTTTCTTTCTCTTTGCGTAAGCGAGGGTTGTTTTTAAATGCTCCGTGAACATGGAACGATTGGGAAGATTGGTTAACGTATCGTAATACGCCAGATATCTAATCTGCTCGGAAGAACGTTGGAGATTATCACTCATCTCTCGAAAGGACTTGGTCAGTTCGCCAATCTCGTCCTTGCGATCCACACTTAGCTCGACTTCCAAGTTTCCTCGGCCGATCTCGTAAGCAGTCTGACGGAGTTTTGTTATCGGTGTGATGATGAGATTTCTTAGGAAAACGAATAAGAGGGCCGACACGGCAAGCGTGGTCACCAGCGTAATTGCGGCGACAAACGCGCCCAATCGTCTGCTGGCTTTGAAAAGCTCTCGCTCGGGAAGAACCGCGAATGCATAAAGATTTTCGTTTATCCGCAGACCCTTGAGTAAAGACCAAGTGCCCTGGTAACTCGCACGAATCGTTTCCTCCCCGGACACACTCTCGGCCAACCGGGCGAAAAGCTCGGGGGGAAGTTGCTGCTCACCAGGATCCACGATGGGTTCAAAAAGCATGCTGCCGAATCGATCTGTAAAGAATATACCGCCTCCTTGACCGATCTTGGTTTGCCGTTGCTGATCAGATAGGAATTCCAGATCGGCGGTGATGACCAGATACCCTCGAAGCCTTGGCTCGGCGAGAAGCGGATCGACTGCTGGATCTCTAATCTTGATCGGTTTCGAGATCAAAAGGCAATATTCCCCATTGTCAGGATTCACCTCAAAACGCGAATAGATTTTGTCTTCTTCGCTGACAAGTGCCTTGAAGAATTCACTTTCGCTCTCTTCCTCCGTTACGTTTGCGAGCGGTGTGATGGTGGATCTCGTGTCTTCATAACCGTCCGGAAGGAGGATGCGAATCTCGTAGTAGCTCGGATAGCCCTTCTGATAATTCGAGAGCAGGGTCAACACTGGGCCTTGCAACAGCTCGTAACGCTCAATCTCGTCATCGTCCAGCAGGTAGCGTTGGATGAGACTAACATTTGAAAACAAGTCGATATTGGTTTTTGCCGTTTCTACGTACGACTCTACCTGCAGCTGGATTTGCTCAAGCAAGGTAGACATCTGCCCGAGCGTCTTCTGCTCGGAAGTCTGCTTGAGCTGAACGTACGCGAGCAGCCCCAATGCCAGCATCGGAAGTACGATGGTTGGGGTCAGCAGCAGGAGTGTTTTCTTCTGAAGACGCATAGACCGTAAACTTCCGTGACGTTCCGTACCGACCTCCGGCCCGTCGGCGCGAATGCGCGAGTGACCCGCTCACGTCGTGCCAATTTTATGCCGCCCGTTATAGTGGT
>JAOTUR010000138.1 GCA_029863805.1 Candidatus Krumholzibacteriia bacterium | reverse complement strand
GACTGAGCGGACAGGTCACCCGGCACCGATACCGTCACATCCGGGTAGTAACCAAAGGCAACCCTCTTACCATCGGGAAAGAAACGCGGGTTGAGCTGGTCCGCCACATCATTGGTAAGCCGCTTGTATGCGCCGCTATCGACATCGATGATCAATAGATCGGTCTGACCCGCGAAGACCGCGGACACACAAATCAGGTCGCCCTTGGGCGACCACGTGGGTGATGCCAGCCCATCCGATTTGACGTCGATCTTCTTCTTGACCTTGCCCTTTGCGGAGTCGACGATGTAGAGCTGATCCCGGCCATCGGATTTGGCCACAAATGTTATGTACTCGCCATCGGGGCTCCAAGCAAGGCTGCTCGTATAAAAATGTAGCGACTCGAAGCGGTTGGAGCGGTGACCGCTGACCAGTTTTCCAAGGATCTTACCCTCGATGGTCGACATGACGTATATGGATATCAGCCCGTCCCGGTCGGAGAAGAAGGCAACTCGCTCTCCATCGGGTGACATTACGGGCTTGGTATTGTAGTAGCCGCGATCCTTGATGTGGTTGGTCAACGCCTGGCCGATATCCTCAACCTCGGTCTTGTCTCCGTACATCGGCCAGTAGTGTTTTCGCATCGCCTTCATCCACCTCTGGCTGAACTCCCTCGTCGTCAGGCCGATGGTTTTTTCGAGCGCGCCATCGGCGCTGCGCGTGACCGATAAAGCGCCCAGGACCTCGAGTATCTTCTCTCGGCCGTATGTGTCCTCGATATAGTTGAGGGCGGACTGACCACCCTTGTAGACCATAAACCCCGAAGCCATGTTGAGGGTCGGGAGATAATCGTGTATGACGGCGTCACGGATGAACATGTCCGATTCGGCATCCCAGCCGACGGCAAGGTACTCGGCGAATCCCTCAGCGATCCACAGCGGCATCCCAAAGAGAGCGTTCCGCGAAAATACATTATCCATCAGCCGGTTGTACACGATGTTAAACGTAAACACGTGTGCCAGCTCGTGGATGGCCGTATGCGCAAATGCGGGAAAAGACCCCGTAAACGGCAGGACGATCCGTTTGCGTGAAGGCTCGGCAAACGCCTGCACACCTTCGGGAATCAGGCTTAGTTCGATGTTGGTTTGAAGAAAATCGTTGTGGGATCCGTAGAGAATGACCGGTACTTTCCAGGGCAGTGTCTCTCCCAACCGTTCCGAAAACCTGGCATAGCCGTCCTCCAGCACCAGGGCGGCGCGCGCCGCAAATCTCTCCGAGCCGCCGTAGAAGTGGATCTCGAAGTGGGACGTGCTGAGAACCTGCCAATCGAGGTCCTTATATTGTATCTTGTTGCGCCCGAACTGAGCTTGAGCGGGGACTGCAAGAAGGAAAACTAGGCAGAGCGAAGCGATGAATTGGGTAGCGCTCTTGAGACTCAAGATCTCTTCCCTTTCCGTGGGCGCTGGTTCGAAACGATAGTGTAAGTCCGCGCAACCGCCCCGTACACATAAAGATATAACCCTGCAGGCGATCTCTCAAGAGAAAACCGCTAGTACTCGAACCGGAATTTGATGTCGAAGTTGACCTCATCCGTTGTCTGACGGCTCTTGCCGGGAATTCCACGCGTACCCTGGTTCCTTATGATTTCCGACCGCAAGAGAAACATGTTGCTAATTCGATATTCGACATCGACTTCTCTGGAGTTTGTCACCGTAAGACCCTGCCGATAGTTTAGATAAAGGTCCTCGGATAGATAGCGACCCACGGCAATGCTCATCTCGCGCGCGCTGTTGCCAAACCCGTTTCCACCCACCAGTGTTCGGGATTCGACATCCACGGTGACATCGCGCATCTGGGCATTCAAGATTCGTTCCAAGTAGTTGGAGGCGATGTTTTGCGCGGTTCCCGTCGCCGCATCGACCGGGCCACCCGACGACAGGCCCGGATCACCGGTAACCACCTGGCCTCCCAACATCTTCCACAGATCAGTCTCGCTGTAACCCGGCGCGTCATAGCTCAACGCGATGGTCGGCTCCTTCTTGTCCGACGGCCACGTCAGGTCGAGAAAAATGCGACGTTCCTGCTGCCCGGCGACCCGATGGGGCGTGTACGCATTGAGGTGGATATCCGGTCGCAGCGTGGTCGCTGTCGAAAAATCGATCCGGCCATCGGTGATACGAAACTTGTTGTTGTAGAGCGTGTAGGAACCCCTTAGCACGCTGAGGTCTCCTCGGAAATAGAGGCCCTGCCTATCGCGTTTCATGATCAGGGCACCGCCCAGCTCCATGTTGAGGTCTGGGTTTCTCAACCAAACATTATTGGCCGCGTCGATATCGATGTTGCACAGCCACCCGGGCGATTCGGTGGGCATGCTCAGCATCGATGGCGGTCCTTCCTCGCGACCGATTGACTTTGTGATAACGGCCTGTGTAACCACAACACTGCCTGTGATCTCAGGCACGGTCTTGCCAACCGGGTTCAATCGCGATCTTATCCGCAACTGCCCGTCTTGCGTAGACTCGAAGTCCCGAATGGTGGTCAGTTTGTAGTTCGTCAGGTTGAGGGCAATCTCGTATGACTTTGGTCGAAAACCCCTGAGCCGAGCCGCGCCCGACCCCTTGAAACGACCTTTCTTGCCGACGCTGCCGGAAAGCGAAGTGAGTTCAATCAGAGAATCCCGCAGACTCAGGCTAGCGGCGATGCCGCGGTAAATCTCATCGGTACCCGTCAGCCGCAGTGCACCCTCTTTCAGTTCGAGCGTCCCCGTATACCGAGGATCCCGAGCGCTCCCCGTGATACGAAGGCGCCCCGTCATCTTGCCGGCCGACATGGCAACGGGGTTGAAGTAACCCGCGACCGGCGATAGATCCTTCGAAGAGATGCCGATATCGATTTCGATCAACCCGTCTTGGTCCACCGCCAAGCCTTGACCCAACCCGAGGCTCATCGGAACCGACCCGGACGCCCGGCCGGTCGTGCTGCGGTCGTCGAACGACAAGGTGTTGATGACTAGCGAACTGTCGCTGTACGCCATATCGATGTGAACGGGGGGCAACAGGTATTTGTCGCCGGGACGAGACACCAGAACACCCTCGATCGTGACACGCGGATCGGCCAGGGTATTGTCCAGCGAGACATCGCCCTCAAAGGCTCCTCCCCAGTAGGCGGGACGGTGTACGGCTTTAAACACCGAGGTCAAGGCAAACCCATAGCTGTGCGCTTGCAACGACACCAAAGCCGCCTCGGCAACCGCCCGACGAAATCCCTGGCGCATCACTTTGCGGGGTGAATCGAGATACCCCCATGAACCATTTCCGGTAAGAGAGTCCGCGCCTTGTACGATCCTGACGTCATTGAGGTAGTAACCGGCGCCCGAGAATCCGCCGTTGATCTGAAGCCGGTCGAACTCGAGGCTATCGACCACGCCGCGCGCCAAATTGAGTGACAGGTCAAGCGACGGATTGTCGATCTCACCACTCACGTTTGCTACAAAAGCCCCAACTCCCTCCAGCCGGAACGGCAGATTCAGCGCCTGGCGCACCAGCGCAAGATCGATATCCTGCCCCCACACATCGATGTCGCTCGTGCGCCGCTTCAGGTCATACAGGCCAGCAAATCCGACCTGTCGGTCGATCGACCGCAGTATGAGCGTATCGAGGCTCGCCGACTCCGTGTCCAGCCTCAGCGTTGTTGAACGGTCGTTGACCCAGTCCGAGTGAGGCATGCGCAAAACCAAATGCTTGATAAGGATTGCACTTTCATCGCCCTCGGTCTCGACCTCAAAATCCGACGTGATCAAGGTGTCGCCCTTTGAGAAACTAAAATCACGCACCTTTACCTTGTCGAGATTTACCTCCATCAATAGATGAGGCGCGGTGAACGCCCGCCCCACCAGGTCGAGATTTCGTCCTTCGATATCGATGGTGGCGAAAACGTCGTCGCCACCCACATCCCTGGCCTCCGCGGACACGCGAGCGCTATCGATGGTGCCAAAGTTGTACGTCAAATCTTCCCAAGTGCCGTTCAGGTTGAGCTGGAACCGATCAAGAGGACCAATGATCCGTCCCGAGACGTCGACACGGCCTTGAACTCTTGGCAGCGATAGGTAATCCGCCACGTAGTTGACATTTCGCCCTTTGAGCCCCACGATCAGATCCGCGTTGCCGTCCGCGATGACTCCGGAAGCGGATAACTTGAATTCTTTTTGCGACAAGTCGAACGAACGAATGGTCAGCCCCGACGTCTCTCGATAACCAAGCCGGACCTGCATCTGATCACTCTCAAAACCGCTTATCGTGGATCGGCGAAGATCACCACGGAACTCGTAGGCATTTTGCGTGGCCGTGTGTTCCAGGCTAATCAACCCATTGAGATCGGTCTCGGGCACATCGTCTTCGGCAATGAAACCCTGAGAAATATCGAGGCCCTCACATACTCCGTGAAAAGAGTAGCTGCCGTCGCCCCGCTGGTAGCGCAAATCTCCGTTTAGCCGGCTGCCAAAGACCGCACCCTCGACGTTGGCAAGATGGATCTCATTTGGAAACACGACGCCTTTTAACGACAGGCCGCTGAATACGAGACCCAGTGCCTTTCCCGTGAGACTGCCTCGGATCGCCAGCGAGTCCCGCACACCATCGACCACGATATTCCCCCCCACCTCACCCTCTTCCTCGGCCATCAGACCGAGCTTGGACACTTCACCGAGTTCGAGTGGATTAAAGATGCCCTGCACGTGCTGGAGACGACCCCCTTGGTAACGACCACTGGCGATGACGAACGAGCGGTCGGTTCGCAGCTTGAGGTCATCCAAGTCAACCCAGTCTTCACCAAACTGTCCCTTCAACTCGAAAGATTGCACCTGAATATCGCTCTCCGCGTGCCGTGCCTTTGCCTTATTTATTCTGATCTCGCCTGTCCCGTCCACGAACCGCAACGCTCCGGTTAGCACAATGTTCTTTACTGTGACCGTCCCACCACGCCTTTCGATCAAGAGCTGCATCTTATCGATGAGAAAATTTTCGATCACCACATGTGGCGAGACACCACCACCCGCGGTCACGCCTGCCACAGGCGCCGCCGGCAGAATCAGACGTCCCGTCTCATCCTCGTGAACGGTTACGCGCACGTCTTCGACTTCCAGGTTGCTCACCATCATCTTGAGCTTGAGCACCTGCAGCAGACTGTAATCAAGGGTGATGCGACGGGCTCTGAATAGCTCGTAGGTCTCGCCCCCTTCGCTGTAACGCAGAACCGGTCTGGCAAGAGACACGTGTCCAACCAGGTCACCGGTGATTTTTCCGCAGGAGAAGTGAAACGGCGTACCCTTGAGATAGTGATCGTTGACGTAATTGCTCAGCTGGTAGGAGAAAAGGCCACTTCTTTGAAACACGACGACGGCGATAACGACGGTAAGCGCGATCGCGATCACCAGCGACAGGACTCTGTGCAATCTTATGAGTTTCTTTTTGCCCGACATGACCTTCTTCTAGAATATTTGGCCCAGGCTGAAGTGGAAGCGTCCCGACCGATCCTGCCCGTCTTGGACGGTTAACGGCAATCCATAATCGAGGCGTATCGGCCCCAGGGGGGTGTTATAGCGGATACCGAGACCAAGGCTAAAGCGATAGTCCGTCTGCCCAACCTGGTCTCTGTCCTTGAAAGGGCGAAAGTTCTTTAATTGCAGGCTTTCCAGATCTGGCCAAACGTTACCACCGTCCGCAAAGACCGCGCCAGAAAAACGGAATCTGGACAACAGCGGTAGCGGAAAACGCAGCTCGATGTTTGTAAGTAGCAACACCCGACCACCAATAACCGTTTCCTCCACCAGGCCGGTACTTGCGTTGAGAACGCTGTCCTTCGGCGCCACACTGCTTTCTTCGTAGCCCCTGACCGAATTGCCGCCACCGGTAAAGAACCGGTTTTCAACCGGAACCTCGGGTGATTGCCCGTACGGATCCGCAAAGCCGACACGAGCGCGAGCAGCCAGGGTGAAGCTAGGGCGGAGCCCCCAGTATCTTTGAGCGGTCGCCGAAGCGCTGTAGAAATCGTCGTCGCCGCCGAGCACACCACCAGCGACCGCAAGGTCGACGCTACGAAAACCGCCGGTGCGGGGATCGAGGATAAAATCACGTGTGTCATGGCTCAACGTGTTCGCAATCGAATGAGAACTCGACTTATCGGTGCCTTCGAGCGAACGCCTGCGGATTCTCTCCAACGTGAACCCCAGCACCAGATCCGTGTTAGAGCCAAATCTGCGCCGGCCGCCAATCGAGGCGCCTCTTGAGTTGACAACGAGATTCTCCACCGTTGCGTCCTTCTCGACAAATCCGGTCAAACCAAGCAATACCTTGGTGCCAAAGACACGCCGTTGCGCAAACGTGCCCTCATACAGGTAGAACCTCACACGCGGATCCAGATCGCTAAACTCATCTTCCCTGGGAAATATGGCAAACGCGTACTCCACCTTCAAACGCAAAGTCCGACCGGTGCCAAAAAGGTTGCGATCACCCCATTCTCCCACTACTCTGCTGCCTACTACATTGCCGACGCCAAAACCGGCCTCCACATAGGCCGATTTGCGCTCACGAACACGTACAACGATGCCTACCGTTCTCGTCGTCATATCCAGCCTCGCCGGGATCACATCTGCCTCGGTAAAGAGGCCCGTTTCAAAAAGATTCCTCTGGGTCTCGATGGCCTCACCTAGTTCAAACACCTCTCCAACCTTCAGAGTGATTTCCTTTTCGATGATGGAGGTCTTGGTCAGCTGGTTACCGACGATTTCGATGCTGCCAATGGCAATCACAGGACCCGGAGTGATCGCATAGCGCAGCGTCACCCGTCTTCCCTCCATCGACACCGAGTCTTGCACCACGACACCGAGGTATCCCTTTTCAAAATACTTTCGCTTGATAGTAGCGATATCGGACGCAACCATCGATGGGTTGTACGGGTCGCCGGCTTCGAGGAGCAATCCTTTGTTGAGACGCTTCTTATCCAACAAACCCTCATTACGGAACGTAACCGTCTCAACCCGGACGGGCTCGTTCTCGGTTACATCGATAAAGATATCAACAAACGTCCCGTTTTCGAGCTCCAGGATGTCCCTTACCCCCACCTTCGCCTCCAGAAAACCGTTGGCATGGTATAAGGCCTCAATCCCCGCTATATCCCTTTGTAGGACGTCCATTTTGAAGCGCGGCTTTCTGAAAACCGAGAAAAAGGTCGAGGCCTTGGTACTCATTTGGCCCTTGAGTTGTTTCTCGGAAAAGAACTTGTTTCCTTTGAATACAATCTTATTTACAAACGGTTGCTTGACCTGTTCCTGCAGATTTATGTCGCTTTCTTGAGCCTCAACCGTGCGACTCCAGCCCATCACCAAAAGCAGCATTGCCAACAACCTCAGCCATAAGGTAGTATTGCCCCGGCAGAGGGCAAGTTTCCTCTTGTGACTTGGAACGCGATCTTTTTCTGGACACATGAGTTTGCACCCAACCGTTTTTTTCGACCGTATCTGGCCCCGTCTTACGCGGGTACTGTGCATCTTGTGCCTGGTTTTGCTGTCATCCTACTGCACAGCCCCGGAGAATCAAACGAAGATCACCGGCTTGACCGAGGACGAGACGTACCTGGTTCGTGCCTACGTGCAAGTCGCGCAAGCGCGTGATACACATCGCGTAAGTCATTTAAAAGCAGAGAGTTTGTTCGCATCGATCGATTCTACGATAGATACCACGCGGATTGCAAACACCATCGATGAGCTCAATCGAGACCCTGAAAGGTGGCTTTTTGTCTTTCAACGCATCAAAAGAGATCTGCAATTGTCCCTGGAGCGAGACTCAGAAGAGGCCCGGGGAGGATCCGGTGCAGCGGCTGACGTCGATCAGGACCACAAACGCCATTAGCAGTATCAGCAGTATGAACCCCGCCTGCGTGAGGATCTCGCGTACGCGACGATTTACGCGCCGGCGCGTAACACCCTCGTAGGCGAACAGGGTTAGATGCCCTCCGTCGAACGGTAGCATGGGCAGCAAGTTGAAGATGCACAGGTTGATGCTAAAGAAAGCCAGGAAGTACAATAGATAATTGAAACCCCAGCGCGCCATATCGCCGGCCATCTGCGTAATCAATATCGGGCCACCGACTGCGTCCACGCCCGCCTTGCCGGTTACAAGCAGCTTGAGAAACGACACGATCTCCACAACCATGCCGGTTGACGACCTGACGGCCATGACGGTCGCCCGGTGCAGCGGCACACGCTCTCTGGCATAGTTGGGCCCAATGCCTATCTGGCCGACAATTTTGAACTCAGTCTTTGAGCCGTCTTTGAGCACTTTCCTGGCCTGAGGCGTGATCGTGTCCACATGCTGGACGTTTTCTTTGGTCCATTCGATGACCAGCGGAACCTTCGGGTTGGCGTGGATTATCCGCTCGATATCGAGATAGCTGTCGATCAACGTGTCGTTGATCGTGGCGATCACGTCGCCGGTTCGCATTCCCGCTTGGTAGGCGGGCGCGTCTCGCTTGACCTGACCGATGGTTGCCGAGATGTGGGGCGAGAAGCCCAGTCGGACCGCGCCATCCTCCAGGCGGGGTTTGTAAGCAAGCTCGAGCACCTGTGACCCGCGTTCCACGGTAAACGCCCTGGACGACTCTGTGTCCTCAAGGATCGTGTCGACCAGCTCTCCCCAGTTTGCCACGCGCTCGCCATCGACGGCAACCACGCGATCGCTGGTCATCAGTCCGATCGAATCGGCGGCTGAACCCGCTTCGACCTCGCCAATAATGGTGTGGGGGATGGTCTGCGTGCCGTGAACGGCAAACATTGCGATATAGACCACGATGGCCAGGACGTAGTTCGCAAATGGCCCCGCAAAAACCACCGCGCTACGAACAAGTGGCCTTTTGTTGATAAAATATCGACTGGGATCGATTTCGCTATCTGGAATCTCGTCAGAGGAGTCACCCTGCGGCGCCTCTTTTGGCGCCACCACCTCTTCCGACTCGCCGGCAAACTTCACGTAGCCACCGAACGGAAGAAGTGACAGGGCGTACACCGTCTCGCCGAATCTCTTCTTCACGATTTTCCGACCGAAGCCAACCGAGAAGGTTTTTACGAAAACGCCCGCCTTTTTGGCGACGATAAAATGTCCGAACTCATGTACGACAATAACGATGCTGAGAATGAAGGCGCCCGCCAGGATAGTGATCAACATTTAAACATCTGACCTTTCTTTACACAAAGGCTAAAACCCGAACCGCTCTTTTAAATAAGACCTGGTTAGGCGATCAGTTTCGTAAACATCGTCAAAAGAGCGCAGCTC
>JAOTUR010000403.1 GCA_029863805.1 Candidatus Krumholzibacteriia bacterium | reverse complement strand
CCGAGGAGGTCTTCCGCCACTGCATCGGAGTCTTAGGGATCCGAAGGAGCCAGAGCGCTGGGGCTGACTGTGGCGCGCGACTTTCCCGTGTCGGGTTCGAGTTGTTGAGACTTTGGTGCCGGAGCCGGGAATCGAACCCGGATGAGCGTTGGCTCGGGGGATTTTAAGTACTCTCGAGAAGGGCGGCGAATCAATCTTTATTTGATTCGTTGCCCTTCTGTGAAGCGGCCCCCCATGTCAAGCACCAAAGATCGAGACACCTCCTTCCGGGTTCCCGTTTTTCTTCTTCAATTCAGTGATCATCTGCAGGTCTCGACCTTGTTCACTCAGCGAGGTTCCTCATCCTTCTGTTCGCGCTCTTCGAGGGCGACACTTCGGTCGCCGGCGCATAGGGGGGATTCGGCGGGTGGGCAGCGCCATCTTTTTGACGGCCGTTCGTTGCGGCCAGGGGCAACGTCGCGCTTACCGCACCCATACTTGTGAACCGGCTGAGTCCATCGATCGTTTCCAGGATGATCAAAGCGTAACTCCTTGGACCTATGCCGTGAGGCGCTTGCGATCGGTCGCGGTCATGAACTGTCCCGCATCAAACTCCGTTCCGTCGCGCATCATTGCGTAGAGGATCCCGGCCAGCCTCCGCGCCAAGGCCACCACGGCGATCCGTTTGCCGCGCCGCGCGGCGATCCGTTCGGCCCAGGCTTGCAGCGGCTGTGCCTGCGTCTGTTTGACCCGCGAGAGAAGCACCCAGGCTGCCTCCACCAGTAGGTATCGCGTGCGGTTGTTACCGGATTTGGTGATCCGCCCCTTGTGCTGCTTCTCCCCTGAGCTCCTTTCCCGAGGGACGAGTCCGAGGTACGCCTCGACCTGGTGCGCCCCACGAAAGCGCTCGGCCGTATCCAGTGTCGCCACGACGCTCGTCGCCGTCACCGGACCTACGCCTGGAACCGTGCACAACCGACGGATCTCCCCTTCCTGACTCGCCAGCGTTGTCATCTCACGGTCGGCCAACGCGATCTGCGTGTCGAGATGATCCATCACCGCCAGCAACGGCCCGATCTCTTGCCGAATCAGTGCCGGCACTTCGACATCTTCGAGGCGTTCGATAAACCGCTCGGCACTACCGCTGCGTACGCGCAATCCTTCCCGACGAAGCAACGCACGGATCAGCGAGATGTAACGCGCCCGGGTCCGCACCAACGCTTCGCGTGCCGCCAGTAGCCCACGCAAGTGACGTCGCTCGTCAGAGGTCCGATGGGCCAAACGGTAGATCCCTTTGCGGCAAGCCTCAGCCAGCGCTCGAGCGTCCCGCCGGTCCGTCTTGACCCGCCGACTGCGCTGGCCGTACATCGGCAAGTAGTTGGGGTCGGCCACGATCACTTCGTGCCCGAGTCCCTCTAGGCAACGCGCCACCCACTCGCTCTCCGTCGACGCCTCGATCAAGATCCGAGCCCGGGAACGGGAGCCGAACACCGCTGCAAATCGGTTTCGCTCCGTAATAATGCGTTTCTCGATCAGCTCGCCGTCGCTCGTGAGGATGCAAATCTGGCTTTGATTCTTGTGCGCGTCGATGCCAATATGTTCCACGGCTGGCCTCCTCTTTGTGCGGCATTGACCGCGTGTATGTTTTGTGGGGCCTAGTCTGGGCCACCACGTGAGAGCGGGGCCAGCCGCTTCATCCCATCTTTCCCGTTTACGAGGGTTACGAGGAGTGCTCTACAGTCCGAGGGTTATGGACACCCAGGTGGACACCTGTTTCATGGTGTCGTCCTCTCGAGCACAAGCTACCCGTCCGGATCGTAAACCAGCGCATCGAACTCCGGATTGCTGTGGAGCGGGGCGAACTCCGGATCGGTCGCGATATGAGCCCGCGGATGGCCCAGTTCTACAGCGCTCCTGAGGTAGTGAATCGCCAGGTCATGATCATTTGCCAGGACGTAGTACGCGGCGATGGCCGAAGCACCGTCCGCGGATTCTTTCCCTTCGTGAAACCACCAGCAGTTCGTAGAGCATCACGCCCAACGAATACACGTCTGTCCGCGTGTCCACGTTCTCCCCGGTCATCTCCGCCTGCTCGGGCGACATGT
>JAOTUR010000137.1 GCA_029863805.1 Candidatus Krumholzibacteriia bacterium | reverse complement strand
GGGCTAGAGCCGCTCAGGCTGAAACCCAAGGAGGGACTTGCTCTGATCAACGGCACACAACTCATGTCGGCCTACGCGGTGAGGGAGATCATCCGTTCCATGCGACTGCTCAAGACGGCTATGATCGCCGCGGCAATGTCGCTGGAGGCGTTCGAGGCGACCGACAAAGTGTTTGACCCAAGAATCCACGCGCTCAAGAATCATCCCGGCGAGATAGAAGTCGCTGCGGGTTTTCGAAAACTGCTGGCGGCAAGCGAGATCGTCGCGTCACACCGTGAATGTGACAAAGTGCAGGATCCCTACTCGTTTCGTTGTCTTCCGCAGGTTCTTGGAGCGGTTCTGGATACGCTGCGGTGGACCAAGGATTGGGTGGAACGGGAGATAAACGCGGTAACCGATAATCCGTTGGTGTTCAGAGAAGATGGGGATATCCTCTCGGGGGGTAACTTTCATGGCGAGCACATGGCGATCGCACTGGATGCCCTTGCCATCGCGATCAGCGAAATCGGCAGCATATCCGAACGGCGCATAGACAAGCTGCTCGATAATGATAGCGATAAATTGCCCCAGTGTCTGATCGAGGATCCGGGTTTACATTCGGGACTGATGGTTACCCAGTATCTCGCCGCATCGTTGGTTAGCGAGAACAAGATTTATGCGCACCCGGCCTCGGTTGACTCGATTCCCACCTCAGCCGGTTTCGAGGATCACGTGAGCATGGGCAGCATCGCGGCCTTCAAGTTGGCGAAGATTGTAGACAACGTTGGCCGCATCACAGCTGTTGAGCTTCTGGTCGCTGCTCAGGCGATGGAGTTTTTCAAGCCGCTCACGGGAGGCAGAGGTTCTCATGTGGCCTGGGAATTTGTCCGTGGACACGTGCCGTTCGTTTCTGAGGACACCGCGGTCAGCGAGTACCTGTCCACGCTCGAATCGATCGCCCAAGAAGGGACGTTGGTGAACGAGGTGGAGAAGGCCTTGGGTGGCTCGCTCCTTGAGCTCAAAGGGGAGGATTCGTGAAGTCGATAGACATCATCAACAAGAACATTCGGGCTCCGCGAGGTACGAAGTTGAACTGCAAGGGTTGGGCTCAGGAGGCTGCGTTGAGGATGCTGTGCAACAATCTTGACCCGGATGTCGCGGAGGATCCCAAGAATCTGGTCGTCTACGGCGGGCGTGGAAAAGCGGCTCGCAACTGGAAGGCGTTCGCGGCAATCGTCGACAATCTCAAGCGGCTGCAAAATGACGAGACGCTGCTTGTCCAGTCGGGTAAGCCGGTGGCCGTGTTCGCGACCCACGCGGGTGCACCCCGAGTATTGATTGCCAACTCGCTGTTGGTACCGAAATGGGCGACTTGGGAGCACTTTTGGGAGCTGGAGAACAAGGATCTCATGATGTATGGTCAAATGACCGCCGGCAGTTGGATGTACATCGGAACGCAGGGCATTCTCCAGGGAACATATGAGACGTTCGCAGCCTGCGCCCAAAGGCATTTTGGTGGATCGCTAAAGGGTAGGTTGGTGCTGACGGGTGGACTGGGGGGTATGGGTGGAGCCCAACCGTTGGCGACAACCATGAACGAGGGCGTTTGTCTGGCGGTGGAAGTGAACCCGGATCGCATTCGCCGTCGACTGGAGACTGGATATGTGGACGTCATGCTCGAGGATCTCGATGAAGCGCTCGAGCGGGCACTCGAAGCCAAACGTCGGGGTAAGCCGTTATCGGTTGGGTTGCTGGGCAACACGGCGGATGTCTTGCCCGAAATCCTCAGGCGTGGGGTTGAAGTTGATATCGTCACCGATCAGACCTCAGCACACGACCCGCTGAACGGCTACGTTCCTCGAGGCCTGACGTTGGAGCAAGCCGCAGCTTTACGAGGCAGCGATCCGCAAGAATACGTCCGGCGGGCGACAAGCTCGATCGTCGAGCACGTCCGTGCGATGGTGGGTTTGCAGGGTGCCGGCTCGATTGTGTTCGACTACGGAAATAACATTCGTGGACAGGCCAAGGTAGGGGGCTATGATGATGCATTCGCTTTCCCCGGTTTTGTTCCCGCCTTCATCCGGCCGCTCTTCTGCCAAGGAAGCGGGCCGTTCCGTTGGATCGCGCTGTCGGGTGATCCCGAGGACATAAAGGCCACGGATGAGTTGATCTTGGAGCTCTTCCCGCAGAAGGAGTCCCTCGTGCGATGGATCAAGCTCGCGAGGGAACGTGTCGCCTTCCAGGGGTTGCCGTCGCGAATCTGCTGGCTAAAGTACGGTGAGCGCTCGCTATTCGGTCAGGCGCTCAATGAGAGTGTGAAATCAGGGCGCATAAGCGCTCCCATCGTCATCGGGCGAGACCATCTGGATACCGGGTCGGTTGCCAGTCCCTACCGTGAGACCGAGGGCATGAAGGACGGTACGGATGCGGTGGCCGACTGGCCTATTCTCAATGCGCTGCTCAATGCCGTCAACGGAGCGGCCTGGGTATCGGTTCACCATGGTGGTGGGGTCGGGATGGGGTTGTCGATACACGCGGGTCTGGCCGTGCTCGCCGACGGAACTGCTGAAAGCGCAACGAAGTTAGAGCGCTGTCTGACAGGGGACCCTGGCATAGGTATTGCAAGACACGCGGATGCGGGCTATGAAACTGCAATCGACAGTGCCAGAAAAAACCGTATCAAAATCCCGTTTCTCGGGAACTGATCGGCCGCTTTGGCCTAGTGGTTGGCGCTCGGCTCATGGACATCTTTAGGTCTAATCAATGAGGAGAGCTGCTTGAAACGGGAAGCGGACCTCGTTGTCAAAAACTGCGGACAACTACTGACTCTACGGAGCACCGATCGGACCCCCCGCCGGGGCTCGGCGTTGGCTGACTTGGGTCTGGTCGAAAACGGTGCAGTCGCCATACGCAAGGGGCGTATCGTCGGCGTGGGTTCTGCCAGCTCGGTGGAGTCGTCGATCCAACCTGTGGCCACCTGCCGTGAGATCGACGCCGGACGCGCCGTGGTCATGCCCGGGTTCGTAGATTGCCATACTCATACTTGTTTTGCCCGCTACCGTTTGGACGAATATGAGAAGCGCGTACGGGGCGTTCCCTACTCAGAAATCGCCAGAGCCGGGGGGGGAATCGCAAAAAGCGTTGCCGACGTGAAAGAAATGGACGAGGAGACCCTGCTTGAGGTGAGTGAGAAGCGCCTAAAGGGCTGCCTCGACCATGGATCGACAACCGTCGAAATCAAGAGTGGTTACGGGCTTGACCTCGACAACGAGCTCAAGCAATTGCGTGTAATAAAGCGGTTGGCCGAGGTTTCGCCCGCGCAGGTCGTGTCCACATTCTTGGGGGCTCACGCGGTGCCCGGCGAGTTTCGTGACCGCAGAGAAGCTTATATCTCTCAGTTGATCCACGAGATGATCCCGTTAGTAGTTGACCAAGGGCTCGCCGAGTTTGTCGACGTTTTTTCGGAGATTGGGGTCTTCACCACCCGGGAAGCGGAACGGATTTTGCGGGCAGGTATATCGGCCGGTCTAAAGGGCCGGGTCCATGCAGACGAACTCAACGACACGGGCTCTGCCGAGATGGCGGTGCGAGTGGGAGCCGTTTCAGCGGACCACCTTACGAAGATCAACACTCGGGCGATAACGCGTATGGCGGATTCGAACGTCATTGGTGTGCTCCTGCCCGGGACGAGTTTCGGCCTGCCGTCGCTGGATTTCGCCCCGGCGCGGGACATGGTAGAGCGCGGTGTCGCCATCGCCATCGCCACAGATTTTAACCCGGGGAGCTCGCCCAGCGAGTCCATGCCGATGATGATCTCGATCGCGTGTTCGCACATGGGCCTGTCGGCGGCGGAAGCTATCGCCGGCGCCACCTACAACGCAGCGTTCGCGCTGTGCAGGGCCGAAGAGGTGGGCAGCCTCGAGGTGGGGAAGCATGCAGACTTCTTGATACTTGACTGTGAGGATTATCGGGAGGTTCCGTATCGTTTCGGAACCCGCATCGTTGGCAGGGTGTTTATCGGAGGAAACGAATGGAAGGGCGACTCTTCGTGACGGCTCGATCCGTCATTCGGGTATTAACATGAGCAAGCCAAGCATCATCAGGAAGAGAGCACTCGAATACGCAAAAAAGCGTCAATGGGAAAAGGCGCTTAGCGAATTCATCCGCTTGGTCGAGCTTGAGGAACACAACCCCAACGTGTTCAACGAACTCGGCGATATTCATCTCAAGATTGGTAACAAAGGGGAGGCGTTTAAGGCTTTTCACTCGGCGATTGATGCTTACAGTCGTGTGGGGCTCTTTAACAATGCCGTCGCCGTTTGCAAGAAAATCATCAGACTGAATTCTACCGACCGAAGCGTTTACGGTAAGTTGGCTCGATTGAGAAACGAGCAGGGGTTCAAGAAAGAAGCGGTGACTTATGCCGTTGCGTTTCTCGATAGAATTGCGAAGGACTCGACGCTCGATCCGGACGACATCAAGATGGAAATCACCGAGCTTGCCGGCGTGATGAAACACTCACCCGAGGTCCTCGAACGCGTAATCGATTATCTCCTCAAGTGGGAGTATGAGAAAGAGGCCGGTGACGTGCTGGAAGACCTGGAAAAGGCCTATTCCGCACTGGGGATGGAGGAGGAAATCCAGCGCACCAGAGAGAGATTGCGCTCCATCGGCCGTGTGACGTCACACGCTGCAGGCGAGAGCAGCTCGACTATGTCGGCGCCGGTCGCCGACGGGGGCTTCGAAACCCACCGGATGGATTTGGGTACGGGTGGCTCCGTCCCACCGCCCATTCCCGAAGCCGAACCAGAGGCCGAGGGTTCGGTCGCCGATGCCTACCACTTTGATGAGGTCGATCTTGGCCGGAACTCGGCCGCGGGGGCCACGGCCGCGCGGACTCAGACCTCGACCCAGGAGATGGAACACTCAGGGTCACCCGAACAAGTGCCCCCTCCCGAACCGCCGCCGTCAACACCGCGCTATGACGAACCGCCCGCGGACGAACCCGCATCCCCTTCGCCGCCACCAGCATCCGCCGTGGAGGCGGCTTCACCGCCGTCCTCGAACCAGATGGCCTCCGATGAGTCATCGGGACCCACTCCAGCAGCAACCGTGGACGGACCCGATGTGTCGGCGAGCCAGATGAGCGGGTCGCAACCATCGATAGACTGCGGAGAACCGCCGGCTAGTGGGGGTTCGGAGGCGGTGGGGCCACCACCGATGGGTGACGATGAGGTATGGGTACCGAAAGAGGAGCTGCCAGACGATCTTACGAAGAGTGGTGATGGGTCGGGTGAGGTCGTTCCGGTGTCCGAGATTGTCGGCCAGTTCAGCGCAGAAATCAGGGCTAACGTCGAAGCTGAGGATTATCGTAGCCACTATGACTTGGGCATGGCCTATCTAGAGATGGAATTGATTCCAGAGGCGATTCGTGAATTCCAGTTTGCGGCAAACTCCAGCCGCTACCAGGTGCGAAGTCTTGAGCTGATCGGTCTGTGCTTCTTGAAGCAGAATCAGCCGAGGCTGGCGGTCAAACAACTGGAAAAGGGACTCGGTATCGTGGGAGATGTCGACCGCGATTCAATCGGACTGCAGTACAACCTTGGACTCGCCTATGAGATGATGGGCGCCCGGGAAAAAGCCAAGCTCTGTTTCGAGGATGTCTATGTGCTAGACGTCACTTTTCGAGATATTGCCGAGAAAATGAAGCAATACTCCTCCTAATGGGCGTGTTCCGCCGCTGTCCCACCCACGCTACGCCAGATATTGTTATTGACTGTACGCGCTAATCACAACTAACCTCATGTGATCGTGAGCGGGGATGGACTTTGTGGAATCGCTCACACTCTGCGCGAGTGGCAGCGCTTATACCAACCATCGGGTGCTCGGCCCGGTTTCACTCCTCCCAATGTACAGAACCCGAAAAGCGCTCTTGGCCAGTTTGCTGATCTCCCTCACCGTGGCGCTTGGCCTAGCGTTGTCCGGTGTGCCCAATGTTGAAGTAATGACCATAACCGTTTTCGTGTCGGGCTATTTGCTCGGTTGGCGGCTGGGTTTCGTAGTAGGAGCGACGTCGATTACCGTGCATTCGTTGATCAATCCACTGGGGGCCTCGCTTCCGCCGCTACTACTGAGCCAGATCGTGGGATTCAGCATCGTTGGGGTAGCTGGGGCGACCATCGGCCCCTGGGTTGCAAAACTCCAGAGACGTTGGGTTGCTTTGTTGGCATGTGGCGCGATGGGTTTTATTCTGACCCTTAGTTACGATGTGCTAACGAATATAGGCGCTTTCTTTTCGATTACCGGACCTCAGGCCAGCGCGAGCTTTGTGCAATTTGTCATCGCTGGGATGTTGTTTATGGCCATGCATATCGTGTGGAATACGAGTCTCTTCTTGGTCGTTTTGAAACCGGTTCTGACAGTGATAACGAGATACCGGCTTGACCTATATTGAGGTAGATGAGGCGTGCGACTAGGATTCTTGACCGGGATTGTGTTATTGGCGCAAATAGTTCGACCAGGGTTTGCAAATCCACAGGTTAGCGAGCCGCAGGATACGACGGGTACCGTCGGCGTGTCGCGAGTGTCTCGGTCGATTTTCTTCTCTAGCCCGCTCGATACTATTCGCGGTCGGCAGTATTCTCTGTCGCGCGCGTTCTCGCTCGGCCAGTTTCTCGAGTCCGTCCCCGGTTTGATAATAACAAGGATGGGTCCCATCGGTGCCTCGGCGGCGTACTCGCGGTATGGCATGGGGCGGGGAAGGGGGGTCGTCTATTTGGGTGGCGTGCCACTCAATGATCCACAGGACGATCGTGCGCCCCTTGCTCTAACGCCAACCACATCCATCGGTCAACTGGTGGTGGACGGGTCATCTACAGAATACCTGCCAGCACGTTCGAACATAGAAGGCGTGATCCAAATTATCGAGCCTCTGCAAGTCGCTCCCGAACCCCTAGTAGCGATCGAACTATCAAAAGGAGATCACGATCTCAAGCAGCGACGTGCCAGATATTCGTCACCAAACAAATCGGTTGGTATCGACATCGGCTACGATGAGCTGAGAAACAAGGGATATGCCTTCGATGCACGTGAGCTTGTTAGCGGCCGTGAGTATGGAAGCTCGACAACGAGAGTGCAAACTGCTGATTTGAGAGGAACACTTTCTCGCGGTGATAGATATAGGTTTTCATTTACGCAGTTCGAGACCACCTCAATGGGCGATACAACGTCGGCGGATTTTGTTAATCGCAGAACCGGATATATAGCACTGGCAAAGTCTTCACTCGACAGGCTTCACTTCGAGCTGTACGGGCGCAGCTATAAGGTTACGACTCGTGACTCGCTGACGATGAATCATACCTCTTCTGTCACAGTTACGGTCCCAATCTCGACGGGGGACGATCGCTATGTCTTTGCCGGTGCAGGTTACGAAAACACTTTTTCTCGCCAAGAGATCGGCGGTGCCAAGGCAGGCAAGGACCTCCAAGAAGCGTTTGCCACTGTAAACGGCACAACACGGGTCAGCGAAAAGACTACGCTCGCAGCCAGCTTTGATTTCGCCTATCAGTTAGACCTGGCGGGGGGGTGGGGTGCAAGACTGGCGATCAGCCGGGAGCTGAGCTCCGAGAATCGGCTGCTGATTGAGGCCAGACGGGGGTATCGCTTGCCCAACCTGGGTGAACTCTTTCTGCCTCGCCATGTCAGGGGTACGGCAGGCACAACCGAGGTAGCGGGAAACAGCAATCTCGGTGCTGAATCATCGCTCGAAGCGGGCACGCGGCTTCACAGTCGTATTGGCGTGTTGAGCAACGAGGTGGGGTGGACGGGGGTGTGGGTCCGGCAGCCGATTCTTGCTCGCGTTGTGGCCACCTCGCCCAACGTCCTCATCAAACCCGTGAATTCCGATGACGCCGGGGTACACGTGCTTCAAGATAGGTTTCGGGTGAGTGGGTCGTATCTTGGAGTCGCTGTCGAGGCCACCGGTGGAGTATTGCTTTCAACAGGTGACAAGACAGGCTACTTCGAAGGTGTCCCCAAGTTGCGGGCGAACGCGTCGGCCTCGATTGGAAAGTCGCTTTTCAAAAATACGAGTGACTTTACACTGGCGGCCCAGTACGAACACGGTGGATCCCGGATTTCCGGGGGACGAGAACTTTCTGCGTTTGACGTTTTCAATCTGAAGCTCGAAGTGAGGCTTATTGACGCGCATTTGTACTTGTCGTGGCTGAACCTTTTTGACCGCCAGTACGAGACCGTTGCGCCGTATTTGATGACGCCGCGGACCTTTGTGTACGGGATCGCCTGGACTTTGTACAATTGATTGTGAATCGTCCTGTAGTGAGGTGTGGAGCGGGTGACGCGCAGGATCATCGGGGCCTTCATGGTCGTGCTCTCGATTGTCGTATTGCAGTGGTCTGGCTCGAGTGTCAACACGCGGTCAACGGTAGACTCCTCCGCCCACACACATTCCCTCCGATTTGACGCTGCCCGAAAACCACAACTACCTGCTAAAAAGGCCACGCGATCTCATCCTCGTCCGGTGCCGGACGGATACAGACAAAACCCGTTGCACTACCTGTCCACAGCACCGCCGGACTCCCTGATTCTGCTACCCGGCATTGGTCCAGTAATTGCTGAAAGACTAGCTAGCGCAAGAACTGGCAAAAGGTTATTCACTCGGTGGGAAGATCTGTTGGCAGTAAAGGGCATCGGACCAAAAAAGCTAGAACGCCTGAGAAGCCTCGCCGACGGGGCAGAAAATTCCGACGCCGATCCGCAGTAAACACGACGGGTGGCATTTTGCAAGCCCTTTCGGGAGAAATTGCAAAGGCACGTAGGAAGTTCGGTGTTAGAAAAATGTCCCGCGCCTGCGGTTCGCCCATCCGAAGCCGGAACCAGAGCGGCGGAACCATACCAAGAGGCGGTGGCCAGACATCGCCGTCCGTAACTGGTCGAGACATTGGAGCTTGCAGGGGGGGCACTGTCGGCTTTCGAACAACGCCGGCAGTGCAGAGCTAGGGCGGTAAGTATCGCGGCGATCCGCATACCTCGTGGCATAACTCTTGCGGAATTCTGTCGGCTTTTTTCAATTCAAACGGGAATCTATCAACACGCAGTAACTTTGTCTTAACGGGGGATCATCTGTTGAAAGACAAAATCGCCAAGAAGCTTCTCGAGTCCGCTTTGGTTAGTCAAGAGCAAATGGGGAAAGCACTGGAGGTTCAAAAGACCGAAGGCGGATCTCTCAGTTACAATCTGGTAAAAACAGGCGCCATATCCGAAAAGGCCTTTGCAGAGTTCATGGGGCAAGTCTACAACGTCCCCGCCGTCGACTTGGAAGAGAACGGGCCC